>CANPFP010000025.1 GCA_947573385.1 uncultured Bacillota bacterium | reverse complement strand
ACATCATCGACATCAACATGGGCTGTCCCGTCCCCAAGGTGGCCAACTCCGGGGATGGCTCCGGCCTGATGAAAAATCCCGACCTGGCCGTCAAAGTGGCCCAGGCGGTCATTCGGGGGGCAAAGTGTCCGGTGACGGTAAAATTCCGCCTGGGCTGGGACAAGGGGTCCATCAACTGCGTGGAGTTCGCCAGGGCCATGGAGGAAGCCGGGGTGGCGGCGGTGGCCGTCCACGGCCGGACCAAGGTGCAGATGTACGCCGGGACCGCCAACTGGGACTGGATTCGGGAAGTGAAGAAGGCGGTAAAAATACCAGTGATTGCCAACGGGGACGTGTTCAAGGGGGAGGACGCCCCCCGCATCCTGAAATACACCGGGGCGGACATGGCCATGATTGGCCGGGGGGTGTTCGGCAATCCCTGGCTATTTGCCCAGTGCCGGGCGGCCCTGAACGGCGAACCTATCCCGGAGCTGCCCCCTCTGGCCGAGCGGTGCGACACCGCCGTCCGTCAATTTGAGATGGCGGCCAAAAATAAGGGGGAGAAGATCGCCTGCCTGGAGGCCAGGAAACAGTACGCCTGGTATCTGAAGGGGGTCCCCCACGCGGGGTACTATAAGGAGCAGATTGTGAAAATCACCACCCTGGAGGACGTCTACCGGGTGACCAAGGGGATTAAGCGGGATTTGTGCTGAATTAAGAAGCGACCGTAGGGGGCGGCCTCTGCGCCGCCCCGCTCTTCCGTATTTACAATTCGGTGGGTCGGCACGGAGGCCGCTCCACTACAGGATGGAACGGGATATCAAATAAGAGGAGGTGGAACGCCGTGACCGACCGGGAGCTGGTGGAGAAGGCGAAACAGGGGGACTGTGACGCCTTTGAGCAGCTGGTGCTGGACAATCAGAATAAGGTCTTTTCCCTGGCCCTGCGGCTGGTGGGTGACCGGGAGGAGGCAGCGGACCTGGCCCAGGAGGCCTTTGTCAAGGCGTGGCAAGGGTTGCCCGCCTTTCGGGGCGGGAGCTTCTTCTCCACCTGGCTGTACCGGTTGACCACAAACGTGTGTATCGACTACCTGCGGAAGAAAAAGCGGCGGGAGGCGGTGGAGCCGTCGGTGTCGCTGGACGACCCGGACAGCGGCTGGGCAGAGCCCTTTCTTTGGGAGCAGGACCCTCAGCGGTTGCTGGAACAGTCGGAGCGGGGGCGGGCCCTGGCCCAAGGGCTGGACCGGCTGCCCGACTGGCAGCGGGAGATTCTGGTGCTCCGTGAGCTGTCCGGGCTGAGCTACCAGGAGATTGGGGAAAAGCTGGACCTGGATTTGGGGACGGTGAAGTCCCGCATTGCCCGGGCCCGGATGAATCTGCGAAAAATTTTGCTGGAGGACGGGAACTTTTTTTGGAAGATGCCGTCTAAACCGGTAAAGAAGGAAGAAAGGGGGTGAAGCCCGTGGCCTGTGACCGGTATTATGAGCTGCTCTCCGCCCGCGTGGACCGGGAGTTGACCCGGGATGAGGCGGAGGAGGTGGAGCTGCACCTTGTCGGCTGTGCCCAATGCCGGATTGTCTGGGAGCAGATGGAGGAGGCCCGGGAGGCCTTTGCCCATTTGGAGGAGGTCCCCGCCCCCGAGGGCTTCGCCCAGGGTGTGCTGGACCGCATTCGGGCGGAGGAAAAGCCCAAGGTGATCCCCCTGTTCAAGCGGCCCCAGGTCCGGGCGCTGGCCGGGCTGGCCGCCTGTCTGGTGCTGGTGGCGGGGCTGTATGGAGTTTCCCAACACCAGGAGCAGGATAAGTGGATGCTGACGACCCGCAGCTTCAACCGGGATGTTGTGGAGGAATACGCGGATATCTCTGCCCAGGAGTCCCTGAGCAGGGACGGGGACAGCCCCCGGGTGAACGCCGCCCTGGCCGACCCGGAGACGGAAGACGCCCCCCAGATTGCCGCCTATGCCGCGCCTGAGACGGATACGTCCGCAGGGACGGCGGGGATAGAGCGCGATTCCGCGGCGGACAGTGTGAAGGACAACAGGCAGAAGGCTGTCCCGGATATGGCCTATGCGGAGTTCGTTCTGACCCTGGACCGCATGCCCGAGGGGGGCTGGGAACTGATTCCCCCGGAGACCTTTGTTTCTCCGGTCGGCCTGACGGTTTCGGTGGAGCTGATGGAGCAGCTGGAACAGCTGGCCCTGACGCAGGGGATCAATGTGTCCCGGGAGTCCGGCCCGGAGACCAACGACCACTGTCTGATTATTATTCTGGACGAGACGGAGTAGGGACCGCCGCCCTCGGCGGCCCGCTCCGTCCACCGACCACACCGATATTTTGCGGGCCGCCCCCCTGGGCGGCCCCTGCTTTTTTATTGAAACCAAAATCCCTCAAAAAAACAGTTGTCAGGAAAGAGCTTTTAGTGTATAATGACTAACAGCGTGTAACGCCCTTGTATCGGGCTTTGTCCAGGGCGATACCAAACGATAAGGAGTGGAACCAACTATGAGCTATTCTGTACAAAACATCCGCAACGTGGCCCTCATCGGACATGGCGGCAGCGGCAAGACCGCCCTGGCTGAGAGCCTGCTGTACATGACCAAGGCCATCGACCGTATGGGCAAGGCCACCGACGGCAACACTGTCTGCGACTACGACCCCGAGGAGGTCAAGCGCCAGATTTCCATTTCCCTGGCCGTGGCCCCCATTGAGTTCAAGGGCTGCAAGATCAACGTGCTGGACACCCCGGGCGGCTTCGATTTCTCCGGCGAGGTGATGGAGGCCCTCCGGGCCGCCGACGCCGCTATCATCGTCTGCTCCGCCAAGGACGGTATCTCCGTGGGCCTGGAGAAGGCATGGAAATACTGTGAGGAGCGGAACATGCCCCGCTTTATCTATATCTCCAAGACCGACGAGGACAACTCCGACTACAACGCCACCTTTGAGGCCCTGCGGGAGAAGTATGGCAACAAGATCGCCCCCCTGGTGGTGCCCATCTGGGACGACAACAAGAAGGTTACCGGTATCATCGACGTGCTGAACAAGCGGGCCTATGAGATGCAGAAGCTTCAGCGGGTGGAGATTGAACTGCCCGAGGGCAAGGCCGGCGTGATTGACGAGTTCAACGACGCGCTGAAGGAGTCGGTGGCCGAGACCAGCGAGGAGTTTATGAATAAGTTCTTCGACGGAGAGGACTTCACTTATGCCGAGATGATCCAGGGCCTGCGCCAGGGCGTGCGGGAGCTGTCCATGTTCCCCGTGCTGTGCGGCTCCGCCGTTAACTGCATGGGCTCCCTGATGCTGATGGACTACATCGTGGAGCTGCTGCCCACCCCCATGGAGGGCAACTACCACAAGGCCACCCGCCAGGATGGCGAGACCGAGGAGTTCGTGGTCTCCCCCGGCGGCGTGCCCACCGCCTTCGTGTTCAAGACCGTCTCCGACCAGTACGGCAAGTACTCCTACATCAAGGTCCTCTCCGGCGTTATCACCTCCGACCTCTCCCTGATTAACGCCCGTACCGGGTCCGCCGAGAAGCTGGGCCGCCTGTATGTCATGCGGGGCAAGAAGGCCGAGGAGGTCAAGGAGCTGACCTGCGGCGACATCGGCGCCATCGGCAAGATGGACAAGGTCAAGACGGGAGACACCCTGTGTGACAGCCGCAAGGTGGTGTCCCTGAAGCAGATCCCCTTCGCCGAGCCCTGCTACTCCGTGGCCATTGCCCCCAAGACCCGGGGCCAGGAGGACAAGGTGGCCCAGGGCCTGAACCGTCTCAACGAGGAGGACCCCTCCTTCACTCTGGTGAACAACGGCGAGACCCATCAGATGGTGCTCACCGGCTCCGGCGATATCCAGATCGACGTGCTGGTGGCCAAGCTGAAGAGCCGCTTCAATGTGGAGACGGAGCTGAGCGAGACCCGGGTGCCCTACCGGGAGAAGATCCGCAAGACCGTGCAGAAGCAGGGGCGGCATAAGAAGCAGACCGGCGGCTCCGGCCAGTTCGGCGACGTGTGGATTCGCTTCGAGCCCAACCTGGAGGAGGAGCAGATGGTCTTTGCCGAGGAGGTCTTCGGCGGCTCTGTGCCTAAGAACTTCTTCCCCGCCGTGGAGAAGGGCCTGCGTGAAGCCTGCGTCCACGGCCCCCTGGCCGGCTACCCCGTGGTCAACCTGAAGGCTGTGCTGTATGACGGAAGCTACCACCCGGTGGACTCCTCTGAAATTGCCTTCAAGACCGCCGCACAGTTGGCCTACAAGGCCGCTATGCCCGAGGCCAACCCCGTGCTGCTGGAGCCTGTGGGCGAGCTGAAGGTTACCGTGCCCGACAGCTACATGGGCGACGTCATCGGTGACTTGAACAAGCGCCGGGGCCGCGTGATGGGCATGAACCCCACCGGCGACGGCGACCAGGTCATCGAGGCCGAGGTTCCCATGGCCGAGATGACCAGCTACGCCATCGACCTGCGGGCCATGACCCAGTCCCGTGGTTCCTATACCTTCCACTTTGTCCGCTACGAGGACTGCCCCCCTGCTGCCCAGGAGAAGGCCATCGCCGCCGCCAAGGCTATGGCCGAGGAATAAGGCGAATGTTGAAAGCCCGCTTCTTTATGGAGCGGGCTTTACAATTTGTTTATGAAATTTTAAGGAGTTTTTTGTCGCATTTTTTGCCGATCTGTGCTAAAATATCCCCCGATGAAAACAATGGGGGTGTTTTTACGAAAAACAGACAAAAGGCTGCCGGTTTTGCGGCCGCCCTGCTGCTGTTGGCGGGGGGCGGATGGTTTTTATACAGCAGCGGATTTTTCCAGGCGGTGCAATCTCTGGACGCCCTGCGGGCCTATATCGACCGCTTCACCCCGTATTCCCACCTGCTGTTCTTTCTGGTACAGTTTCTGTCTGTGGTGCTGGCCCCTATTCCCAGCAACATTACAGCTGCTGCGGGGGGTGTTCTGTTTGGTACCTGGCCCGCCTTTTTGCTCACCTTTGCGGCAGTGGTGACCGGGTCTCTGCTGGTATTCTGGCTGGCCCGGGTATTGGGCCGGGACTTTGCCGACCGGATTGTCAGTCAAAAGCTGTCGGAGAAGTATCAAGGCATTCTGCATGCCAAGGCTTCTGCCTTTTTGACACTGGCGTTCCTTTTTCCCTTCTTTCCCGACGATATGCTTTGTATTTTGGCCGGCCTTACCAGCATGTCCTTTCGCCGTTTTACCCTGATTGTCCTGCTGGCCCGGCCATGGGGGCTGCTCTTTGCCAGCGCCCTGGGCGGCGCGACCCTGGGAATGTCTCCCTGGGTGATGGTTCCCGTTGCGGTGTTTGGCCTGGCGCTGTTCCTGCTTGGCCTGAAATATGGGGACAAGGTGGAAGAAATGATCCTAGGACGGTTAAAAAAGCGAAAAAATGGAAAGACAAAATAGCGGGGGATAAAAAATTCAGACCGCTCTCCTAAAATTTTTACAGTTCCCCCCCTTTACAAATCCGGGAGAGTGTGATAAGATACCGGAATAACAAGAATAAATATTGTTAAGGGGGCGGCTTATGGAGCGCACCGTTCGCTACAGCAAAAAACGGGAGGCCATTCTGGCCGTCATCCGGGGGACAAGCACGCACCCCTCAGCCGAGTGGATTTACCATCAGCTCAGGCCCACCCACCCCGACCTCAGCCTGGGAACGGTTTACCGCAACCTCACCTTTTTCCAGGAGAATGGGCAGGTTCAAAGCGTGGGCGTGGTTCGGGGGCAGGAGCGGTTTGACGCCATTGTCACGCCCCACAGTCACTTTATTTGCAACTGCTGCGGCACTGTTTTGGATTTACCGGACATCCGTCCGGAAGCCGATTTGGAGCGGGCCGTCAGTACGCAATACGGGTTTGCGGTGAAACGCTGTGAGCTCACATTCTATGGCTTATGTCCCGAGTGTTCGTATCAAAATCAAAATTTTAAGGAGGAACCACTATCATGAAAAAGTTTGTTTGCAGCGTCTGCGGTTACGTCTACGAGGGCGACTCCGCCCCCGCCAAGTGCCCCCAGTGCGGCGTCGGCCCCGAGAAGTTCGTGGAGCAGAAGGGCGAGATGTCCTGGGCCGCTGAGCACATTGTGGGCGTAGCCCAGGGCGTTGATCCCGAGATCCTGGAGGGCCTGCGTGCCAACTTCCAGGGTGAGTGCACCGAGGTCGGCATGTACCTGGCTATGGCCCGTGTAGCCCACCGCGAGGGCTATCCCGAGATCGGCCTGTACTGGGAGAAGGCTGCCTGGGAGGAGGCCGAGCACGCCGCCAAGTTCGCCGAGCTGCTGGGCGAGGTGGTCACCGACTCCACCAAGAAGAACCTGGAGATGCGCGTTGAGGCCGAGAACGGCGCTACCGCCGGTAAGGTCGCCATCGCCAAGAAGGCCAAGGAGCTGAATCTGGATGCCATCCACGATACCGTCCACGAGATGGCCCGCGACGAGGCCCGCCACGGCAAGGCGTTCAAGGGCCTGCTGGAGCGGTACTTCGGCTGAGCGTTATTCTACCTTCCCGCCCTCCCGGGCGGGAAGGTTATTTTAACAAATTTAGGAGGAACACAACATGGATAAGTACGTTTGCCCCTGTGGCTATGTCTACGACCCCGCTGTGGGCGATCCCGATCATGGTATTGCCCCCGGTACTCCCTGGGAGCAGGTCCCCGAGGACTGGGTATGCCCCACCTGCGGGCTGGACAAGGGTGCATTTGAGAAGGAATAAGCAATAAAACCGGGGCGGCACCTTGATATGCCGCCCCGGTTTTACTTGAATTTTCTTCCCCACTTGTGGTATGCTGGGACTATCGAAGGACGAGGAGGCCGCTGCCATGGACAAAGCTGTTGTGATCCGGCCTGAATTTGAGCCGGGGCGGCGGATAGTTGCCGTCAGCGATATCCACGGGAATCTCCCTTTTTTCCAGGCTCTGATGAAAAAAATCCGCCTGACCTCTGACGATATCCTGATTCTGAACGGCGACATACTGGAGAAGGGGCGGGACAGTCTGCCGCTGCTGCGCCATGTGATGGCGCTGTCCCGTGCTTATACGGTGTATCCTGTTTGCGGAAACTGTGACGGGCTGGTGCTCCGCTTTTTTGAAAATGACGAATTGGACAGCCGCTTTTTCACCTCCTACCTGCCCCGGCATCCGGAATCTACGATCCGTCAGCTGGCTCGGGAGGGGGGCTTTGAGCAATGGGAGGACCTGCCCCGGCTGCGCCGGGACCTGCGGGCCGCCTTCCCCGAGGAATGGGCCTGGCTGCGGGCCATGCCCACCGTTGTGGAGACAGAGCACCTGGTTTTTGTCCACGGAGGAGTCCCCTCTCTGGAGGGAATGGAGGAGCTTGACCGGTGGCACTGCATGAAAAATGACAACTTTTTGGGTCAGGGACATGTCTTTTCCAAGTGGGTCATTGTGGGGCACTGGCCCGTTACCCTTTACGGTGCCCATATCCCATCCTCCGCGCCCCTGTTCTGCCGGGAGCGGAAAATTATCTCCATTGACGGCGCCTGTGTCCTCAAGGTGGACGGCCAGCTCAACGCGCTGATGCTCCCCTCGGAGGACAGCGAGTCCTTTTCCTGGACCGCCTGGGACGGGCTGCCTGTGGCCCGGGCGCTGGATGAGCAGGAGACCGGCGGGGATTCCCTCAATATCCGCTGGGGGCGGTCCGCTTTAGAGCTGCTGGAGGAGGGGGAGGAGCTGTCCCGGTGCCGCCACCTGGAGACGGGGCGGGAGCTGTATATCCTCAACGAGTACCTGCGCCGGGGGGAGGGGGGCCTGTGGTGTGAGGACTCCACCGATTACCGCCTGCCTGTCTCCCCCGGAGACCTTTTGACGGTGGTAAGAAAAACCAAGGCCGGTTTTTTGTGCAAAAAGGAGGGGGTTACAGGGTGGTATTATGGGCGATTATCGGATATAATGGTATAAAATAAAGACTTAAAGGATTTGAATGTATGTTGGATTTCCATCCCCTCCGGCTGGAGGACCTGCCCCGGCTGCGTCCCTTCTTTGGCTACAGCCGCAGCCGCATCTGTGACACCACTCCCGGCACCGTTTTCATTTGGCGGGACATCTACAAAACCGAATGGGCCGTGTATGACGGCTCCCTCTACTTCAAGGTGGACTACCCGGGCCTGGGGCCCACCTTCACCCTGCCGCTGGGGGGCGGCCGCCTGGAGCACTTTAAACAGATCGCCGGCTACTGCTGCCGGCGGAACATGCCCATCGCCTTTTACCCCGTTCCCAAGGACGAGCTGGAGCGGCTGCAGGAGTTTTTCCCTGCCAGCACCGCGGTGGGAGAACGGGACAACTTCGACTATCTGTACCGGGCGGAGGATTTAAAGTACTTCCGGGGCAAGAAGCTCAGCGGTCAGCGCAACCATGTGAACAAGTTTTTAAAGACCTACGGCAACTGGGCCTTCCGGCCCATCGTTCAGGAGGATATCCCGGAAATTAAGTCCTTTCTGGATCACTACGCCGCCCGGTGGGACAAGGGGGCGGCCACCTTTCACGAGGACATCGCCAAGACACATGAGATTTTGGATCACTATCAGACCTATGATCTGCTGGGCGGGGTGCTGCTGGTGGAGGGCCGGATTGTGGGCTTTTCACTGGGGGAGATCATCGGCGATACCCTGTTTACCCACATCGAAAAGGCTGACCGGGATTACGAGGGCTGCTACCAGATGCTGGTGGCCCAGTTTGCCCAGCAGTTTGCCGGGGACGACATCCCGTTCATCAACCGGGAGGACGACACCGGCGATTTGGGCCTGCGCACCAGCAAGCTGTCCTACCACCCCATCTCCCTGCTGGAGAAATATACCGTCACAGTGGACGAGCCCTGCGACTACTGCCAGCTATAAGAAAATCCCGGCCAGCGGCCGGGATTTTTTGCGTTATTCCACCGCTTGTTTGGCAGCATCCATATCATTGGCCACCACCAGCAGAAGGGAATTGCTCCGCTGGTCGATCCAGGCCTTTTCCAGCTTGGGAATCTCGGCGGGACGGTAGTCCTCGTTGGCAGTAATCTGACTCTGAACGTAGTCCTCCAAGGCGCTCTTGGCCGCTGTGGCGCTGTCGGTGCTGTCAAATATCAGCACAGCCAGCTCCTCACAGGTGGCCCCGGCGGAGCGGCGGGCCGAGGTCTCGGCCAGCTGCTCCCGCTCCAGTCCGCAGTCGGACAGGCGGTACAGCATAAAGGCAGTATCCGCGTCCAGCTCCTCCAGCTCCTCCGAAAAGGCCCCGCTGTCCAAGATGTTCTGGACATGACTGGTTTTCCAGATTTCTTCGCTGTCTCTGCCGCCCTTGCAAGCGGCCAGCCCCAGCAGCAGCGCCAGGGCCAATGTTACATACATAAACTTTCTCATTCTTGTCCACTTCCATCCATAGTCGATACGTCCGGCTCAGCCGGCTTGGGCTCCGGCTCCGCCACGGCGGGCGGACCGTCGGGATACAGGGTGTCAAAGTCCACCGTGTGGGTCTTTAAGTAGGCCAACCAGCGCTGGCAGGACTCCTTATACAGGTGTACCCCGTCCCGGCTGGCGTCCTCGGGAAGCGCACCGTTCTCGTCCACAAACTCCGAGTACACATCCAGGTAGACCACCTGTTTTTCCTCCGCGACCTGCCGCATCAAATCGTTGTAGGCCCGGAGATGGTCATTTTTAAAATAGTCTTTGCCGGTGGAGGAGGCCGCCTGGGATTCGTTCACCGGAATCAGGCCCTGGATATAGATGACCGCGTTGGGCTGGATGCGGCGGATTTCGTCGATGGCGCCGCAGTAGCTCTGATAAAAGCCCTCGTCATTGTTATAGCCCAGCTCATTGATGCCCAGGGCAATGTATACCTTGCCGTACCTCTTCAATGCCAGCGCTTCCAGGGCGGTGTACTTTTCTCCATCAATAACCAGCGACTTCCGGTCGGCCAGCTTGAAAATGGACACCCCGTTGGCGGACAGATTGTCTCCTGTGCCGATACCGCTGTACAGCATAAAGCCGTCGGTGCGGGAATCGCCCACAAAGGCGGCGTCGTCAAAGTAGCTGTTGTCCACCGGCTCTCCCTCGGGGACAGGCTGGGAGAAGTCGTAGGGGGGTGTTTCCGGCAGCTTGGGGACGTCCGGCTGCTGGGGGGGGAGGGGGGCGCTTGCGCTGCCGGACTGGATGGCTCCGCTCCCGGGCGGCTGGTCAGAGGTGACCGGGCCGTGTCTCCAAAACTTTTGATACACAAGGAACGCTGCGGTCAGGGCCAGAACAGCCGCAACGACTACAAACAGCAGAAAGGTCCGGCGGGTCCGGGCCACACGTTTTCCTTGATAATTGCTGGACAACTGGAAACACCTCCAACGGCACAGGTCAAAGTTTGTCGAAGCCGCTATTAATCAGGATACCATATTTTCGTCAAATTTCAAGTGACAAAATCGTTACAAATTCAGTTGGAATTGGTATTTATGTGAAAAAAGCCCCCAGCCTTTGCGGCTGGAGACAGATGGTTATTTGTCCGCCCGGCGGATCAGGCCCACGCCGATGGGGGTGGGGCCGGTGTGGACGCCAATGGTCACCCCAATCTGATAGGGATGCAGTACCTCGGGCCGGTCGTAACCCAGCTCCAGCAGCCCGTCGTAGATGGTCTGGGCAAAGGCTGCGTGTTCCTCCCGGTCCAGACCGAAGCCGGTGGCCAGGCGATAGCGGTCCAGGTCGATCTCCTGCTGCTTCAGGTGGCGGAAAAACAGCTCCCGCACCCGGACCAGCGATTTCTTCCGCCCTTGAGCGATGCCGTCGGAGACGAGACCGGCGTCCTTATAGCCGATGAGGGGCTTGACCTTCAGCAGGGCGCCGGTGGCTGCCGCTGCCCGTCCGATGCGGCCGCCGTGGCGGAGGTAGTCCAGGTCGCTGGTGGTGAAAAAGATGCGGCCGGTGGCGGGCAGGGGCTTCAGCGCGTCCACTGTCTCCTCCAGGGTGCAGCCCGCATCCCGGAGGGCGGCCGCTTCCTCCACAAACATGCCCTGGAGCACGGTGGCCAGGGTGGAGTCCACTACCTGTATCTGTGCCCCGGGAAGCTCCTCCCGCAGCTCTGCCGCCGCGTTGAGGGCCGACTGGCAGGAGCCGCTGAAGACGGCGTTCAGGCAGATGCACAGAATGGGTTTGCCCTGGGCAGCCAGGGGCCGGAAGGCATCCAGATAGTCCTCCACGGTGGGCATAGAGGTCTTGGGAAACACGCCGGGGCGGTCCGCCATCATCTGGTAAAACTGGTGGGTGGGGATGTCCCGCTCCTCGCGGTAGTAGGGCTCGTCCTCAAAGCCCACATAGTAAGACACCATCCCGATACCCAGCCGGTCCAACCTTTCCCGCCCCAAATCACAGGAACTGTCGCTGATAATATGGAATTTCATATTGCTCTCCTTTAGTTTCGTGGTCCGTCTCTCCCCGCGGACCGTGACCGGACCTCTTTTCCGGTGGGCAATAGTGTAATTATAGCGCAAACCGGAGAAAAACTCAACCATTTTTTACAGTCCGGCCCCTGAAAAAAGGCGGGGAGGACGGTGAGAATAAAAATCGGGAAATCAGGAAAAAACTGTTGCATACCCATGGAAGATGTGGTATACTACCAAGGCATTATGCGTGGGAGTGCGGATTTTCCGCCCGGTGCCTGGAGTAATCCGGGTTGGCGGAGAACATGATGCCCCCAGAAGACTAACTGAAAAACAGGAGGAAACAAACTATGGCAGTCGTATCTATGAAGCAGCTGCTGGAGGCCGGCGTACACTTCGGCCACCAGACCCGCCGGTGGAACCCCAAGATGGCCACCTACATCTACACCGAGCGCAACGGGATCTATATCATTGATCTCCAGAAGACGGTGAAGAAGCTGGAGGAGGCCTATAACTTCGTCCGCTCCCTGGGCGAGAAGGGTGAGACCCTGCTCTTCGTGGGCACCAAGAAGCAGGCCCAGGAGGCCATCAAGGAAGAGGCCGGCCGGGTCGGCATGTACTGGGTGAACGCCCGGTGGCTGGGCGGAATGCTCACCAACTTCAAGACCATGCGGGGCCGCGTGGACCGTCTGGCCCAGCTGAAGAAGATGCAGGAGGACGGCACCTTCGACATGCTGCCCAAGAAGGAAGTCATCAAGCACATGGGCGAGATCGCCAAGCTGGAGAAGTACCTGGGCGGCGTGACCGAGATGAAGAAGCTCCCCGGCGCCCTGTTCGTGGTGGACCCCCGCAAGGAGCGCAACGCCATCAACGAGGCCCGCAAGCTCCACATCCCCATCGTGGCCATCGTGGACACCAACTGCGACCCCGACGAGATCGACTATGTGATCCCCGGCAACGACGACGCCATCCGCGCCATCAAGCTGATCTCCTCCGTCATGGCCAACGCCATCCAGGAGGGCCGGCAGGGCCAGGACGCCGCTCCCGCCGAGGAGCCCGCTCCCGCCGCCGCTGAGTAATTCGGAATTTTTCAGCGCCCGCCCAGGCGGGCGGGCGCTGTTTTTTCACAACAACGATTTGGAGGTAATATATTATGGCAATTACTGCAAAAGACGTACAGAAGCTGCGCGAGATGACCGGCGTGGGCATGATGGACTGCAAGAAGGCCCTGGTTGAGGCCGACGGCGACTTTGACAAGGCCATTGAGTGGCTGCGCGAGAAGGGCCTTGCCGCCCAAACCAAGAAGGCCGGCAAGGTGGCCGCTGAGGGCGTGTCCATGGCCATCGTGGCCGACAACGGCGTGGGCGTTCTCATCGAGGTCAACTCCCAGACCGACTTTGTGGCCAAGAACGACGTGTTCCAGGGCTTCGTCAAGGACGTGGCCACTGCCGTTGCCACCCAGGACCCCGCTGACGTGGAGGCCCTGAAGAACTGCACCTACCCCGGCACCGACCGTACCATCGCCGATGTCACCGCCGACAAGGTGCTGGCCATCGGTGAGAACATCCAGATCCGCCGCTTTGTCCGCTACGCCGAGGGCGTCAGCGTGCCCTACGTTCACATGAACGGCAAGGTGGGCGTGCTGGTCAACCTGGCTGTGGAGGGCATCGACGCCGGCAAGGTTGTGGAGCTGGGCAAGGATGTGGCCATGCAGATCTGCGCCATGAATCCCACCTATCTGGACAAGTCCAACGTGAGTCAGGAGATTCTGGACAAGGAGAAGGAGATCCAGCTGGCTATTATGGCCAACGACCCCAAGATGGCCGCCAAGCCCGACAAGGTGAAGGAAGGCATCGTCATGGGCAAGCTGGGCAAGTACTATGAGGAGAACTGCCTGCTCCAGCAGGCCTTTGTCAAGGAGAACAAGATTTCTGTGGAGAAGCACGTGGCTGCCGTAGCCAAGGAGCTGGGCGGTTCCATCACTGTAAAGGCCTTCACTCGCTTCGCTACCGGCGAGGGCATCGAGAAGAAGGAAGACGACTTCGCCGCTGAGGTCGCCTCCATGATTAAGTAACCTGAATGTTATTTTGAACCGTGAGAGACCAGGGCAAATGTCGTGGTCTCTCTTTATTTAAGGGGAGAAAGGAGCTGGCGGGTATGAAGGAGATCGGCGTTATGGAGGTGGGCGGTTTCCGTGTGGGCCATGCCCAGGATTTGGAGGGGGCCACCGGCTGTACTGTGATTCTGTGTGACCGCATGAGCCCGGCCGGGCTGGATGTGCGAGGGGGCGGTCCCGCTTCCCGGGAGTCTCAGATTTTGAATCCGGTGGCCGCCGCCGAGGGGATCAACGCCGTGCTCCTGTCCGGAGGGAGCGCCTTCGGCCTGGACGCCGCTGGAGGGGTCCAGCGGTATCTGGAGGAGCGGGACATCGGTTTTGAAACGGGGGTGGCAAAGGTTCCCCTGGTGAGCCAGTCCTGCCTGTTCGACCTGGGCGTGGGGGACAAAAATGTCCGTCCCGATGGGGCCATGGCCTATGCCGCCTGTGAAAATGCCAGCCGGGACGAGCCCCTTCAGGGCAATGTGGGCGCCGGGACCGGCTGCTCTGTGGGAAAGTACCGGGGGATGGGCCGGGCTATGAAGTCGGGATTTGGCTCATATGCGCTCCAGGCGGGGGCGCTGAAGGTGGGCGCTCTGGTGGCGGTAAACGCCCTGAGTGACATTTACAGTCCCGATGGCACACAGCTGGCCGGGCTGCTCAATGAGAAGAAGACCGGACTGACCTCTACCCTGGAGGAACTGTTTCAAGACGTTACCCAAGCCGGGAATCTGTTTACTGGAAACACAACTCTGGGTGTGGTAGTCACCAATGCAAAAATGGACAAGACCCACCTGACAAAGGTGGCCGGCATGGCCCACAACGGCTATGCCCGGGCCATCCGGCCGGTCCACACTACCGCTGACGGAGACAGCATTTATGCTCTGTCCCTGGGGGACATCCCCGGCGACGTGAATGTGGTGGGCGCTATGGCGGCCCGGGCTATGGAACGGGCCATTGTCCGCGCCGTCCAGTCCGCCTCCTCCGCCTACGGGCTTATCGGGTGGAGGGAGCTGGGGGGCGGCTGACAGGTCCTGCGATGGGCTTGAACTCCGGTTCTGGGCGCATAAACTCTTTTGTCCCCACACAGCGGTTGATGGGGGTGCCCAGCTGGTGAAATTTTTCCTCGTAATCGGTCATTACCCCGCAAATGCCCTGACTGTGAAGGTTTCGTGATACCTCAGACAGCGCGAAGCCCGCTTTTGGGAACTGGAACAGGGACCACTCAAACAGGTCGTGGTTGTCGCTCTTAAAGTGAATTTGTCCGCCCTCCCGCAGAATACCTCGGTAGAGGACCAAAAATTGCTCGTGGGTCAGCCGCCGCCGGGCGTGCTTTACCCCAGGCCAGGGGTCGCAGAAGTTGATGTAGAGCAGATCAACCTCGTCCGGCGCAAAATAGTCCCGCAGCAGGGCTGCGTCGCCGTCAATGAAAAAAATGTTGGTCAGCCCTTTGGCCTGGCAGCGTTCCATGGCGACGATCATGGCGTCA
The DNA here is from genome assembly GCA_947573385.1 of uncultured Bacillota bacterium. Classification (GTDB taxonomy): domain Bacteria; phylum Bacillota; class Clostridia; order Oscillospirales; family Oscillospiraceae; genus Lawsonibacter. Next base: position 8,481 of record CANPFP010000025.1, on the reverse strand, counting down.
GGCACCCGCTCCAGTGCGATGTACAGAATATCCGGATTTTGTTCCGCCGTTTCGGCGGAAAAGCGGCCCTTGCCACAGCCAATTTCTAATCGTACCTCTCGGGCAGCCGGGAAAAGCTCCCGCCAGTGTCCCCGCATTGATGGGGGATCGGAAATTAACATCGACGAACACCGCTCCATCCGAGCTGGCAGATTGGGCTTTTTTCTCATTCGCATACGATTCCTCACCTTTCCGTTTGCTTGCAAAAATATCTTAACATATTTAATAGAATACTTGCAATCGTTTTTGAAATATATTATACTGCTATAGGCGGCATGAGTGGCATGCCGGTATGTGCGGCCTGGGGGAAAGCGGCGAAAGTAAATAACGGGGTGTTGCGCAGTTGGTAGCGCGCCTGCTTTGGGAGCAGGAGGCCCGGGGTTCGAGTCCCCGCACTCCGACCAATTAGATAATCCGAACACAATTCTCCGGGTGAGAAATGTGTTCGGATTTATCCGTTCTATTGGCAATATTGATAACCCGCGGAGAAAGAACTCCGTTGCGGTCTCAACTCAGGTGTTTGATGTAGGCGCCGTGTTTTTCAGTGAAGCCCATTTTTGCCAGGTAGGCTATGTGGGCTTTGGACGCCTTTCCTGCGAAGACCAGAGTATTGATACCTCGGGAGGGCAGTCTGGAATATAGATAGGCTCCAATAGAGCAGTCGCGGTAGGTGGGGGTAGAATAGTCGAGCAGTACCTGCAGAGTGCCCTGTCCGCTGCTGGTCCCCAGCAGAACCCCAGCCGGATTCCCGTTATGGCAAACAATATAGGCCAGGTCCGCTGCGGCATCTGTGGAGAAATCCGGGAAATAGGATTGAATGTCCTGTCTGTAGTAGTCCAGCAGGTAGCGCAGCAGGCCCTCGCCCTGTGTGCCCTCCACCAGGTCGTAGCTCTGGTTCTTTTGGGTCAGTTTAATCAAATTGTAGATATTGATACCGACCAGGCAGACATTCATCAGCGCAGTAGGATAGGAGTGGATCATAACGGCATAGGCCGCGAAAATTCCGCTGCCGATGGTATTGATGACCCGCAGCTTGACTACGGACGACATCAGCATGGAAGCTACCACCAAAGCGGACCCAAGATAGCCGATCATCTCGATCATAGTTTGAACCCTCCCTGTGTTATATGTTTACCGGGCGCTGGTTTTGAACCTGAATCACACAAATTTTCTGTGATTTTATTATTATATCATAAATTTACGGATATTTCCACTATACAGCAAACGCGGTGTATTTCCACGTCAGGGCATGCAAAATCAAGCGGTCTGGTAAAACCGCTTTCTTAAAAATAAGTTTTGTTTATCAAGAAAAAAGGTCGAATATTCTGATAAAAAATGCCATAAAATCTAAAAAAATGACTTGCATATTTTGCCGCAATGTGATAGATTATAGGCGGCCGGTCGAAATGCACCGTGAACGCTCGAGTCGGGACCTTTTGCTGGCCGTCACAGATTTTTAGGAAAGGAAGAGTCGATAAAATGGAAAACACGAAACAAATCGTGGTGGCCGATACCGGAACAGAATTTAGAAAAAGTCTGATCCGGGCGTTGGCTGAGGAACCGGATTTCCAAATCGTGGGAGAGACAGGGGACGGCACAGAGCTGATGAACCTGGTCCGTCAGGAACGGCCGGATGCCGTAGTGATGGACATGGTGCTTACCGGCGGAATGGACGGCATGGATGTGCTGGACGCTTTCTCCCTGATGGAAGACAGGCCTAAGGTGCTGGTGCTGTCCAGCTACATCCGGGGCAGCGTGGTAGACGCGGCTGCGGCCAAGGGGGCGGATTTCTTTTTAATCAAGCCCTGCCGGCTCACAGCGGTCGGGGAACGGCTGCGGCAGATCATGTCCTCCGGCGGCGTGGAGGAATCGGAGACTAACCACAGCGAAAATCTGGAGAGTCAGGTGACCGCCATCATCCATGAGGTGGGCGTACCTGCCCATATCAAGGGCTACCAGTACCTGCGGGAGGCCATTATCATCGCCGTCAATGACATGGATGTCATCAACGCGGTAACCAAAGTGCTCTACCCCGAGGTGGCGAAGCGGTTTAACACAACGCCCAGCCGGGTGGAACGGGCCATCCGCCACGCCATTGAGGTTGCCTGGGACCGGGGCGATCTGGAGACCCTGCAAAAATACTTTGGCTATACCGTCTCTAACGCCAAGGGCAAGCCCACCAACAGCGAATTTATCGCCATGATTGCCGACCGGCTTCAATTGGCCAGACGGAAGTCGGTGCGGTGAGAACCGGTTTTCACCGCCGGAGTTTGTAATTTATATTATATCGCCGGAGGACAGAGGATTTTGTCGAAATGTGTTAAAGGCGGAAGAAATATTAGAAAGAAAGGCGGCGGCGGTATGACGATCCAGTACAATCCCCGCGGCACCTGCTCCAGACATTTTCAAATTGAGGTGGAGGAGGGCGTGATCCAGTCCATTCAGGTAGAGGGCGGCTGTGACGGCAATCTAAAGGGGCTGTCCTCTCTGCTGAAGGGCATGGCGGTGGAGGAAGCCATCCAGCGTATGGAGGGCATTCGCTGCGGAGGAAAACAGACCTCCTGTCCGGACCAGATGGCCCAGGCGCTGAAAGAAGCGCTGTAAAAAAATAGCGGGCGGCAAATGCCGCCCGCTGTCTTTTCTTTTCAGTAGACTGTCCCGCTGTCGAGCATCCACTGGGGGATGTCAGGCCAGACATCGTAGCTTCCCGGTGGGAGGAAAACCAATTCCAGCCCCTCGGGCAGCCGGTAAAAGGTCCGGTAGCTGGGGACGCGCATGGCGGAAGCGGGGTTGCGCTCCCAAAAATAGAAGTATTTCCAGTCCTCGGTGGGCAGGATGACGCGGGGGCTGCCCTGGCTGACGGCTTCCTGAATCAGCTGTTCCCGCAGGGCGCTGCACCCCGCAATCACCCGATAGACCCGTATATGAAAGACCAGCGCCGCAGCCAGAAGCAGGCAGGCCAGAGCGGTGGTCAGGGTGTTCCAGGGGAAGTCGTATAAAAGGGACATCCCAAGAAGCACCAGGAGCAGGGCGGAGAGAAAGCCGCATCGGGCGCCCTGAACCAGCAGAATGGCGAAGGGTCCTGTAAGCGCCAGAGCGCCAGCCAGCAGCGACAGCCTGGGCAGACGGAGCGGCCGATCAGGGTCGGTAAGCAGGACAAGGGTTACCAGTACACAGACAACCGGCGGACCCAGGAACTGGAGAACGGGGATGGGATAGTCCCACGCAAGCCCCCGGTGTATATAGTTGGCCTTCAGCCAGCACCAGTAGAGCAGGACGGCGGAGAAGAGGGATGGGGGGAGAATCAGCAGCCAGGACCGCCCAGCCCTGAATGCCCGCCAGACCGCTCCGGCGCAAACCAGAACCCATACAGCGGGGTAAAAGATAAACAGCTCCGAGAGAACAGTTTCAAAGAAGCGCCGGGAGACAGCGGAGAGGATGGAGATCAGCCCGTCCCCCGGCAAAAAGGCCAGTTGACGGACCCCATTTACGGCAGAGCCGGTGGTGGCCAGTTCAGAGTAGAGGGGGTTGTAGAACATCAGAATCAGGCCGAGCATAGCCCCTGCCAGCAGGGTGAGGGCGAGCGGCCGGTTCCGGCCGGTCCGCCATGCCTGAAGTGCAAAGAGAACGGCCGCCGCCGCCAGCACCGCGGTCAGATTTTCGCTGAACAGCTGGGTCGCGAGGGTGATGAGAAACAGACCGGCGAGGACACCGCCGCCAGCGCCGCTGTCTGTGCGGACGGTCCGCTGAACCAGCAGGATCAGGACCAGAAGAAACAGTCCGCCCACAACGAAATTGGAGAAGGAGGACACCCAGCCATAGGTCTGCCGCCAGCTCTCCATGGGCATGGTCATCAATACCCCGCAGCCCAGTATTGTGAGGGGGAACCAGTTCGTCGAGCCCCTAGGGGAGACAATTACCGCCGCCAGAAGGGGGAGGGCAAGCATGGTTCCCCCCATAACCAGGGTTTTGATAATCTGAGAGCGGGTCATAACGATGACAAAAAGGGAGCCGCAGTAGCGGTTGTTTACCTCGCCGCTGAACCACCACCGCAGACCCTTGGCCACTCCCCAGTCCCAGTCGTCATGGGTATAGGGGACCTGCCAGGCGATCCACAGGCAGGCGGCCAGCAGAATGAGCAGTACAGCCGCGCGGACCGGTCTGCGAAGCTTTTCCATCTGGGTTCCCCTCCATTCAGGTCAATCTTGGCCCCGCGCCGGGAATCAGGGAGATAAGCCAGGCGAAGGGGAGTGACAGCAGAAAGAACGCGAGCGCGAACAGCGGAACGGACAGCGCCGGGGAGAAGGCCAGCAGGGAGAGACCCAAGCGCTGGAAGATCAGAGCCCAGAGCTGATGAATCAGGTAGACGCCAAGGGCGCAGTCTCCGATCTGCGATACGGCCCTGCGCCGGGACCGCTCCTCGCTGACCCCCAGCACATAGCGGAACAGGGTGCAGAAGGCGGCGGCTGTAAGCAGCACATTGGGGGCCATGAGCCGCTGCCACGGTTCCCGGCTGCCGCCGGTGAGCCTGTGTCCCATCAGGGTGAGAACCAGGCCCAGCACGCCGAGGATATACAGCACATATTCCGGGATTCTGCCGATGGTGTAGTGCCGAAGATACCAGCCGCCCACATAGCAGCCCACCCAGCCCAGCACCAGATGGACCTGCAGCCGGTCCAGCAGGCCGGCGAGGACGCTGTCCGGCCGGAAGGCGGACCAAAGGGGGAGAAGGGCGGCAAACAAGAAGCACAGCCCCAGAAGGTAGCGGACCTCCCCCTGACTGGCCGAAACGGTGAACCGGTGGAGGACAGGATGGACCAGGTACAGCCCGATGAGGGGGTAGAGGACCCACAGGTGAAAGTAGGTGTCTCCCCTTACCGCCGACAACAGCAGGTCCGCCAGCCCGGCCAGGGTGAAGTTGCCGCCCTGTCCCGCCAGCAGGGGCGGGACGATGGCATACACCACCCCCCAGAAGACCAGCAGACCGAAGGCGGGCAGGACCAGCCCGGTCAGGGAGGAGGACACCTGGGGCTTGCCCTCCTCCAGGGCAGACATGCCCCAAAGCATAAACAGGGCGGGAACAGTCCACAAGGTCAGCCCCTCATAGACGGACAGCGCCTGCCAGGCGCCCGAGCCCGCCGTTGTCAGCTGCTGCCCCTGCCGGGCCAGCAGGAGCATGATGGCGCACAGCACCGTAAAAACCCGGAAAAAACCGGGCCACCCCACATTGCGATCTCCCTTGGCCATCAGGGATTCTCCGGGACAATCTCGATCCAGTAGCCGTCCGGGTCGGAGATAAAGTAGATGCCCATAGCCGGATTTTCAAAACAGATGCAGTCCATAGCCTTGTGTCTGGCGTGGAGCGCGTCGTACTCGCTGGTATGGAAGGCCAGGTGGAACTCGCACTCCCCCAGGTTGTAGGGCGCTTCCCGGTCCCGGAGCCAGGTCAGCTCCAGCTGGAAGGGGGAGCCGGCTTCGTCCTCCAGAAAGACCAGCTTGAAGGAGCCGTCGGGCGCCTCCTTCTCCCGCGCGGGGGACAGGTTCAGGGCCTCCTTGTAGAAGGCCAGACTGCGCTCCAGGTCCAGCACGTTGAAGTTAAAGTGGTAGAAGGTTGTCATACAGTTTTCTCCTTTTTATAAAGTTACTCCGCCTTTTTATCAATCCACTCCGGGCGGAATTTGGAGTAGATAATTTTCTGTTCGCTGTACAGCCCGTGGTAGCCGGACAGCATGTAGGATACCCCGCAGCACAGGGCATACAGGGGCAGGCCGTCTCCGCCGAAGAGCTCAAAGGCCAGCAGGATGGAGCTGAGGGGAGAGTTGGTGGCCCCACAGAACACCGCCGCCATGCCCAGCGCCCCGGAGAACCCGTGGGGCAGGCCCAGAAAGGGCCCCACCCAGGTGCCGAAGGCGCAGCCGATGAAGAGCAAAGGGACAATTTCGCCACCCCGGAACCCGGCCCCCAGGGTGAGGGCAGTAAAGAGAATTTTCAGCAGAAAGGCCTCCGGGATGGTGTCTCCGGCCAGCATCCGGCGGATGACTCCGTCCCCCGCTCCGTTATAGGTCTGCTCCCCGACCAGCAGGGTGAGGGCCAGCACCAGCGCCCCGCCAACGGCGGCCCGGACCAGGGGGTCGGGCAGATACCTGGCGTAGAGCCTTGGGGCGGCGTGCATCACCTTGCAGAAGAAGATGGACAGCACCGCACACAGCACCCCCATAGCGGCGGTCTGGAGGATGGGCAGCAGATCCAGCTCCAGGGCGTCGTGGACGGGGTAGCCGTGGATGACGTGGAGTCCGAAGCCGTGGGCTGCCAGGACCGCCGTGTAGGAGGACAGCAGGCAGGGCACCATGGCAGCATAGTACATCCGGCCTACTGTTACCACCTCCATGGCGAATACCGCGGCAGTCAGAGGGGTGCCGAACAGGGCGGAGAAGGAGGCGGCCATGCCGCACATTACCACAATCCGCCCATCGTGTTCGTCCAGGCCCAGCTTGCGGCCGGTGTATGCGGACAGGGAGGCCCCCAGCTGAAGGGCGGCCCCCTCCCGGCCGGCAGAGCCGCCCGCCAGATGGGTGCAGATGGTGGACAGGAAGATCAGCGGCGCGGTGCGCAGCTTGAGCCGCTTCGCGTCCCGCACAGCCACCAGCACCAGGTTTGTGCCCTGGTCCTTTTCCATGCCGCACCAGCGATAAAGCAGCACAATGGCCGGCCCGGTCAGGGGCAGCAGCCAAATAATCCGGGGGTGCTGTTCCCGCAGCTCGGTTACCATGTCGATGCCTACATGAAAGGCAACGGCTACAAGACCTACGATTACCCCCACCAGACAGGAATACAGCAGCCATTTTAAAAAGGTTACACCCTCGGCCAGATGCTCCCGCACCCGCCCGGACAATTGAGACATGATGATCCCCCTTCTCCTGAGGCCCGCCAGCCCCGCCACAAAAGGATAGTTAAGAGTATATCATATCCCGGAAAAATTTGCACCCCCAAATCTCTTTTCGTTGAAAACAACAGCTCCCCCCTTGCAAGAACTGATTTTTTATGCTATGCTTTAGCTGTATCAATGTAATGTTACCTGTAAATTTAAGGAGGTTTTTTCCGTGGATGACGGCCATATATGGCTGGCACTGTTAATTATCAGCCTGTGTATCAACATTGTACAGATGCTTTGGCGGCCCATTTTGAATCTGCTGCACCGAAAAGACCAGGTGTCGGAGGACAACATCATGGCCATGGTGGAGGAGGGAGAGGAGTCCGGAGCCATCCGAAGCAATGAGAAGGAATTTATCGAGAATGTTCTGGACTTCGACAACAGTACCGCCAAGGATGTAATGGTCCACCGCACCGACATGGTCACCCTCTCCGCCGATGCGAAGGAGGGGGAGATTCTGGACGTCATCCGCCAGTCCGGCCTGTCCCGTTTCCCGGTGTGCGGGGAGGACGCAGACGACATCCTGGGCATTTTGTCTGCACGGGACTATCTGCTCAACTTTCATCAGTCCAACCCGCTGCCCCTGAGGGAGCTGCTCCGCCCGGCTTACTTCGTCCCTGAGACGGTGGGCGCGGATGTCCTCTTTCACGACATGCAGGGGAGAAAGACACATCTGGCCCTGGTGGTGGACGAGTACGGAGGCACCAGCGGCCTGGTTACCCTGGAGGACCTGCTGGAGGAGCTGGTGGGCAACATCTACGACGAGTTCGACCCCCAGGAGGAGCAGGAGATTATCAAACTGGACGATGTCCGCTGGAGGGTGTCCGGCTCCGCCGAGCTGGAGGAGCTGGCCAAGGCCATGGAGTTTGAGCTCCCCGAGGATGAGGAGCTGGACTACGATACCCTGGGCGGCCTGGTCTTTTCCCAGCTGTCAGTCATCCCGGAGGACGGCAGCCGTCCCCTGGTGGAGGCCCTGGGCCTGCGCATTCAGGTGGAGGAACTGTGTGACCGCCGGGTGGAGTGGGCTCTGGTGGAGAAAATGAGCCCGGAGCAGGAGAAGGAATAAGTACATAATAAAATGCCCCCCTTGTCAAAGGGGGGAGGGCCGCGAAGCGGCGGGGGGGATTCCGTTTACAGGAAAGTTTTCAATGAACCGGAATCCCCCAGTCACCGCCTGCGGCGGTGCCAGCCCCCTTTAACAAGGGGGCCTTTTTGTGTTCTATCGCACCTCAATGGCACTCACCGGGCAGCCGTCGGCGGCGGCCTGGACCTGGTCGGCCAGGTCGGGGCCCACCTCCGGGGAGAATGCGGCGGCGGTGCCGCCGTCGGTCATGAAGAACTCGTTGGGGCAGACGCTGGCGCACATTCCGCAGCCGATGCACTCGCCGTTGACATGGACCTGCATGGGAATCCCTCCTTTTATATTGGTCCCCACAGTATCCCCGGTTTGGCGCGGTTTATTCATAGGTCCCCAAAAACAGGGGCACGCCGGTGTACAGGTCCACGATGCC
>CANPFP010000024.1 GCA_947573385.1 uncultured Bacillota bacterium | reverse complement strand
TCTGCAGCGGGGAGTTTACCCCCTATAACCTGCTGAAATCCGCCTTTATGGGCTCAGTGTTCTCTGCGACCTCGGTGTCCATCACGGTGGAGACCCTGAACGAGATGGGCAAGCTGAAGACCAAAACCGGCACCACTCTGCTCAGCGCTGCCCTGATCGACGATATTATTGGCATTGTGGTGCTGTCTGTCCTCAGCGCGTTCAGCTCCGGGGACTCCAACCCGGTGCAGGTGCTGATTCACATTGTGCTGTTTTTTGCCTTTGTGTTGGTGGTTGGCCTGGTGGTCCGCCGGATTTTTGCCTACGTTGCGGAGGATCACTGGCACAGCCGCCGGGTGGCGGTGTGGTCGCTGGCCTTCTGTCTGCTTATGGCCTACTGTGCCGAGGAGTGGTTCGGGGTGGCTGATATCACCGGGGCCTACTTTGCCGGCCTGATCCTCTGTAATGTGACCAAGGCCCGGAAGTTTGTGGCAAAAAAGTTTACTGTTACCTCCTATATGGTGTTTACTCCGGTGTTTTTTGCCAGTGTGGGTATGAAGACCAATCTGCGGGATATGAACGCTGATATTCTGGTCTTTGCCCTGCTGCTGGTGCTGGCTGCGGTGCTGTCCAAGATTGTGGGCTGCGGCCTGGGCGGACTGGTCTGCCGCATGAGCCGCCACCAGTCCCTGGTGGTGGGCATCGGCATGGTGGCCCGGAGCGAGGTGGCCCTGATGGTGGCCCAACGGGGCATCAGCGCCGGAATGATTGACCCCTCTATCCTGCCCACCATTGTTCTGGCCGTTATCGCGTCCGCCCTGCTCACCCCGGTGCTGCTGAAGGTTACTATCTCCAGGGGGCCGGAATTGGTCTGAGCTGTGTAAAAGTTCAATCGGCCTGTCCAAAGCCGGGCAGGCCGATTTTTGTTTACGCCCAGGGCAGCCAGCTGCCGCCCCCGCGGGCTTCCATAATGTCCAGCGCGCCGTCCAGCATTCCGGCGGCGTCGGCCATGGTGAGGGTATCAGCCAGCTGGACTGCCCCTGTGGTGTCCGCGCGGATGATACCGGAAGCGGACAGGTTGGCGGCCGCCTGGGCGGCCCAGTGGCCGGCGCCGTCGGCGGAGAAGACCGCTACCGGCACATCAGTGATATCCAGAAGATTGTTCAGCATGACGGTAGCTTCCGCCCGGGAGATGGAGTCCTCGGCTCCGAAAACGGGAGCGCCGTTTGCATCCCGGGAGCCCTGGACCACCCCCGCCTTCAGGGCCGCGGAGACAGCACCCTTGGCCCAGGTGGGAATGGCGTCGTCATCGGAGAAGCCGGTGAGGGTGGCCCCCTCCAGATCCTCCAGTCCGGCCACCGACATGGCCATGGTGAGGAACTGGGCCCGGGTGACGGTCTGGTCCGGGTCAAAGAAATAGCGGCCATTCACATACCGGCCGGTGTAGATTCCCTCCTCGGCCAGACGGATGGCCGACTTTTGGACGGGATGGCCCTTCAGGTCGGAGTAGGTTACCTTGGTGTCCGGCTTGTCGATGCGCAGCGACACCTTGGCTTCGGGGGAGGTGTTGCCCGCGGGGTCAATGGCCACATAGGTGAAGGAATCTTTCCCTGTCTTGTTCTCATAGGGGGTGTAGATAAACTGGCTGGACCCGTCCTCCGCCAGGGTGACTGCCCCGCGGGCGGGGGTGGAGGTGAGCTGGAAGGTGAGGGCGTCCCCCTCGCCGTCCACGGCGTCGAAGTAGCCGGTGATGGCCACGTTTTTATAGGTGGTCAGTTCCATGTTACGGGCTACCGGCGGATTGTTCTCCTGGGCGAGGAGATAGATGGTGGCGGTGGTGGGAGACGCCGCAGTCCCGGAGGGGAAGGAGGCAGTGAACACCAGGGTGGCGGTGGTGACAGTGGGGTTCTTTACGCTCTGGAATCGCAGGCCGGCCAGAGCGGTGGCGTCCACAAAGGAGCCCGTCTCTACCGGCTGGCTGCCGATACACAGCGTACCTGCTCCGGGGTCGGGCAGAATGTCAATGGTAATGCCGTTGAGGACGGTTTTGCTGTCGGGCTTGACGGTGAAGTCCTCCAGGGTAAACGCGATGGCGGAACCGATCAGACCGTTTTTGGAAAAATCTGCTACATAGGGGGGGTCCGTCTTTTTGTTCCAGAAAAAGGCAGAGACGGGCAGCGTCAGGGAAACAGCCAGGGCCAGCGCCAGGACGGGCGCTGCCGCCCGGCGGAGGGAAATGCGATTCATAGGGATACCTCCTTTTAAAATGGATGTATCCCTATTGTTTTGCCCTTTTGAGGAAATTATGCGGGGAGAATTTGATTGATATATGCAGGCGTTTATGTATCTTCGCCGGTCAGCGACATGATGGACACCTCAAAGGCGGTGCGTTCCTGAATCTGGCCGTCGATTTCTTTGGTATACACCCGGCTTTGCAGCCGGCCCTCCAGTGCCATATGGTCGCCTACCTCCATGGCGCCGCACCGGTAGGCCAAGCTGCCCCAGGCGATGCAGGGCAGATAGTCCGCTCGGCCGTAGCGGCGGTTGGCGGCCAAAATCATGTCGCAGATAGTGCGGCCCAGGGGGGTGGCGCGGAGGACGGGCGGCTTGCACAGGGTTCCGGACAGCTCCAGCCGGTTCTCATCCTCCCCTTCCTCCTGAGAGAGCTCCTTTGCAAAGACGCTGACCACCAGCCGGTTGCCTACGCCGCTGCGGTTGTTGAAGGTGCGTACCTCCCCCCATACGGCAAGGGGACTGCCCTCGCCCGGCGAGGAAAGGGTGGACAGCTGATCCCGGGAGACTACCACATGGAGGATGTCCTCCGCTCCGGATAGCCGGCACACCGACAGGGGGAGCATATAGTATTCCATGCCGTGGTTTACATGGGAGAGGGTGGGAGAGGCGGTCAGTCTCCCCCGGAGAAAAATTTTGTTGTTGTTGGTCTGCATGAAAGCAACACTCCTATCGTCAAACGACCAAGGGTCTGTTGCTTCCATTCTATGCGCAGGGCGGGGAAGGTATGTTTCAAAAAACAGGCCCTCCCAAGGGGGCTCAGTTTGTCGAAAAAGTCTGCCGTTTGGAATAATCACCGGGCAAAATCCGCCATTGTATTCCGCTTTTTCGGGGCCGGGTTGTTTGCTTTGCTCCTTCCAAATCCTCTTGGATCAGGTTATATTCCTCGGTCCGCAAAAGTTATATATTTGCAGCGTCGCACCGTCTTTCACCCCGTTTCTCTTGATGTTCCCGGCCTGCCGCGTTAATTTACCGTTTGTGCGGGAAAAATTATTGACAATCTCTTTCCCGGGTGATAAGCTGGACTAAACCTGTTTTTAAGGTGCAGTATATCACTTTGACCTATCTGCGGTGTCTGCAAAGCATGTGCTGTAGGGATGGATGTCCTTATGGCACGCTTTATTCAGTCAGCTAGAAAATAACGGTCTGCTCCGCAAGTAAAGGAGGCGTGTCATCGTTGCACATGGTTATTTTTATCAACCTTTTCTTTGTCCCTGTACTCCCTGTCTATCTGTCTTATCAAAGCCGCAGGCAGTCCCTCTCGCCCAGCCTGGAACTGCTTTTCCGGTACTGTATCACCGTATGTCTCAACCATGTGGCTGCACATGTCATCACCCTTTTTATCTTCAAGCTGACGGGGATTGCCTTCCCCCTGGACTCCGCGCGCTATACCCTGGCCGCTCTGCTCGCCGCGCTGCTTTTATTCCTGACGCATATTGTGGTCCGTTGCCTCAAGCCGGAAATTGATATTTCCAGAACTGAAGAAGACAGAAAAGATTGAGAAGATGAAGCACATGAAATCCCATAAACGTCATGCCGGCTTCCCCCTGGGACTTGCCGCTGCATGCGCTGTATTTACAATCTCCTGCGTCCTCTGGGGCGTCAGTATATGGTTTCAAAGGACATTTCAAATCAACTTTCAGGAGCTGTTATACACCTTGACCTCCCCGCTGGTGGGCAGCGATACCGGCCTGGTCCTCAACTGCTTGAAGGCCTGTCTCCCCCATATCTGCCTGTCCGTGCTGTTCATTGCCCTGGGGGTCATTGTCGTTATCCTCCAAAAAAGGGTTGCAGTCACTCTGTCCTTTCAATTTCGGGGCCGGCGGCGGCAGACCGACCTGCTCTCCCTTGTGCGCCGCGCCATGTCCGTTGTGAGTATTGCCGCGCTGTGTCTCTCCCTCCGCTCTCTCTATGTCAATTTGAGAATTGAGGAGTATGTTCAGCTGCGCCGCAACTCCACAACGCTCTATGAGGACCACTATGTTGACCCTGCCGGCGTGGCCATTACGCCTCCACAAGAGAAAAAAAACCTGATCTATATCTATTTGGAAAGCATGGAGACCTCCTATGCATCGACGGATGTCGGAGGGCTGCAGCCGGAACACAACTACATGCCCAACCTGACCGCCATGGCCCGGGAAGCCCTCTCCTTCTCCAACTCAGAGCAGCTGGGCGGCTTTCACACCTGCCACGGCGCAACCTGGACCATGGGCGCTATTTTTGCGTCCACATCCGGTCTTCCCTTTTCCTTCCCGGTCGGCGCCAACTCCATGGCACAGCATTCGGTATTCGCCGCCGGCTGCACCGTTATGGGCGATATTTTGGCGGAAAACGGGTATCGAAACATCTTTCTCTGCGGCTCAGACGCAGACTTTGCCGGACGGAAAACCTATTATGAGCAGCATGGAAATTACGAGATCTATGACCTGTTTACCGCCCGGGAAGAGGGCTATATCCCTGAGGATTATAAGGTATGGTGGGGATATGAGGACATCATTCTGTATCAAATCGCAAAGGACAAATTAACCGCACTGGCACAGTCTGGCCAGCCCTTCAATTTCAATATGCTTACCGTTGACACCCATCATGTGGATGGATATATCTGCCCCCTGTGCGGGGACGACTACGACTCTGTAACAGGCAACGTGGTCTCCTGCGCAGACCGGCAGATAGCGGAATTTGTCCAGTGGTGTTCCCAGCAGGATTTTTATAAGGACTCCGTAATTGTCATCATCGGCGACCACCCGAGAATGGATAGCAGCCTGGTAGAGGGCCTGGACTATTACGACCGAACGGTCTACAACTGCTTTATCAACTGCGACGCCCCGGACGACGTCCGCATGGTAAACCGGGAGTTCACCACAGTGGACCTCTTCCCCACCGTCCTTTCCGCTATGGGCTTTCAAATCGAGGGGGACCAGCTCGGCTTTGGCGTGGACCTGTTTTCCGGCCGGGATACACTGTCCGAGGTGATGGGCTTTCACGTTTTAGACGAGGAATTTGGAAAATATTCCCCCTATATTCTGGAACATCTCGCCTGACAGAAATCAACTGAGCTGTGCCGCCTATAGGCGGCACAGCTCAGCCTGTCTTTGATATCCCTCTAAAAATTTTTAAGAAATCTTCCGGAAAGGGTTTGACAAACGGTAACAAATGTGTTACAATTCGGTTACAGTTTTCAGTTACTACCTTTGAGGAGGCATATTATGGCAAACGAGAACTTCCCTCTTTCCTACAAGGGACATCCTCTGCGTCGGAAGGACAACCTGATTTATTACGGCACTATGGCTGAAAAATACATCATTATGCTCCAAGTTCTGTCCTCCAAGGACCGAAATGGCCTGGCTGTGGCAGATAAGGTATCCGTTCAGCTCCAGCTCACCGACCCCGATCTGAAAAGCCGGGACCGGGTGGTAAAAAAGAGCGAGAAGGACAGTCTCTACGCTGCGATGGATGTCGCTGCCGTCTGGCTGGACCGGGCGTTGGCCGGAAAGTAACAAAAGTTACAAAATAATTTACACCACTGATAAGCCGTCTATATAAAAACAGGAGGACGTCAATATGAACTTTAAGCATACCGTATCCCGTCTGACCGCCGGCCTGCTGCTGGTCAGCGCTCTGGTTACCCCCGCCTTTGCCGCCACCGGCACTGTCAACACCGAGGGCAGCAGTCTCCGGCTTCGTTCCGAGGCCAACACCGGCAGCTCCGTACTGAAAACCCTGGGTCATGGTACTCAGGTAGAGGTCCTCTCCGATTTGGCAGACGGCTGGTATCAGGTCTCTTACAAGGGCACCACTGGCTATGTATCCGGCGAATACCTGACCGTCACCGAGGACGGCGCTGCCGTCCAGGCCGCCGCTGAGCCCGCCGCCGATAAGATTTACATCAAAGTTACCGAGGGCCCGCTGAACATCCGCTCCGGCCCTGGCACTGATTACGACCGGGCTGGCAGCCTGTCCACCGGCCGGACCGCCGAGGTGGTTGAAAAGCTGGACGGCTGGTACAAGATCAGCGGCGGCTATGTCTGTGCCGACTATGTTACCGAGATTGATGCCGCTGCCTATCAGGCTTCCTACAGCAAGGGCCAGGAGATTGCCGACTACGCCCTCCAGTTCAAGGGTTATCGCTACGTTCACGGCGGCAGCTCCCCTTCCACCGGCTTTGACTGCTCCGGCTTTACCAGCTATGTGTATAAGCAGTTCGGCTACAGCCTGAATCGCACCTGCTCCGGCCAGCTGGACAACGGCACCCCCGTCTCCATGAGTGAACTCCAGCCAGGCGACCTGGTTATCTTTAAAAAGGGTAACTCCAGCTCCCGCGCCACCCATGTGGGCCTTTACATCGGCGACAACCAGTTTATCCACGCTTCTACCGCCAAGGTAGGTGTCATCATCAACAAGCTGAGCGACTACTACTATACCACCGGCTTTGTGGGAGGCCGCCGAATCGTCTGATTTTTCATACATAATGCTTTTGTCCACCGTCTGAATCCAGGCGGTGGACATTTTTTTGCATCCGTTTTGTCAGCTAGAAGGGACATCAGGCGGGCAGCATCCGATTTATGTCTCTGAACAACACGAGCGGCCTGGTTGGGCCGCTCATTTGTGCAGGTGATTCAGTTGCTCGGTCAGGGTGTCAATCGCCTGCCACAATCTTGCAATCTCGGTCTGTACCTGGCCAATAGATTGCAACAACTTCAACAATTCCTCTCCGTTGGTTTCTGGTGTCTTACGTCCAAAGAGAATATGATCTGCTGTAACGGAAAGCATCTGACACAGCTTTTCCAGCAGCTCCAGGGAAATTCCGGAGACTCCCCGTTCAATGGCGCTCAAATGGTTAGGTGTCACACCGATTTTCTCGGATAGTTCTTCCTGTGTATAATGATGCTCTTCTCGAAGTCGCTGGATATTTCTTCCTACCCGAACATTGGTAGGCTTTTTCGCCTGCAATCGTATCACCGCCCTTTGCCGTTAGTTTACTTGGTTTCAGCAAATCTAACCACAGTGCATTACAATTGAAAAATAACGATAATATATTGACTTTCAAATTTTCATGTACTATACTAAAGAAAAGGCGGCGCAATCCCATGCCGCAATACAGAAACGGGAGGATTAGAGATGAAAGAATGTCCGAGCTGTAAGACAAAAAACAGAAGCGATGCCCATTTTTGCGCAGAGTGTGGGGCGGATTTGAAGGACGTACCCGCCGCCGACAACGAGTTGGCTGCCGCCGCCGGGAGCTTGCTGGGCAAGGCAAAAGAGGCGGCGGCATCTGGGGCAAAAAAGGCCAAGGAAACCGCCGGTGCTTTCACTGGAGGGCAGGATTTTGCCGTTAATCCCCCGGTTTCCCCTTCTGTTGACGGCGCACCTCAAAAGAGAAGAAGCGTTCTTGTCGATCCAAGTGAGCGAATCATCTCCACGATCGGCTCCAGTTATCTGCAAAACTATCTCAGCGGAGATGGTGTCAGAAAAGGGATCGGTGTCCTGACTCAGAAGCGTTTCTACTACAAAGGGAAAAACTTTGCTGTAAACGGAAGGCAAATGGTCTCAACCACTGAGGAGGGGGTAGTGTCTATCGAGGACATTACCTTTACCATGTTTACTTATGTTCGGCACATCGGCCTGCTGATTTTTTCAGTATTACTTCTCCTTGTTAGCACTATAGGTTTTTATATGCCTCGGGATGGATACATGATCGCTTACCCTTGCTGGATTGCCGCCGCAGTATTAGTCATTATATTTCTTATTAAAAGGCAGACAGTATTTCAAGTTTCGTTCCCCGGCGGCAGCTTCGGCTTTGACATTCGCTACTATCCCATTAGAGATATCCGGGACTTCCAGCGTCAGCTTCACCTGCTGAAAGACCGCTGCAAAGAGAATGCCTGATACAGAATTGACTGTGATGTGAAAGCATAAAAAGGGGACTGGAGGAAATCTCCAGCCCCCTTTTCATCAGAGACTTAATGTTTGCCCGGTGAGTTTCATCTGTGCGGTATCTATGATTCTATGCGGTTTCTCCATCTGAGACGCGAAGAAATCAAGACTGGTGTTTCCGTCAAAAACAGAGGTGCTTTTAGCGGGTTCCGTAATCGGTTTTCTGTTCGTCATCTGTGCATAGGAAGATTCTATATCCTGCTTCATTCCGTTGAGTATCTTGGATGCGTTTTCTAACGCTTCCATAATTTCCCGGGGATCATCTGACAAATTGGAAAGCCCCAGGGATTCAGCGGAGATGGAATCGAGCTGATTTTCCGTCACATTTGACGCCAGTCCGCCAGACAATTTGTCATATTCATCCACTGCAGACCGGTGTGGATTGATATGGCTTTGAATTATGTCGGTATAGTCGGATTGAATACTCTGCCTGTAGTTGTGCAGGTACGTTTCCGCCAGGTCTTTTGTCATGTTGGGATCACTGTGCGTACCGGTACCGTTCAGATAGTTTTCGAGTTCCTCTATTTTTGACATGGTGTGCTGCAATTTGGATTTTGCGTAGTCAATTATATCGGAAACGGTCTGTATCCCGTCTCTTTGCGCCAAAATCGACTGTTCTGCCCATTCCTCTTGGGTAAACATCCCGGGCGCATACTTCTGAAAATCGGAAGACGCTTCGGGCTTTTTGCTCTTATCTGCTTTTTCGGTTTTGCTGATATCCAGCAGCTCCAGGGCTTTTTGGCTCAGGGTAACCGTATCGCGGTTTTTCTGGCTGCCATAATTGACGTTTATCTGCTGAATCATCTTTTGTAAATCAGCGTTTGGCACTTGTCCCATTGTTCCCTGCGTTGGATTTTGCATCTGCGGCCCAAACACGTTCTGGCTGCTTGCCAAGTGTAACCTCAAAACAATTCACTCCTCTTCTCTGGTAGCGAGACAAATATCTTATATATCGTCTTAATGCGGCAAAAGTTAAGACAATAAAGAAAAAAACCTCGCGTGGGCGAGGTTTTTTGACAGGGATTGGTGTACAATTGTGAGTGCAGATTCTTACTCCTCGTGGTTCTTCATCAGCAGGTACATAACCGCCTTCTGGGCGTGGAGACGGTTCTCTGCCTCGTCAAAAATCTCCTGGGCGTGCTCCTCGAAGACCTCGGCGGTGATCTCCTCCCCCCGATGGGCGGGGAGACAGTGCTGCACCATACAGCCCTCGTTGGTCAGGGACATCAGCTCAGAGTTGATCTGGTAGCCCTGGAAGGCCTTCACCCGGATTGCCTTCTCCTCCTCCTGGCCCATGGAGGCCCACACGTCGGTAATCATCACGTCGGCCCCCACGGCGGCCTCCTTGGGGGTGCGGAACAGGGAGAACTTATGGGCGGGGTCGCTGCGGGCGAAGTCCAGCACCTGGGGATCGGGGTCGTAGCCCTCGGGACAGGCCACCGACACCTCCATCCCCACCTTCAGGCCGCCCACAATGAGGGAGTTGGCCATATTGTTGCCGTCGCCGATGTAGCACATCTTCAGCCCCTTCAGCACCGCTTTGTGCTCCCGGATGGTGAGCAGGTCGGCCAGCACCTGGCAGGGGTGGCAGAAGTCGGTCAGGCCGTTAATTACGGGAATCTGGGTGTACTGGGCCAGCCGCTCCACCTCCTCCTGGGCGAAGGTGCGGATCATGATGCCGTCGCAGTACCGGTCCAGCACCCGGGCGGTGTCCTCAATGGGCTCCCCCCGGCCGATCTGACTCTCCTTGCCGGAGAGGAACAGGGCGTGTCCCCCCAGCTGGTACATGCCCGTCTCGAAGGAGACACGGGTGCGGGTGGAGTTCTTCTCAAAGATCATGGCCAGGGTCTTGCCCTTGAGGTAGTCCTTGTGGATGTTGTGCTTGGTCTCATATTTCAGCTGGTCCGCCGTGTTCAGGATGGTGATGATATCCTCCCCGGACAGGTCCAGCAGCTTTAACAGGTCGTTTTTCATAAGGCCCTCCTTAGTTGGTGAGCATGGTGCCCACACCGGCGTCGGTGAGCAGCTCGGTGAGCAGGGAGTGGGGCACCCGACCGTCCAGAATGACGGCGGAGCCCACGCCGGAGCGGACGGCGTTGACACAGCAGTCCACCTTGTGGACCATCTCCCCGGCGATAACCCCCTCCTGCACCAGAGCCGGGACAGAGGACAGCTGGAGCTCGGGGATCAGGGTAGTCTCGTCCGCCGGGTCGCGGAGCAGGCCCCGCACATCGGTGAGAAGGACCAGCTTCTCCGCCTCCAGGGCCACGGCCAGTTTGGCGGCGGCGGTATCGGCGTCTACGTTGTAGGAGGTGGGCCGGTCCGTCCCCTGGGCCACGGGGGCCACCACGGGGATGTAGCCGCTGCCCAGGGCGGAGGAAGCCATGGCGGCGTCCACCTTGGTAATATTCCCCACCAGGCCGTACTTTTCATCCAGCTGTCTGGCCTGAAACAGGCCGCCGTCCAGGCCGCACAGGCCCACAGCCTTGCCGCCCAGGCGGTTCAGGGTGGCCACCAGGTCCTTGTTCACCTGGCCGCACAGCACCTGCTGGACCACCGCCATGGTTGGGCCGTCTGTATACCGCAGGCCGTCGATAAATGTGGACTCCCTGCCCAGCAGGGTGAGCATATCATTGATCTCCGGCGTGCCGCCGTGGACCACCACCACCCGGATGCCCACAAGGGACAGCAGAATGATATCGGAGATGACGGTTTCTACCGTCTCGCCGTGGACCGCGCCGCTGTCGTAGCGGACCACAATGGTCTTTCCGGTGAATTTTTGAATGTAGGGCAGGGCCTCCGCCAGAATCTGGGCCCGGTCCAGCTCGCTGAAGGACATATAGGATTCCTCCTCGTATTTTTTAACTGCGGTAATCCCCGTTGATGTGGACATACTCGGCGGTGAGGTCGCAGCCCCAGCACTCGGCCTCGTCCTCCCCCTCGTGGAGGTCCACCGCAATGACGACCTCCTTCTGGGACAGGATTTCCTTGGCCCTGGCCTCGTCAAAGGGCAGGCCGTCCCCCTGGCCGCACACCATAATCTCGCCGGCGGCGGAGGAGAAGGAGATATCCACGTGCTCCGGGCGGAAGGGGGCCTTGGAGTAGCCCATGGCGGCCAGCACCCGGCCCCAGTTGGCATCCGCCCCGCACATGGCGGCCTTCACCAGGGAGGAGCCCACCACCGCCTTGGCCAGGCGCTCGGCGTTCTCCTCGCTGCGGGCCCCGGTCATTTTGCAGGTGACCAGCCGGCCGGCCCCCTCGCCGTCGCCGGCGATGGCCCGGGCCAGATAGCGGCAGGCGTGCTCCAGAGCGGACTTGAAGGTCTCATAGCCGCTGTCCTTCCACTCGACGAGAGGGTTGCCCGCCGCGCCGTTGGCCAGCACGACACAGGTGTCGTTGGTGGAGGTGTCGCCGTCCACGGTGACCCGGTTGAAGGTCTTGGCGGACACCTCCCGCAGGGCGTCCTCCAGCAGCTCCTGGGTGATGGCGCAGTCGGTGGTGATGAAGCACAGCATGGTGCCCATGTTGGGGTGAATCATGCCGGAGCCCTTGGCGATGGCCCCCAGCTTGACCGTTTTCCCGCCCACGTCGAAGGAGAGGGCGATCTCCTTTTTCACTGTATCGGTGGTCATAATGGCGGCGGCGGCGCGGTCGGAGCCGTCCTCCCGCAGGTCGGCGGCCAGCTTTGGCATGCCGAGCTTGATGGCGCCGATGTTGATGGTCTGGCCGATGACGCCGGTGGAGCAGACGGCAAAGTCCCCCGCTTCCCGGCCTGTCGCAGCGGCCGCGGCGGCGCACATGGCCTCGGCGTTCTCGTGGCTGCCGGGACAGCAGGCATTGGCGTTGCCGCTGTTGGCCACGATGCCCCAGGCAGTGCCGTCCTCCAGGTGGTCCATGGTGACGTAGATGGGGGCGGCCTTTACCCGGTTCAGGGTATACACCCCGGCGGCGGTACACTCCCGGTCAGAGAGGATCATGGCCAGGTCGTTCTTGTCCGGACTGCTGCTGGCCTTCACGCCGCAGTGGACGCCTCCGGCCTTAAAGCCCTGGGCGGCGCACACGCCGCCGGTGATCTCAGTAAACATAATTACTTCTCCTTCCGCTGTGCCACAAACTCCTCAATGAGGGAAATCTGCTTCTCTACGGACTCCCTGGCCGGGCCGCCGTAGACCTTGCGGCCGTTGACGCAGGTTTTCAGGGCCAGGGCCTGGTAGACATCGGCGTCGAACAGGCCGGAGATGGCCCGGAAGTCCCGGAGGGTGAGGGTGTCCAAGGTGTCGCCGGTCTTGATGCACAGGTTGACCAGCCGGCCCACAATCATGTAGGCCTCCCGGAAGGGCAGGCCCTTCTTCACCAGGTAGTCGGCGCAGTCGGTGGCGTTGATAAAGCCGCCGGCCGCCGCCTTTGCCATGTCCTTGGGCCGGACGGTGAGGGTGTCCACCATGGCGGCGAAGACGGGCAGGCACAGCTCCACCGTGTCGATGGCGTCGAACAGGGCTTCCTTGTCCTCCTGCATGTCCTTGTTGTAAGCCAGGGGGAGGGCCTTCATCACGGTGAGCAGGGTGACCAGATTGCCGTACACCCGGCCCGTCTTGCCCCGGACCAGCTCGGCCACGTCGGGGTTTTTCTTCTGGGGCATGATGGACGAGCCGGTGGAGTAGGCGTCGTCCAGGTCCACGTATTTGAACTCCCAGGAGCACCACAGGATGATCTCCTCGGAGAACCGGGACAGGTGCATCATCAGGATGGACAGGGCGGACAGCAGCTCGATGGCGTAGTCCCGGTCGGACACCGAGTCCATGGAGTTGTCGGTGGGCTTGGCGAAGCCCAGGGAGGCGGCGGTGGCAAACCGGTCCACCGGGTAGGTGGAGGTGGCCAGAGCGCCAGCCCCCAGGGGGCACTCGTCCAGCCGCTCCAGGCAGTCCTCCAGCCGGGTGACGTCCCGCTTGAACATGTTGGCGTAGGCCATCATGTAGTGGGCGAAGGTGGTGGGCTGGGCCCGCTGGAGGTGGGTGTAGCCGGGCATGACGGTGTCCAGGTTGGCCCTGGCCTTCTTCACCAGCACCTCCTCCAGCGCCAGCACCTGGCCGATGAGGACGGGAATCTCCTCCTTCACATACAGCCGGGTGTCCACCGCCACCTGGTCGTTCCGGGACCGGGCGGTGTGCAGCCGTTTTCCGGCCTCTCCCACCCGCCGGGTGAGCTCAGCCTCAATGTTCATGTGGATGTCCTCATTCTCCAGGGAGAACTCCACTCCGCCAGCCTCGATGTCGGCCAGAATGGCCTTCAGGCCGTCTACAATGGTCTCGGCCTCGTGGGCCTCAATGATGCCGGTTTTGCCCAGCATCTCGGCGTGGGCGATGGAGCCGGTGATGTCCTGCTTGTACAGCCGGGCATCGAAACCGATGGAGGAGTTAAAGTCGTTGACAAGGGTGTCGGTTTCCTTTTGAAACCGTCCGGCCCAGAGTTTCATAGTAATCGCTCCTTATTGAAATTCCCTCGTCCCCCCGCAGGGACAAGCCTCCTTTTGAAAGGAGGTGCCCCAGTTCGCAAACTGGGGCGGAGGATTGTATTTCGCCGCAGGCGAAATGTGCGAAGCAAACACGGGTTTGCAGCCCTGGGTTTATTTCATACATTTTGCTGCGCAAAATACAATCCTCAGTCAGCCTGCGGCTGACAGCTCCTTTCAAAAGGAGCCTTGCGGCCCTGCGGGGAACGAAGGTTTTATAGCTTTCCCTGCTCCCGCAGCGCCTGGACCTTGTCGGGCAGGCCCCACAGGTTGATGAAGCCCTGGGAGTCCATCTGGTCGTAGTCGCTCTCCTCAAAGGTCACCAGATTCTCGGAGTACAGGGTGCAGGGGGAGGTGACGGAGGAGGTTATCACATTGCCCTTGTAGAGCTTTAGCTTCACGGTGCCGGTGACATACTTCTGGGTGTCCACCGCAAAAGCCTGGAGGGCTTCCCGCAGGGGGGTGAACCACTTACCGTTGTAAACCAGGTCGGCAAAGTCCACCGCCAGCTTGGTCTTCATGTGCTTGGTATCCTTGTCCAGCGTAATCATCTCCAGAACCTCGTGGGCCCGGTAGAGGATGGTGCCGCCGGGGGTCTCATACACGCCCCGGTCCTTCATGCCCACCAGCCGGTTTTCCACGATGTCCAGCAGACCGATGCCGTTCTTGCCACCCAGGTCGTTGAGCTTACGGATGATATCACTGGCCTTCATCTTCTCCCCGTCGATGGCCACAGGCCAGCCCTTTTCAAAGTCCAGGGTAACATAAGTGGGGACGTCGGGGGCCATAGCGGGGGAGACGCCCATCTCCAAAAAGCCGGGCTTGTCATACTGGGGCTCGTTGGCGGGGTCCTCCAGGTCCAGGCCCTCGTGGGACAGGTGCCACAGGTTCTTGTCCTTGGAGTAGTTGGTCTCCCGGCTGATCTTCAGGGGGACGTTGTGGGCCTCGGCGTAGTCGATCTCCTCGTCCCGGCCCTTGATGTCCCACTCCCGCCAGGGGGCGATGATCTTCATCTCAGGGGCAAAGCGCTTGATAGCCAGTTCAAACCGGACCTGGTCGTTGCCCTTGCCGGTGCAGCCGTGGCAGATGGCGTCGGCCCCCTCGGCCTTGGCGATCTCCACCAGCCGCCGGGCGATGATGGGCCGGGCGAAGGCGGTGCCCAGGAGATAGTCCTCATACTTGGCCCCCATCATCATGGAGGGGATAATCACCTCGTCCACCATCTCGTCGGTGAGGTCCTCCACATAGAGCTTGGACGCGCCGGTCTTGATGGCCTTTTCCTCCAAACCGTCCAGCTCGGTACCCTGGCCCACGTCGCCGGAGACGGCGATGATCTCAGGGTTGTTGTAATTCTCCTTCAGCCAGGGAATGATGATGGATGTATCCAAACCGCCGGAATATGCCAGCACTACTTTTTTTACCTTTGCCATGGTTCTTTTCCCTCCAAAATTCCGGATTAGGGCTGTTTTGGCCCTCTCCGTTTCGTATGAGGACAGTCTACCACGGTTTCAACAGGATTGCAAGTGAATTTTTGCATGACTATACATGATGCGCCTGTTTTTTTCCGGTTATTTTCACTAAAAATGAATATTATTTAGGATGTGATGTGTATTTATACAGACCGGGGCCACCCCTATAACGGGTGGCCAGCTTGTCGAAAAGCGGCCTGTCCAAAGAAAAGCAGGCAGGCCGCAAAATGCAGTATGGATAAAGGAGGGAAAGGTGCAAAGCGTTGTCACTTTGCCAGCTTTTTGAGGTTCAAGGTATAACGAATAGTATGCTTTTCTTTCGCATCCGCAAAAACTCGTTCAATGGTTTCTTTGCGTTTGGCATAAAGATCCTTGTATTCCGGGCAAATCACACAGTCGTAATATTCATCACAGACGTAAGCCCACCAGGGATGTCCGCCCTGTGGAACATTCCGCATTTTGAATCTGTGGTGGACACCGTGACCGTTTTCTGCTTTTTTGTCTCTTGCTTCCCTCCTTAAACGATATCTCGAGGTCGATGCTCCGCCGGCCTTCCTCCTCACTGTACAGTGGCTCCACAATTTTCTACAGTTTCTCAAACTCTACTCTGCCGCAAAAGATGACCGGGCGGCACCGGGCTTTCTGTGTTCACCATTTCTATAACTCCTCGCTCATTTTTTCCTCGTTCCAGCATCTTTCTCTCCCCTATCCTTTTTTACTGTATTTATTGAAAAAAGTCTGCCAAACGGCAGACTTTTTCGACAAGCTGAGCCCCATTTAGTGGGGCCGCTTGTAAGAATATGCGGTCGGCAGACCGTTTCACCGCGCCTTGAGACGCGGCCAATATCACGCCCTTGTAGGGCGTGTGCAGGCCACCCGTTATACGGGTGGTCCTGACTCATTCAGTCGTATAGTTGTCAAAATAGCCCTGGATGAAGACCACCGGTGTGCCCTTATCACCGGAACCGGAGGTCAGATCACACAGGGAGCCGATCAGGTCGGTAAGACGGCGGGGGGTGGTGCCTTCCGACACCATCTGACCCACCAGATCTCCGTCTTTCCTGTGGATGCGGTCCTTGATGGCTTCCCTCAGGGCCTCACCGGACAGATCGGCAAAATCGTTGTCGGCCAAATATTTCAGCTTCAGCTCATTGGGAGTGCCCTCCAGGCCGGCAGTGTAGGCGGGGGAGACCACCGGGTCGGCCAGCTCCCAAATCTTGCCCACCGGATCTTTAAAGGCGCCGTCGCCGTAGACCATGACCTCCACATGTTTGCCGGTCTGGTCCAGCAGCCGCTTCTGGATGTCCTCCACCAGGTCTTGACAGTCCCGGGGGAAGAGCTTCACCTGGTCCTCGGTGGCCTTGTTGGAGCCCAGCAGACCGTACTTTTCGTTATACCCGCTGCCGTTGACCGGAGCGGTGAGAATATCGTCCAGACCGTAGACACTCAGCGCCCCGGCTTCCCGCAGCAGGCGTTTGGTGCGCTGGCGGGTGTGGATGTCGCAGCACAGGACATGCTTGGTGTAGGACAGGATGGCCCGGGGGTCGTTAGCAAAGATGATTTCCACCTCTGCCCCGCAGTCCTGAATCAACTCCTGGTAGTAGGCCACATAGTCCACACCGGTGAAGGGGTGTTTTTCATAGCCGAAAAGCTCCCGGTACTGCTCCAGCGTGAGAACGTCCTTGTAGGGGTCCACCCCCTTCTCGTCCACTGCGTCGAGACTGACCAGATGGTTGCCCACCTCGTCGGAGGGGTAGCTGAGCATGAGGACCACCTTTTTACACCCCTTGGCGATGCCCCGCAGGCAGATGGCGAAGCGGTTGCGGCTGAGGATGGGGAAGATAACGCCCACCGTCTCCCCGCCCAGATTGGCACAGATGTCGGCGGCGATATCGTCCACGGTGGCGTAGTTGCCTTGGGCTCGGGCTACAATGGCCTCGGTCATGGCCACGATATCCCGGTCCCGGAGGGCAAAGCCGTCCTCCCTTGCGGCCTCCAGCAGGGAATTGGTAACAATTTCCGCTAAGTCGTCCCCGCTGCGGATGATGGGGGTGCGGATGCCCCGGGATACTGTACCGACCATACGGCTCATAAAGGAACACTCCTCGTTTTCATATCGTTTGCATGGAAAAAATCCCACAACAATGTATGATACCACGATTTCCCGAGCTTGTAAATATTTTTTGGGCTGAAGTAGTAGATTAAATGCAGAAAAGTTTTTTCAACCTTTTTCTGCATTATTTTTTACCCAAGCGGTGTCAACGCCGATTTGAAATTGTAAGAAAACGCCAAAGAAATTTGACTCATCGGTAGTATGTGTGGGTAGAAAAAACTGAACAAGACCTTGGCAGGAGAGGGGAAACAACTATGATTTGTTCTAAAAAAACTTGTAAAATAATCGAATTTATTTTAAGAGTGAATGGGCGGTAAGGTTATAAAGTTTTTCTTGCATATCAGGGCGCAATCTTGTATAATGGCGGCTGAGAGGGCGGGAGCCCTCGCCCTCTTAATAAATGCGCTGCATCCGCGCAAGGCGGAGCGGCAGCAGGAGGTAATACTTATGAAAACCCGTAAGCACGACACCCGCTGGCTGGTGGGGGTGGCCATGTTTGTGGCCCTGCAAATGGTCCTTCAGCTCACTGGCATTGGCCTGATTCCCCTGCCCCTGATCCGGGCCACCACACTCCACATCCCCGTCATTGTGGGAGCGGTGCTGCTGGGGCCCCTGGCCGGAGCCATTCTGGGCGGGACCTTTGGCCTGTGCTCCATGTGGACGGCCACAACCGCCCCCACGCCGCTCTCCTTTGCCTTCTCCCCCTTCCTGGCCGATACGGCTGCAGGGGCCGTTAAAGCGGTGTGGATTGCGTTTGGATGCCGTATTTTGATCGGCGTGGTGGCCGGCTGGCTGTGGATTGCCCTGAAGAAGCTGAAGGTCAATGATCTCGCTGCCCTGCCTGTGGTGGGGGTGGCCGGCGCACTGACCAACACCGGCATGGTGATGGGCAGCATTTACTTTCTTCTGACCCCCGAGTTTGCCGAAGCCCAGAATGTGGGTATGGAGACGGTGCTGGGAGCTGTGATGGGTATTGTCACCACCTCCGG
Organism: uncultured Bacillota bacterium; assembly: GCA_947573385.1. Classification (GTDB taxonomy): domain Bacteria; phylum Bacillota; class Clostridia; order Oscillospirales; family Oscillospiraceae; genus Lawsonibacter. The sequence goes on along the minus strand of CANPFP010000024.1, from coordinate 5,124 downwards.
CGTGGCCGAAGCGATTGCCGCCGCCGTATTGGTTACCGCTGTGTGCAAGGCGCTGCTCCATGTTCCGGCACTGGGGCCGCAGGTTCGGGCAAAGGCATAACTATTGTCCCCCCGGGAGGGGGGACAATCAAATTTACACAGAGAGTTTGGTGAGCACTATGCTCCTGGCCATTGACATCGGCAATACAAACATTGTAATCGGCGGAATCGACGGCGGCAAGATCGCCTTTGAGGCCCGCATTGCCACCGACCGCATCAAGACCTCCGACCAGTATGGCGCGGAGATCAAGAGCATGCTGGGACTCTTCGACGTCAGGCCCCAGAACATTGACGACTGCATTATCTCCTCCGTGGTGCCGCCGGTGTTTAATTCGGTGCGCACCGGCATTATCAAGGTTACAGGCCGGCAGCCTATGGTGGTGGGACCCGGCCTGAAAACCGGGCTGAATATTCAGATGGACAACCCCTCCCAGGTGGGCAGCGACCGGATTGTGATTGCCGTGGCCGCACTGGCGGAGTATGCCCCTCCGCTGACCCTGCTGGACTTGGGCACCGCCACCACCATTGAGGTGGTCGGGAAAGGGAGCACCTATCTGGGGGGGTGCATTATCCCCGGCGTGCGGGTATCGCTGGAAGCGCTGACTTCCCGTACTGCCCAGCTGCCCGGCATCAGCCTGGACCAGCCCAAGAAGGTGATTGGCAAGAACACCGTGGATTGTATGCGCAGCGGCATTATGTATGGCACCGCCGCCATGCTGGACGGGATGCTGGACCGGGTGGAGGAGGAGCTTGGCTTTTCCACCACTGTAGTGGCTACCGGGGGGATGGCCCAGTTTATTGTCCCCCTGTGCCGTCGGGAGATAAAGCTGGAGCGGGATCTGCTTCTGAAAGGGCTTAGCATTATTTATCAAAAGAATAAAAAATCTTGACAACACCCGAAAATTTGCATATAATTGACCGAACAAAGGCAAAACGAAAGAGGAGTACCCATTTGCAGACCTTCAGAGAGGGGACGGACGGTGCAAGTTCCCGGTCGGGGGTGGGGAAGGTGGCTTTCGGGCTTCGCCCCTGAACCGGCAGTAGGGGGCGGCGGGACTTCCCGTTACAGAAGGAAGAGTGTCCCCGCAGTGGGAAATTCAGGTGGTACCGCGGTTTTATAATCGCCCTGAGTCCATTGGACTCGGGGCGTTTTTTGTGAGGTGACGGAATGATTATCATACAGACCACCATTAACCAGCGTGCAATGACGGCTCTGGCAAAAATGACCCGCAAGACGGTGCGCCGGGGGCGGAACGGTCCGGTGCGGCTGATGGCCTGGTTCGTGGTCCTGCTGGAGACTTACCTCACAGTGATCTATGTCCGGGCCGGTCTGGGGGGGTGGCAGATGAACCTGCTGCTGGGGGGCATCATGCTGGCCTGCATCCTGGGGGAGGACTGGGTGAACGGGGCCATCGGCCTGCGGCGGACCGCCCCCGAGGAGCTGGAGGTCAACGCCGCCTTTCAGGACGACCGCTGCTACGTCTGCCGCTCCCAGGGCGGGGAGCGCTGGTGGCTCTACAGTCAAATCCGGGTGGTGGTAGAGACCAGGGACTATTTTGCCCTGCTTCTGGACCGGAAACACGGCCAGGTCTACGATAAGAAGGGCTTTACCTGGGGCACCGAGGAGGAATTTCGGGCCCTGATTCAAAAGAAAACCGGGCTGAAAATACAGGTAGTGCGGTAAAATGAACAGGAGGAAGACCATGAAGCAACACAAGGACATGCCGGAAAAAATTGTGTTTCAGGGCACGGCGGACCAGCTGGAGCAGGCGGGGGACTATCTGATTCTCCTCAGCTATGTGCGCAGCGTCCGCCGGGGGAGGATTATGGGGCCATTAGTCACCCTTTTCCTGGCCGGCGCGATGATGCTCCAGTTCCGAAACGGAAACCCCGCTATGACCGTTGTGTATCTGATTCTGGCCCTCTATGTGGGCATGACCGTGATGCGCAAGACCATGGGGGGCGACCCGGCGGAGTCGGTAAGGGCCAACCGGGAGAGCCGGGCCGCGGCGGCGGCCGCCGGCAAGTACGACGGAAACCTGCCCTTTCGCATCGAGCTGGAGGGACATGAGTGCCGGGTGTACTTCGGTGATGGCGGCCAGCCCAGCCAAATCTTCGACTGCCGTAAATTCCGCTCGGCGGTGGAGTGTGACGAGATTGTCTGGCTTGCCGGAAAGCGGGGGCTGGGCCTGCCCCTGCCCAAGGCTCAGCTGGTGGACGCCACCCCCGGCCAGCTGCGCCGGTGGCTGCGCCCCTACGCCGCCATCTGGAGCATGAGCCATATCCCCGATAAGCTGAAGGAATCCATCGCCCAAACGGAGAATAAGGCGGGCTAGCCCGGGCGAACCAGGGCGTTCAGCTCCCGGGCCAGCTTCAGCGACGCCTGGAACAGGTGCTCGTTTTCGATGCTGCTTTGGGCAGACAGGTTTTCCAGCAGCAGCTGCAGTTCTATCTGCTGTTCCGTGCCCATGGTTTGCTGGACCTTTTTCAGCTGTAATTCCACACTGCGGGACATCTCCTCATATTCCGGGTCCTGATAGATGCTCCCCATACGTTTTTCGCACACAAAATCATACAGACACCTTGTCAAATCGTCCATAGTGACACCTCCGATGAACCCCGAATGGGGTTTGCTATGGTGTTATTATACAGACCCCAAATGGGGTTGTCAAGAGGGGAATGAAAAAATGATTAAGCTGCCGGAACGACTTCTTAATCTTCGGCTGGAGCGTAATTTATCGCAAAAAAGTCTGGTCAATGAGATGGGGCTTGCGCTGAATACCTATGTCCGATATGAGCGCGGCGAGCGGGAGCCAACGGCCTCTGTCCTGGTCCGAATAGCGGACTTTTACAACGTAACAACCGATTACCTGCTGGGACGCAGTGATGAAAAAAATTAATACACGAATGATAGGAGAATGAACATGAAAAAAGAATTGCCCAAGGTCTACGAGCCCCAGGAGGCAGAGGGCCGCATTTATCAGAAGTGGGAGGAAAACGGCTGCTTCCGGGGCGTTCGCGACCCCAAGAAGAAGCCCTTCACCATCGTCATGCCGCCCCCCAACGTCACCGGCCAGCTCCACATGGGCCACGCCATGGACGACTCCCTCCAGGACATGCTCATCCGCTACAAGCGGATGCAGGGCTACGCCGCCCTGTACCTCCCCGGCACCGACCACGCCGGCATCGCCACCCAGGTGAAGGTGGAGGAGGAGCTGCGCAACAACGAGGGTCTCAGCCGCTACGACCTGGGCCGGGAGAAGTTCCTGGAGCGGGTGTGGGACTGGAAGGCCAAATACGGCGCCCGCATTGTCCAGCAGCAGAAGAAGCTGGGCATCTCCGCCGACTGGGAACGCTCCCGCTTCACCATGGACGAGGGGCTGAGCCGGGCAGTGCGGCATGTGTTCGTCTCCCTCTATCAGAAGGACCTGATCTACAAGGGCTCCCGGATCATCAACTGGTGCCCCCACTGCGTCACCGCCCTGAGCGACGCGGAGGTGGAGTATCAGGACAAGCCCGGCCACCTGTGGCACATGCGCTACCCCCTGGCCGACGGCTCCGGCTATCTGGTGGTGGCCACCACCCGGCCCGAGACCATGATGGGCGACACCGGCGTGGCCGTCAACCCCAACGACGAGCGGTATAAGCACCTGGTGGGCAAGACCTGCATCCTGCCCCTGATGGACCGGGAGATCCCCATTGTGGCCGACGAGTATGTGGAGATGGACTTCGGCACCGGCTGCGTGAAGATGACCCCCGCCCACGACCCCAACGACTTCGAGGTGGGCCTGCGCCACAACCTGGAGACCATCCGGGTGCTGGACGACAGCGGCGTGGTCAACGCCAACGGCGGCAAATATGAGGGCATGGACCGCTACGAGGCCCGGAAGGCGGTGGTGGCCGACCTGGAGGCCCTGGGGCTGATGGAGAAGATCGAGCCCTACTCCCACAATGTGGGCACCTGCTACCGCTGCCACAGCGACGTGGAGCCCCTGATCTCCGCCCAGTGGTTTGTCCGCATGGAGCCCCTGGCCAAGGAGGCCCTGCGGGTGGTCAACGAGGGGGAAGTGAAATTCGTCCCCGACCGCTTCGCCAAGACCTACACCAACTGGATGGAGAACGTCCACGACTGGTGTATCAGCCGCCAGCTGTGGTGGGGCCACCAGATTCCCGCCTGGTACTGCGCCGACTGCGGCCACGTCACCGTCTCCGAGACCGACCCCGACTGCTGCGAGAAGTGCGGCTCCAAGCACATCGAGCGGGACCCCGATGTGCTGGACACCTGGTTCTCCTCCGCCCTGTGGCCCTTCTCCACCCTGGGCTGGCCGGACGAAAACAGCGAGGATTTCAAGTATTTCTACCCCACCGACGTGCTGGTCACCGGCTACGACATCATCTTCTTCTGGGTGGCCCGGATGATCTTCTCCGCCTGTGAGCACACCGGCAAGCCCCCCTTCCACACGGTATTTATCCACGGCCTGATCCGGGACGACAAGGGCCGGAAGATGTCCAAATCTCTGGGCAACGGCATCGACCCCCTGGAGATCGCCGACAAATACGGCGCCGACGCCCTGCGCTTCAACCTGGTCACCGGCAACTCCCCGGGCAACGACATGCGCTTTTTCACCGAGCGGTGCGAGGCTATGCGCAACTTCGCCAACAAAATCTGGAATGCCAGCCGCTTCCTGATGATGAACCTGACCATCGACAAGTGCCAGCTGCCCCAGAAGCTGGAGCTGGAGGACAAGTGGATTCTGTCCAAGCTGAACCGGGCCGTGGCCGAGATCACCGAAAACATGGACCGGTATGAGCTGGGTGTGGCCGCCCAGAAGATCTATGACTTCATCTGGGACGATTACTGCGACTGGTATATCGAGCTGACCAAGACCCGCCTCCAGGGGGAGGACGAGGACAGCGAGGAGCGGGCTCAGCAGGTGCTGTGCTGGGTGCTGACGGAAATGCTCAAGCTGCTCCACCCCTTCATGCCCTTCATCACGGAGGAAATCTGGCAGGCTCTGCCCCACGAGGGCGACTTCCTGATGATGCAGAACTGGCCCGTGGCCAGCGAGTCCATGAACTTCCCGG
>CANPFP010000023.1 GCA_947573385.1 uncultured Bacillota bacterium | reverse complement strand
CCAGCGTTCATCCTGAGCCAGGATCAAACTCTCAATAAAATGGTATCTAAACAGCCAAGCTGCTTAAATCAATCTTATTGAAACTAAAACCTTAGCTTCAAAGAAATAATTGACGTTGTCCAAAACAAGCTTCTTTCAAAGCTCTTTGAAACAACCAATCCTTCTGGTGCTTCGTGTTTGTCACGTTGTTTAATTTACAAGGTACACACCGCTCATCAGCGGCGGGCTTTGATCTTACCACACTCTCAAGCTTTTGTCAAGAACTTTTTTCAAGTTTTTTGAACTTTTTTGTTCTTTCATTCGCAGCTCTCAAGGCGGCGGTTGCTGTCGCAACGGTTTCACATCTTACCACATCTGTCAGCCTTTGTCAAGAACTTTTTTCGACTTTTTTCAAAGTTTTTTCGTTCCCTACCCGGCTCACCCGCTTCGGATGCCCCGCTCTCGCGGACAGCTTTGACATAATATCACTTCATTTCCCCTTTGTCAATAGGTTTTTTCAAATTTTTTTATATTTTTCCAAGCTCCCCCTTTTTTGGCGGTAAATCCCAGGTTTTCGCCGGAAAATCCACCGGCGGCGGACACATGGCCGTAGGATTTCCTCTTGCAGAAAGACAGTGCATGTGTTACCCTTTATATATCCAAAATTATTCCACAGGAGGGACCCTTATGCCAATCAAAATTCCCGACTCCCTGCCTGCCAGGGCTACCCTGGAGGGCGAAAATATCTTTGTCATGACCGAGTACCGGGCCATTCACCAGGACATGCGCCCGCTGAATCTGCTGCTGCTCAACCTGATGCCCACCAAGATTGTCACCGAGACCCAGCTGCTGCGCAAGCTGTCCAACTCCCCCCTCCAGGTGGAGGTGGAGCTGCTCCAGATGGCCAGCCATGTCTCTCAGAACACCGACGCCAACCACCTGTCCTCCTTCTATACTACATTTGATAAAATCAAGGACCGGAAGTATGACGGCATGATTATCACCGGCGCTCCGGTGGAGAACTACGATTTTACCGACGTGGACTACTGGCCAGAGCTGTGCCGGATTATGGACTGGACCACCACCCATGTCCACTCCACCCTCCACGTCTGCTGGGGAGCGCAGGCGGGACTCTTTTACCACTACGGTATCCCCAAATACTCCCTGAAGGAAAAGCTGTTCGGCGTCTTCCCCCACATCGCCCTGAAAAGGCAGTCCCCCCTGTTCCGGGGGTTTGACGACGTGTTTTACATCCCCCACTCCCGGCACACCGAGAACCACGAGGAGGACATCCGCAAAATTCCCGAGCTGGAGCTGCTGGCCGTCTCGGAGGAGGCGGGGGTCTTCGCCGTAAAAAGCGAGGACAACCGGCGCTTCTTCATCACCGGGCACCCGGAGTACGACCCGGACACCCTGTCCCGGGAGTACTTCCGGGACGTGGACAGGGGCCTGCCCATCCACGTGCCCATGAACTACTTCCCTGACGACGACCCGTCCCGTTCCCCCATTGTCCGCTGGCGCTCCGCCGGACAGCTGTTCTACACCAATTGGTTGAACTACTACGTCTACCAAACCACCCCCTACGATATTACGCAGATCTGAGGGAAGCTTATGGACCGAATCGACAGGCAGATTGACCTGCTCATGACCGCCGCTCAGCCCGCGCCGGCCTGCGGCGCCATCGACGCGCTGCGGAGGATTGCCGCCAAGGCCTCCCCGGAGGACCGGAGGCGGGTTCTGGCGGGCCTGATGGATTTTGTCGGCCGGAGCGAGGTCTGGCCGGTATCCTACGCCGCGGGTGTTCTGGTGGAGCTGATTCAGGAGGGTGAGGCAGACTACGCCCCTTTTTTCCGCTCCTGCATCCGGGACGGTCAGGAGGGCAAACGCTACTGGGGCATTGAGGGGTACGCCAAAACAGCCGGGAAGGACGCTTACCCCTATTTTACCGACTGTCTCACCTCCCCCGGCTTTACGCTGGAGCATAAGGCGCTGATGGTTCGGAATCTGGCCCGGCTGTCCGGCCAGCCCTTTGATCTGAACCGGCCCATCGAGCCCCGGGCGTGGCGGGAGTGTGATATTGACTGCGACGCCATCCGCCAATGGCGGGCGGACGGCTGCCCGGACGGGGCGGGATACCCCGCGCCGTCCTGCCACCCCTGTCTGCTGGCTCCTCAAACCGCTTTGGAGAAGCTCTATGCCCGACTGGAGAAAAAGCTGCTGAAAAAGAGGAGCGCCGCACAGGACCCTGCCCATCCCTCCAACTGGCTTGTCCAGGCCGACCCGGCGGACCTGGCCCGCATCGCCGGGCAGTGGACCCTCCCCCCTGACTACCTGGACTTTTTGGAAAAAGCCTCTCCCCTGTCCGCCAGCCTGAAAATCAAGGGCTACGGCCCGGTGGAGGTCTACGGCGCACACAATTTAACCGACGGCCAGGCGGGCTATTCCCGCAACGGGCTGACCGGCGAGCCGATCGCGGACTGGCCCGCCAGCTATCTGGTCATTGCCAGCCGGTTTGGCGACCCCTTCTGTCTGGACCTGGCACAGGAGCAGTCTCCGGTCTGGTTCGCTTTTCACGGCGAGGGGGCCTGGGATTTCACCCGGGAGTTCCCCTCCCTGACGGACTTTCTCAGGGCTCTCGGCTAAAATCACGCCAATTAAAGGAAAAAGGCGGCCCCGCCGGGGCCGCCTGCTGTCTATTCGGACAGCCGCTCCTTTAAATCAGTGAGAAATTCCTGGGCGATGCTGTTCAGCCGGATGCCCTCCGGGAGGATGTAGCCAAACTCCAGCAGGCCCCGGCAGTCCTCAATGGGGATGGACAGCACCTGATAGGAGGACTGCTGCATGGTAAAGTCCTGGATGCCGATGGAGTAGAAGTCCGTTTTGGCCAGCAGGTGGAGCAGGGAGGCCCTGGTGACGATGTAGACCATTTTGGGGTTGATGCTCAGGTCGAAGTGGGCCCCCTGGGAGAACAGCTCATAAGTAAAATCCTCAAACTGGCCCTCGTAGCGGACAAAGCCGTAGCCCGCCAGATTCTCCAGTGTCACCGGCTTCCCCGCCAGAAGGAGGGGGTGCCGCTGGGAGATAAGGATGTGGGGGGTCATGTGGGCCAGGGGGTGATAGATCAGCTGCCGGTCCCGAAAGAGGGCCAGCATGTTTTTCCGCTGGCCCTGGCCAAAGTGGAGCACCCCCACGTCCGCCCGGTGGTTGTACACATCCTCCATCACGTCGATGGGGTCCCCCTCCTGAAGGCGGTGGGCATAGGCGGGGAGATCCTTGTGCTGGAGCACCGTCTGGATAAAGCTCTCCATAATATGGGAGTATTTGGTCATGGATACGGACAGGGATATGTCCTGTAAATCGTCGGCGGTGGGGCGGTTGAACATGCCCGCCAGCTCCCCCAGCACCCGCTTGGCCCGCCGCTGGAACTCGATCCCCTCGGGGGTGAGGGTGACGCCGTGGTTGGAGCGCGTGAACAGCGGCGCGCCCACATTCTGCTCCAGGTCGCGGATGATTTTGCCCAGACGGGGCTGGGAAATGAACAGGGCCTGGGCCGCCCGGTTAATGGAGCCCGTCTGCGCTACTGTCATAAAATACTCCAGATGTTCCAGGTTCATGCCAGAAAACCTCCTGCTGTTCGCTTTTGTTCCAACACTTTCCTGCTCTATTGTACCACATTTTCCTGCCATTGTGCACAATAAATAAATCCTCTGTTAATACTTTTTAGAATATCGGTTATATAAAACAGAGACTATCCAAAGGGAGATTATTATGTTATAATATCGACAAAGACTGCAGGCCGCACGGCGCCGCGGTAGTAGAAAGTGCTCAAAATGACCGGTCATTTTGCCCGGCGGCCCTGCCGCCGGAGACCGTACGGGCGCTTTTCCAGGAAACGGACGAAAGGAAGTGTTTTGTTATGGACGAGGCCCTGCTGAAGCAGGCGCTGGAATTCGGCAAGCCCTACACCGGAAAGGGGGAGGTGGCCAGCTATATCCCGGAGCTGAGCAAGGCTGACGGGCGTGAGCTGGGCATCTGCGTGAGGACCATCGGAGGGGAGGAGTACCACTGCGGCTACTGGCAGCGGCGGTTTACCATCCAGAGCATCTCCAAGGTCATCAACCTGGCCATGGCCCTGGAGCACTACGGCTTCGACGCGGTGTTCCACAAGACCAAGATGGAGCCCTCGGGCGCCTCCTTTAACGCCATGTCCCGCATCTCAGACAACGAGGATATCCCCTTTAACCCCCTGGTCAACTCCGGGGCCATCGCCATTGTGGAGCTGCTGCTCCCCCTGGGACTGGATCACATGCTGTCATCCGTCCGGGGGCTGTGCAGCGATAAGTACATCACTATGGACGAGGACGTGTTCAAATCCGAGTGGTCCCACAGCGCCCGAAACCGTTCCCTGGCCTACCTGCTGCAAAGCAAGGGGCTGATCGACGGGAACGTGGATGAGACGCTGCTGTTATACACCCAGCTCTGCTCCCTGAGCGTCACGGCGGAGAGCCTGTCCAACCTGGGACAGGTGCTGGCCAACGGCGGCGTTCAGCCGGAGACCGGGCGCAGGCTTTTAAAGGAGGAGGTGGTACGCACAACCCTGACCATGATGCTGACCTGCGGCATGTACGACGGCAGCGGCGAATTTGCTGTGCGGGTAGGGCTTCCCAGCAAGAGCGGCGTGGGAGGCGGCATCCTGTCGGTTGTCCCGGGAGGGATGGGCATCGGGGTCTACGGCCCCAGCCTGGACAGCAAGGGCAACAGCGCAGCGGGTCAAAAGGTGCTGGAGTATATCTCCCGCACCGAAAAGCTCCACATTCTAGACCGGTATACCCGGCATCCGGTCTCCGCAAGTGAAACTTTTTAAAAAAGAGAGGGTACATTTATGTTAGAAGCGTTTTCCGGCCTGATTGACACCATAAGCGGATACATGTACAGCTATATCCTGATTATCATGCTGCTGGCCGTTGGCCTATACTTCACCTTCCGGGGCAAGCTGGTGCAGCTGCGGCTGCTCCCCGAGTCCATCCGGGTGGTGACCGAGAAGCCCAAGGACAGCAACTCCGTCTCCGCCTTCCAGGCCCTGATGGTGTCCACCGCCAGCCGCGTGGGCACCGGCAACATCGTGGGCGTGGCCACCGCCATTGCCTCCGGCGGCTACGGCGCGGTGTTCTGGATGTGGCTTATCGCCATCATCGGCGGCGCCTCCGCCTTTGTGGAGAGCACTCTGGCCCAGATCTACAAGAAAAAAGACCCCAACGGCGGCAGCTACGGCGGCCCGTCCTACTACATTGAGGCCGCCCTCCACAGCCGCGGGCTGGGCGTCATCTTCGCCGTGATCCTTATCGCCACCTACGCCGGCGGCTTCAACATGGTCTGCTCCTTCAACCTGATGGACAGCTTTACCAGCTACGCCTTCTATGAGGCTGCCGGATACATCTACCTGTTTGGCATGAAGTTCAGCGTGGTCGCCCTGGTGGGCGCCGCCATTCTGACCGCCCTGGTGACCCTGTGCGTCTTCGGCGGCGGCAAGCGGATTGTCAAGGTCACCGGCGTGATGGTGCCCATCATGGGCGTTATCTACATCCTGGTGGCTCTGGTGGTGGTCATTATGAACATCGCCAACATCCCCGCCGTGCTGGGCCACATCTTTGTCAACGCCTTTGATTTCCAGGCCATCTTCGGCGGCTTTATGGGCTCCTGCGTGATGCAGGGCATCAAGCGCGGCCTGTACTCCAATGAGGCCGGTATCGGCTCCGCCCCCAACGCCGCCGCCGCGGCCGACGTGTCCCACCCCGTGAAGCAGGGCCTGGTCCAGATGCTGTCCGTGTTCATCGACACCATCCTCATCTGTACCGCCACCGCCCTCATGGCTCTGTCCACCGGCATCGTCCCCTCCGAGGAGCTGCAGGGCGCCCCCTTTGTCCAGGCCGCCCTGGCCGACACCTTCGGCAGCGTGGGCCCCTACTTCATCACCTTCGCCCTGCTGCTCTTTGCCTTCACCACCCTGCTGGGCAACCTGTATTACTGTGAGGGCTGCATGAACTACATCGCCGGCCGCAAAGTGGGCAAGACCGGCAAGACCATCTTCAACATCATCGCTGTCCTGCTGGTGTTTGTGGGCGCGCAGCTGGAGTTCGGTCTGGTGTGGGCCATCGCCGATGTGCTCATGGGCTTTATGGCCATTATCAACCTGCCCGTTATCGTTATCCTGGGCGGCACCGCCATGAAGGCCCTGAAGGACTACACCGATCAGCGGGCCGCCGGCAAGGATCCCGCTTTCAAGGCCGCTTCCATCGGCCTGAAGGAAAAGACCGATTTCTGGAACTGATTCTATATTTGATCTGGAAGCGTTCCCCCGCACAGGGCAGCCCAAGCCGGGCTGCCCTACTCTTTTACCCTTCCAAACAGCTCCGTCAGGCCCACCGCAATGAGAAACCCGCCGAAACACTTTTTCAGCAGGGACACATCCACAGCGGTGGCCGCCCAGGCGGCCAGGGCGGCACAGGCCAGTCCCGCTCCGATGGCGGGGAGAAGCACCGGCTTTTCGATATAGCCGTTCTTTACATGGGCGGGCAGGGCCATCAGCCCGGCGGGGAGAAAATACAGCAGGTTGATCCCCTGGGCCAAACGCTGCTCCACTCCGGCGAAGGCGGTCATATAGACCAGCAGCAGGGTGCCGCCCCCCACGCCGAAGCCGGACAGCACCCCCGTGGCCGCGCCCACCGCCAATGGCAGTATCCAGTCGTTCACAGGAAGCTCCTCACCCCTCCATAGATCAGCAGCAGGCCGAAGGCCCGCTTGAGCCAGGGCATTTTTACACCCTTGAACCACTTCCCGCCGGCCCAGCCGCCCACCGTCCCGCCGATGAGGTAGGGCAGGGCCGCCATCACATCCAGCCCGCCCCGGAACAGATAGATGGCCACAGACAGGGCGCACAGGGGCAGAATCACCGCCACCGACGTGGCGAAGGCCTTGCGCTGGTCCAGCTTGCAGTAGCCCGTCAGCAGGGGGACAAACACCGACCCGCCTCCGCCGCCGAAAAAGCCGTTGGCCACTCCAGCCAGCCCTCCGGCCACCGCAAATTTCCATTTTGCCCGCAAAAAACCGCCCCCTTTTGGCTTAGTGTGCCATAAAAGGGGCGGTTTATGTATTTAAAGCGTCGAACTCCTCCAAGAGTGGGTCCGTCACCCGCACCACCTGAGGCAGTTTCTTTTTTCTTCCACAAAATCCCACTCCTTAAACCGCTTAATTTACCCTATATAAGGGTATCCTTTAATATGGTAAATGTCAATAGGGGAATCCGGTGGTAAAATGCAGTTGAAAAGGGGGTGAGGTGATGGAGAACGTCAGAAGTATCATCAGCTACCGCATGGATGAATATGGAAGTGTCAAGGTCAAGCTGGCGGAAGTACTGGACGGCCGCGGCATTACCAGAAATCGCCTGAAAACCCTCACTGGGGTCAAGTACGAAGTGATTGACCGATATTATCAGAGCCACGTTGAACGAGTTGACCTGGATTTTATCGCCAAGGTCTGCTATGTGTTGAACTGCAAAATCGAGGATTTGTTGGAGTATGAGAATCCCCCAGTCACCGCCTGCGGCGGTGACAGCCCCCTTTAGCAAGGGGGCCAGAGCTACGCACACAAAAGCCCCCCTTGCCAAAGGGGGCCAGAACTACGCACACAAAAGCCCCCCTTGCCAAAGGGGGCCAAAGCTACACACACAAAAGCCCCCCTTGCCAAAGGGGGGAGGGCCACGAAGTGGCGGGGGGATTCCTGGAAATCAAATAAAAACCGCCCAATCGGGCGGTTTTTTCATTCTGCCAGCTTGTCTAAAAGTGCGGCCAGTTCCTCCAGCTTGGGGCCGGGGTCGCCGGAGGCGGCGGCCTCCCGGACGCAGCAGTCCATATGGGCCCGGAGGACCATCCGGTTGGCCTTCTTCAAAATGGACTGGGCGGCCATGATCTGGCTGGAGACGTCCAGGCAGTACCGGTCCTCCTCCACCATTTTGAGGATGCCGTCGATCTGTCCCCGGGCGGTTTTCAGCAGGCGGTTGACCTGAGCGTGGTCGGCCTTCACTGGACGGACACCACCTCGTAGCCCGCTTCGGTGACGGCGTCGGTGAGCACCTGATTGTCCACGTCCTTCGACAGGGTCAGGGTGGCGGACTTACCCTCCAGGCTCATCTCCACGGCGGACACGCCGTCGATGGCGGACAGGGCCTTCTCCACCCGTCCGGTGCAGTGGGCGCACATCATGCCCTCAATCTTCATGGTCTTATTCATGGTTTTGTTTCCTCCTTGATTTGGTTTATCCTTCAACTCCAGGGGGCAGGTCCCGTTACATGCGGGGGCTGCCGGAGTGTCAGACCGGAACTTGCTCTTGAAAAAGCGCAGGCGCAGGGCGTTGGTCACCACCGTCACCGAGCTGAGGCTCATGGCGGCGGCGGCAAACATGGGGTTGAGCTGCCAGTGGAGGGCGTAGTAGAACACCCCGGCGGCCAGGGGAATGCCCAGGGAGTTGTAGAAAAAGGCCCAGAACAGATTTTGCTTGATGTTCCGGATGGTGGCCCGGGACAGCTCCACGGCGGCGGCCACGTCCAGCAGGTCGGACTTCATCAGCACAATGTCGGCCGACTCGATGGCCACGTCGGTGCCCGCCCCGATGGCCAGGCCCACCTCGGCCCGGGCCAGGGCGGGGGCGTCGTTGATGCCGTCCCCCACCATGGCCACCTTTTTGCCCTCGGCCTGGAGGGAGGAGATTTTCCGCTCCTTGTCCTGGGGCAGCACCTCGGCCAGCACGGAGGTGACCCCCAGTTCCCTGCCGATGGCCTCGGCGGTGCGCCGGTTGTCGCCGGTGAGCATCACCACCTCCAGCCCCAGCTCCCGGAAGGCGGCTACAGCGTCTTTGCTGGAGGGCTTGGGGGTGTCGGCTACGGCGATGACGCCCAGTAGTTTTTTCTCTGTTTCGTCCCCAAAGTAGAGGGGGGTCTTCCCCTGGGCGGCCAGTTCGTCCGCCTTAACCGCCAGAGAACCGGGATCAATGCCCGCCTCCTCCACCATGGCCCGGTTGCCGCCGAAGCAGATATTGCTGCCAATGGAGGCCCGGACACCCCGCCCGTGGACCGCCGTAAAACCGCCCACCGATGTGACCGGAATGCCACGCCGCTCGGCCTCCTCCACAATAGCGGTGGCTAAGGGGTGCTCAGAGGGACCCTCCAGGCAGAAAGCTGTGCAGAGCAGGCCCTCTTCGCTGTTTCCTGGAGCGGGCAGGATATCCGTTACCACCGGCTTGCCTTGGGTGAGGGTGCCCGTCTTGTCCAGAACGACGGTACCCACCGTGTGGAGCAGCTCCAGGGCCTCGGCGGATTTGATCAGGATACCATTCTCCGCCCCTTTGCCGGTGCCCACCATGATGGCCACAGGGGTGGCCAGTCCCAGGGCACAGGGGCAGGAGATGACCAGCACGGCCACGCCGGCGGTGAGAGCCTGGGTGGCGGAGTGGCCGGTTATCAGCCAGGCAATCGCCGCGATAAGGGCAATTCCCATGACCACCGGTACGAAAATACCGGACACCTTGTCGGCCAGCTTGGCGATGGGGGCTTTCGACGCGCTGGCCTCCTCCACAAGGCGGATCATCTGGGCCAGGGTGGTGTCCTCCCCCACCCGGCTGGCCTGGAAGGTGAAAAAGCCCGACTTGTTGATGGAAGCGGCGGCTACCTTGTCCCCAGGACCCTTGTCCACGGGGAGGGACTCGCCGGTGAGGGCGGACTCGTCCACAGCGGACTGGCCCTCCACAATCACACCGTCCACCGGGATGGACTGGCCGGGCCGGACCACCACCCGGTCCCCCACCTGGACCTCTTCCACGGGAATCTCCACCTCAGCTCCCTCCCGGACCACTGTGGCCGTCTTGGGAGCCAGGTCCATCAGGCGGCTGATGGCCTCCCCCGTCTTGCCCTTGGAGCGGGTCTCCAGAAATTTCCCCAGGGTGATGAGGGTAAGAATCATGCCCGCCGACTCAAAGTACAGGTCCATGTGGTATTTGGCCACCAGGTCCATGTCTCCGCGGCCCAGGCCCCAGCCCATCTGGTAGATGGCAAAGACGCCATAGACCACGGCGGCGGCGGAGCCCACAGCGATGAGGGAATCCATGTTGGGCGCCCGATTCCACAAGGTTTTAAAGCCCACCTTGTAATACTTGTCGTTGAGGTACATAATGGGCAGGGTGAGGAGCAGCTGGGTCAGCCCAAAGGCCACCGCGTTCTCATGCCCCACCAGAAAGGCGGGCAGGGGCGCGCCCATCATATGGCCCATGGAGATATAGAACAGTGGGATGAGGAAGACGAAGGACCAGACCATCCGCCGCTTCATTCCGGCCAGTTCCTGGGCCATGACGTCCTCCTTGGGGGTCTCCCTGGCCTTTGTCCCCGCCTTCTCCGGCAGGGATGCCCCGTATCCAGATTGTATTACTGCCTGGATAATATCCTGAGCGGATAGAACTTCTTCGTCAAATTCCGCCGTCATGGAGTTGGCCAGCAGATTGACCGAAGCGGCCTTTACTCCCTCCAACCGGTTCACCGCCTTCTCTACATGGGCGGAGCAGGCGGAGCAGGTCATGCCTGTGATGTTGAATTTCTGTTTTGCCATTTTTTCACCTGACTTTCCGGGTATTTTTTGATACCCCACCCCTGAGGGGTGTCTTAATTGTACCCCCGTTTTTCCGTCCTGTCAAGTGGCAGTTTGGCTTTTTTCTTTCAATTTATGTTCGGGTTCCCTTTGATACCGCACCTTTTCCTCCACCCAAAAGGCAGTATAGGGGTGGTCCAGCCGGTAGCCCAGCTTTTCTGCCAGGGCCAGGGACTGTTCGTTGTGGGCATCCCATCCGGGGTATATCCCCCGAGCCAGACATTCCAGAATCAGCCGTGCTCCACAGGCCTTGGCCAGCCCCATACGGCGAAAATCCGGGCGCGTATCAATCTCAATTTCGATGGCCCTGTCACAGACGGCGTAGGAGCAGGCTCCAGCCACCAGCAGACCGTCCCGGGTGACCACGAATCCCAGCCCCTGTTCCAGAAACTCCTCCGCGTCCGCAAAGCAGCCGCACAGGTCCCAGGCCCACTCCTCCTCCATGAGGGTAAAGTATATCTCCCTTCCAACGGGCTGTATTCTAAACCCTTGGGGCAAAGACCTTGTAAAGTGAATCAGCTTGTCTTTCTGAAGATCCCCCGGCCGGCAGCAGACGGCATAACGGGTGAAGGGAACAGCCCGCTCCCCCAGCATCCTTCGGATCAGCTCCTCCCATCCGGCGCTCCCCGGGACCAGGATGGGGGCGTCGGTCTGCTCCACCAGCTCCGGGACAGGCTCCCCGGCCAGGAAGCAGAAATCCCCTATCGACGCCAGGGCGCTGTCCACCCCCAGGGTCTGGACGCGGCCCATGCGGCCCTGGAGACAGGCGCGGACCATGGGGGCATCCCAACCTGAAAAAAGTGTTTCCATTGCTGCACTCCTCTCTAAATGCGCAAAGCGGCGTGAGAAAAACCTCTCACGCCGCTTCTGGTTTGTTGGAACGATCCGATCGTGTCACGCCCACACATCAAAGCCGTACTGGGCGGGCGCGGGCATATCGGACAGCATCTCGATCATCTCTTGGGCCTGAGCTTCAGCATCCCGCATGGCCATTTTCATAATGCCAAAAGCGTAATTGGTCTGAAACTGAGCCGCGCTCAAACCGTCCATCTATGTCCCTCCCTTCCAAATATAATGGAAAATCGCTCCGATCAGAATATCGGCTAATTTTCCTCGTTTCTTAAGGGCTGCCAGACGGTTTCTCACTCACCGGATGGTGCTCACCGTATTGGTGACCGGGTCCAGCATATAGATATGCTGCTGATCTGTGCTGAGCAGGTATGTTCCCAGGATAGAGCCTGGATTTTCTGTATTGTAGATGTTGAAGCGGCGGCACTCCTTACCGTCTACCTTAACAAAGCCGTCCACGGGGAAAATTGTGTAGGCGTCCATGGAGTCGCCAGGCAGTCCCAGCTGCCCAGGCGTCATACTCCGCAGATTCTCCATCTGCTCACTGACGCTGCTGGGCTCCGGCTTCTTCTCCGGCTCCGGCTTGGTAACCTTGCCCTCCGCTGTAGAAACCCGGACGGCCAGGTTGGCACTGGCCTGAGACCAGCCGATTACCAGTTGGAAGACACGCCCCTCCTCCACCGAGGCACGGGCCAGGATCAGCACTCCCTCAGCGTCTTGCAGCTCCGGCCGCTCATCAAGAATCAGATATTTCTCATCAGTGAGGGAAAAGCCCTCCTCGCCCCCCAGCATAGTATCCAGATAGCGGTTCATCACCTCGGCGGGGTTGGTCAGCTCATAGATGTAAGTATATCTTACATCTGCTTCACCGGAGCTATCTCCCTTTGTCTTTCCGGGGCTTCGGAGAGCAATCAGTTCTCCCTCGCCCTCAAGCAGTATGGTATCCAGGGCTGTGGCCGTGTCCTCCCCTACGGCGTAGGTCTCTACGCCCTTCTTGGGCAGGGGTTCCTCCAAGCTGCTGCTGTCGCCGCTGTCGCCGCCGCCCAACAGATTGATGCCAAAGCGGGGCAGCACAACGAACACGGCCGCCGCCGCAATTGCGGCCACCAGCAGCAGAATAACAGGAATAAGAAGTATTTTCTTTTTGCCGCCCTTCTTCCCAGTCTTTTCTGTCTTTTCCTTCTTTGCTTTTTTCATAACAAGTCACTCCAATTACGTTTCCAAATACCGGATTATTATATCATCCCGGGAGCGCAGTTCCTGGCTAAATGCGCACTCCTGCCCATTTACCTGTAACTCCACACCCCGGTCCAGATGCTCAAAATCAATACCCGAGTGCTCTAAAAGGTCCATCACATAGTAGGGGGCCCCCTCCGGCTTGGCCGGCAGGACCAACGCCTTGCCGTTAAGCATCACCTGTAGGGCCGGACCTGGCGCTGGCTGAGCAACCACAATTGGTTCTGGTGCCTTCTTCCAGGGATTGGGAGATACGGCAGAGGGTCTGCGCACCTGCTCCAGCTTCTCCGCAGGGAGTTCCGGCTTCTCCACCTTAGGCGGCTCTGGCCGAGCTGGTTCCGGCTTTACCATACTTGTCTGCGGCACCTGCGGTCTCTCCATTCTGGGCTCGCTCATCTGGACAGGCATCTCTGTTTTAGGCGGCTTCTCCCTTGGCGGCTCCGGCACTGTCTCTTTTTGCACAGGCGGAGAGACCGGGCGAACGGGCCGGCTGGAGGTTACAATTTGGTCGCCGGTCATCAATCGGGTATCCAGATCCGCCAGCCGGCCATTAACCGTAACGCCTCCGGTAAAGTCCGCTCCCAGCAAGTCCTTCAGCGTCCGCTGGGCAGGCGCACCAGACACCGCCGGGGAAAACTCAATACTGTCGCCGGCGTAGACCACCGCGGAGGGAGCGGACTCCGTCCCATTAAGCTTCAGGACACAGGGCTGCGCAGGCTCCCCCCGGAACAGCATCCGCTGGCCGTCCACTGTAACGCTCAGGTTCTTACCCGTTCGGCCCAGCAGGTCAATGGAGGTGTAGCCATTCATCATAAGCAGCTCTAATACTGTCAGCGCACCGCTTCGGAATAGTTTGGCCGGCTTTCCGTTTAGCATGATCCGGTAGCTGTCGCTAATCAGTCCCAGACCGGCGGACACCGCAATCCCCAGGGGAGTAGCCAGCTCTGGGTCGTTCAGCTCATAGTGATCAGAAAAGGCAGTAATATCATAGTTATTGCCCGCCAGCGCCACCCGGTTTTCTTCCATATCCAGCGTCTCGGCCACCATCTCGCGGATACCCTCCAGCTTGCTGCCTCCGCCCGCCAAAAACAGGGCGGAGGGCACGCCGCCATTGAGGGTAGTGACCCGCTGGGCAATCTCTTGGGCCAAAGCATGGGCAGGCTGTTGGATGGTCTCCCGCACCTGGGTGCCGGAAACGGTCTGCTCCAGTCCCAATACATCCCGATAGGTAATACGCTCCTCATCCAACTGGGTCTTCATTCTTTCCGCTGTAGCAAACGGGATCAGGAAACGGCGCATAAGCTCCTCCGTAATCTCATCACCGGCAATGGTAGCCATGGTATAGCCCACCACAGCACCGTCCCGGCAGACCGCGATATCAGTGGTGCCCGCCCCGATATCGGCCAGCACCAGATTGAGCAGGCGCAAATCAGCAGGAATGGCGGCATTGAGGGCGGCAATGGGCTCCAGCGTCAGACTGGCCACCTCCAGACCGGCACCCTCCATAACTGAGTAAAGGCTCTCCACCACCTCGCGGGGCAGGAATGTGGCCACTACAGTGGCCTCCAACAGTTGCCCATTATGGTTGCGCAGAGTGGACATGGGGTAGTGGTCCAGATGGTATCCGGCCACCGTGTAGCCCACCAGATAGAACCGCCGCTCCCCCTCCTGTCCCTGACCTAATACCGACTCAGCCGCAGCTACCGCGCCGCTCTCCAGCCGGCTGATCGCATCATTCGTAATGCGGGTGACTTCGGGATACTCCATCACAAAGCTGCCCTGCTCCGTGCGCAAGGCGCGGCCGGCAGCAGCCACACATACCCGTTCCAGAGTACAGTCCAGCTTCTCCTCCAAACGGTTGGTCACCCGGCGGGCCACTTTGGCTACCTGGGCAATGTCCTCGATCTGGCCGTCCAGCATAGCCCGCTTTCCGTGCTCCTCCTTCTCAATGGCCAGCACCTGAAAACGCTCGTCTACCACCCGGCCCACAACGCCGATGATGCTGCGGGTCCCGATGTCCAGCGCAAAAATCAGTTCGCTGTCCTGGGGCTTCCTTTTCGCCATCCAGCTGTACCTCCCATGGTCATTTCATCACATGCAGTTACGAATATGGCGCCCCGATACCGGGGCGCCATATCCCTTACAGGACGCGCTATGGCGCCCGATTAATACTTAACACCGGCAAAAGGATTGGAATCGGCACCGGAGCGTCCATCGTCGCTGTCTCCCCAGCTGGAAGACACAGTGGGAACGCTGTAAGAGGTCTGGACACTGCTGTCCTGACGCAGCTTAAAGCGGGACAGCAGCTCCTTCATCAGAGCAGCCTGACTGGACAACTCCTCGCTGGCGGCGGCAGACTCCTCGCTGGTGGCGGAGTTGGTCTGCACCACAGCGGAAATCTGGTCGATCCCCTCGGTGACCTGCATAATAGCCTGAGTCTGGTTCTCCACGGCATCCACAACAGTACTCATCATAGTGGTCACATTACCGGCGGTCTCGCTGGTGCGAGTGAGCGCATCAGTAACCTTGTTCACAGCCTCACGGCCCTCGTCGACGGCGGAAATGGAGCCGTCAATCAGGTCCTTGGTAGCCTTAGCAGCCTCGTCAGACTTGGTGGCAAGATTGCGCACCTCGTCTGCGACCACAGCAAAGCCCTTACCGGCAGAGCCAGCCCGGGCAGCCTCAACGGCGGCGTTCAAAGCCAGAATGTTGGTCTGGAAAGCGATGTTCTCAATGGTAGCAATAATCTTGCCGATCTCCTGAGAGGAGGTAGAAATATTTTCCATGGCAGCATTCAGCTGCTTGACATACTCCATGCTCATGTTCAGCTGGCCAGCAGCCTCGTTGACATGGTGGCCAGCCTGCTCAGCGGCCTGGGCAGTCTTCTTGGCATTCTCCGAAATATCGGCGATGGTGGCAGACAGCTCCTGAACGGCACTGGCCTGCTCGGTGGCGCCCTGTGCCAGGGACTGGGCGCTGTTGGACACCTGATCGGAGCCGGCAGCCACCTGATCAGAGCTCTGGCTGATCTGGAGCAGGTCGGAGCTCATACCGCTGTTGATAACACGCAGAGAGGAGAGAATGCGGTTCAGAGAACCCACATATACCTTCTCATTCTTGGTGCGCACATCAAAGTTGCCGCTGCCCATCTCTTCCAGCAGATAGCAGGTATCGCCGATACATTCGCTCAAAACAGTCTGGCTGGTACGCAGGGCGTCACACATATCACCCAGCTCGTTCCGGCCGTCGAAGGTAACGGGAATCTCCAGATTGCCCTGGCTAAAGCCCATCAGAGCGTTGCGGACCTGGCTGCTGGGCTCTACAATACTCCGGATGATCTTGGTGGCCATCACCAACACCGCCAGGGTAGCAACAATCATAACCGCAACAATAATAACAAGACCGATGGTAGATGTACGGTTCTGCTTCACGATAATATCATCCTGCTTGGCCTTCAGATCCTCCGCCAGCTTTGTGCCGGCATCGGCGGCGGTGTCCAGTGCAGGGGTACACTCACTGATGATCATCTCCGCCGCCTTGGTCCTGTCTGTTTTGACCGTTTCGGCAATCTTCCTGGCCTCTTCCTTCCAGGAGTTCAGGGTATTTACAAAGTCATCTAGCCGGCTGCGGTCACCCAGCTCCTTGGGATAGGCATCCTGCATATCCTTCATCACAGTCTCCAGCTCATTCAACTTGCTGGAGACAGTAGTAAGTCCCTCCATCTTGCCGGAGAGCGCCACATCACGCAGACTGCGTGCGGCAATGTTGTAATCAATCCGGCAGTCGGAAACCAGCTGATTTGTTTTTACATAGTGATCAATGATGTCCTGGTAGGCACCCTTCTGCGAGTTCATCATAATCAGGGCAGCAATAATGATACCGACAGAAACCAAAACCGTTGTGCCGAAGCCTATTATCAGGCTCTTTCTAATGGACATATTCTTGAAGTTCATGCTGTATTCCTCCCATTTTATTCCCGCGCACGCGCGACGTGGGCATCTTGAAGTCTATTATACACTATTTTTTTCTGAGACGCAAGAAAAAGTCAAGATTTTTGGTGATTTTCCTTAATGTTCCTGTTTACATGAGATTCCCAAAAAATAATTGCTGTTTTTGCGGCAATATCAAACAATATCTCCATATTTCCCGTGTTGAACGTCGCCTGCCAGCTTGCCGTCCACCAAGGTAATTACTCTGCGGCGCATAATATTAACGTACTGACTGGCGTGGGTTGCCATAATGATGGTGGTTCCCCTGCTGTTCAGTTCATTAAGCAAATGCATAATATCCCAGATAGTATCGTCGTCCAGATTGGCGGTCAACTCGTCCAGCAGCAGCACTGGAGGGCTGCTGATCAGCGCTCGTGCCAGCTCTACCCGGCGCACCTCACCGATAGACAGCTGCGCCGGGAAACAGTCCCCCACCTTGGGCAATCCCACCAGCCCCAGGACCTTCTCCGCAGCAGCCTTGCTTTTACGCTGCATTCCGTTGGCCCTGGCGGCCACCATCAGGTTCTCCATAATGGTCCGCTTTCGGATCAGCAGGGTCTGCTGGCTGACGACTCCATAAGTACGGGCCAGCCGCACCTTCCACGGTCCAAAGAAACGGGCAATATTCCCGTTGTCTACATACACAGCGCCCTCATCCGGAGATATTTCACCTCCAATCAGCTTCAGCATTGTGCTCTTTCCCGCTCCGCTGCTGCCGATCAGGAAGACAAATTCCCCCTGCTGCACAGTGAGCTCCAAATCGCGCACTGCGTAATGTTTTCGTTTGTCCTCGGTTTTATAAATTTTTGAAACTTTTTCCATGCGAATCTCTGGCATCCTGACACGGCTCCTTGCCTACATATCTGACAATAATTTTTTCTTCAAAAAATTTGCCATTTGTAGTATAATCGTTTTCAGAGCAGTTGAAAAGAGCTCAATTACAAATTTCAGGGGGTAACAGTGAAAAATTCAGAGAAGCCGGGAAAATGGAAACGCTATCTTCTCCCCGTACTCCTGCTGGCAGTCATCTGCATCGGGGGGGTGGAGCTTTGGGTCTGTTCCTTTCAGGCTCCCGACATATATAACGCCATTACTGCCCCTGTCCGGGCCGCTGTTCAGCGGGCAGGTGAATTTGGAGAACTGGCCTGGAGCAGCCTGAGCCAGCGGGTCAACACCGCCGTGGAAGAGGGGGTGGCGCAGGTTCAAGTGGGACTTCAGCGCCTGAATGAGTACCTTACCCGGGAACCCGAGCCCTCGGAAGATCAGGGGGAGGTCCAGCTGGTGGACGGTGAAGCAATCGCGCCCCCTCCCAGGTCCCAGGCCGACTACCTCATCACCGCTCTGGTCACCAGGGATGACAGGCAATATCTCACTGGCGGCAATCAGGAGCTGGCCTATTATAACCAAACATCTGAGCCTTGGGCGGATGTGCCTTATGGTTCTGACACCGTCGGCCGGTACGGCTGCGGACCGGTCGCCATGGCTATGGTGGTGTCCACCTTTAACGACACCCCTATGGACCCTGCCCAAATGGCTCAGTTCTGTGCAGACGGGGGCTACTGGGCCAAAAAGCGCGGCTCCTACTGGTCCATTGTCCCCGGCACAGCGGAACATTTCGGCCTGACCTGTACCTCCCTTGCGCCAGAGGAGACAGACGCCATAATCCACTACCTGGCCACCGGCCAGCTTTTGGTAGCTATGATGGGCCCGGGCCACTTCACCAACGGCGGACACTTTATCGTTCTGCGGGGGCTTACCCTGGACGGCAGCGTTCTGGTTGCCGACCCGGCCAGCCTGGAGCGCAGCCTGACCACCTGGGATCTGGACTTGATTCTGGAGGAGCTTTCCTCCAACCGGAGCAGCGGCGGTCCTCTCTGGGCCCTCTCTCCCAACCTTCTGTCATAAAAAGTTCCCCCTGGAAAACAGGGGGAACCTTTTATTTTCCTTGGGAATAAAAGGATTTTCCTCCAGCCAGACGGCGGTTCAGCCGCTCATCCAACGCAATAACTCGCTCCAGTAAACGGCGAACGGAGCCCGCCTGACCATGGTAGGTGGTCTCCTCCTCCCCTTTCGGGGCAGCCCCCTCCCTCAGCGCGGAGACCCGCTCCCGCTCCTGCGGGAGCAGACTGGTCTCTTTCGCTTCAATGGCCTGCTTCAACTCCTCAAGCTGAAGCAGCGGTTCCTGACGCATCGCCACCAGCATTCGCACGGACACGCTGTCGTTGCGGTCCAGAGCCTCGCCCATCTGTTGACTCAGGTCCATTACTTCAGACAGGCAATTGTACCTCTTCCGTTCTAAAACGGTTAAATCCATCCAATCGCCTCTATTCATGCCTGCATCTCCCGGGCAATGCCATTATTCTTCTCCGCAGCACGAAACGCGTCCCGCATATCGGTCAGCATGGGGCGCAGCCGATCCAGCTCTTTCTTGTTCCGACCCATCTTAATCCGGCCCATCTCATAGGTAAAATAGTCGTACATCCGGCTTAAATCATGGCTGATGGGATACTGCCGGTCCAGGGTTTCGTCCAGGTAGTCTACGATGTCGGTACAACGGTCCAGCGCCGCCTCAAAGGTGGTCCAATCCTGCTTATCCAATGCAATGGAGGCCAAGGTACTCCGTTTGACCAGTTCATCGTAGAGAAGCAGAAGCAGTTCCCCGGGGGTCATGGAATTGATGGACTGCTGTTTATACTGCTGATAGCCTCTTGCGTCCATGTTTTGGATCGTCCTTTCCGGCGGACTTAACCGCCCATCATCCCAGCCAAAGTAGAGCTCTGGGAGTTCATCTGCTGAATCAGCTGCTCCAGACGGGCAAACTGACTGGTATATTTCTCAACCTGGCTGGTCAGTTTACTCTGCCACTTCTCAATCTGATTGCTGTAGTTGTCGATCTCCTTCTGCCACTGGTTATTCATCAGGGACAGAGAGCTCAGGGGGCTGCCGGCCTGTTGAATCAGAACGCCCTTCGGCTCGCCGGTGGTCTTAGCGTAGTAGTCCAGCTGAGTCTTCATCCGGTCCATAACGCCGTCAGTCTTGGTAAACAGGTCGGCTACCCGGTCGGGGTCGCTGTCCAGCATAGCGCGCAGCTTATCCTCATCAATCTGGACGGACTGTGTGCCGTCGCTGACGCTGTAGCCAATGCTGATGCCCATATCCTTCAGCGTGTCCACATCCTCCTTGTTGGTGAAGGAGAACGCCTGGTTCATCTTGGTGTACAGGGCGGACAGATTCCGGTCGCCGAAGAGGATGCCCTGCTTGGCCTTTTCCTCGTAACGCTCGATGGCGCTCTCAGACATGCCCTCCCGGTCCTCGTCAGTAAGGGGCTCGTAGTTGGCAAAGGCACCGCTGGAATTCTGATAGGGCATGGTAGAATAAGCGGACTTGATCTCACTCATCATGGTGTTGTAGTCCTCCACCATGCTCTTGATCGCGTCAATGATCTTGTCGGAGTCGGTCTTGCTCTCGAAGGTGACGCTGTTCTTGTACACCGGCTTGCCGGTGGCATCCACATTCTGGGTACCGTCCTCGTTATAAGAGCCGTCAAACTCTTCTTTCATGTTGATGGTCAGCCCGTCGATGTTCACGCTGTTGGAGCTGCGGGTCAAAGTCTTCTGCTCGCCGTTGACGGTGATGGTAAACTTGGCATCCTGGCCGGCAGTGTAGTCGATAGAGGGCGCTTTGCTCTTGTCAAATTTGACAGCGTCGCCCCACTGATCTGTTATATTGAGCTCGGCCACTGCGCCGCTCTTCTTGTTCTTTGCCTCGATCTGGCCTGTATACTTGTTATAGGCAAAGGTATTGTCCGTACCCATAATAGACTTATTCAGGTTGTCAACGACATCATCAATAGTAGTATCCTTTGTGATGCTCATCTCTCTCTGACCGCTTCCGGGCACCGTGAACGTAATCCTCGCGCTCTCGCCGTCCTGCAGCCAGCCAAGGCCATAGGAGTCGGCAAAGCTGCTGTCGCCCCTGTCCTCAACCTTGGTCGAGCCAAAGATGGCCTCTGCCAGGCCCTCACCCATTTCAATCTGGCTGTCCGCGCCGGTTTCCTTGGAGGTAAAGGTGAAGCTCTGAGTGGTCTGAGAGTAGCCTACCTTCACACCGGCCTCCTTATTGGAGTTGATGTCGGACATAATCGTGGACAGCTTGGTATCCTCAGTATAGGTGCCAATCTTCACGCCGTTGAGGACAAAATCGTACTGCACCTTGCCCTTGTCGTCCAGTAGCGGGTGTCCATTCTCGTCTGTGGCAATTTTCACATTCTTCAGGTCATCGCCCATCAGCTCCTTCAGGGTCTTGCCGGTGTTCAGGTAGGAGGTGGCGGTATTGCCGATACCCAAAGCATTGCCCACATCGCTGTTGATCATCAGGTCGGAGCCCTCGTCCCTCACCTTGAACTCCAGCTGAAGCGTACCGTCGGTGGCCTTGTTCTCCACTGTAACCTTACCCTTAAACGCCTTATCGACCTCGCTCTGAAGGGCTTCGGTGTATTTGGCGGCCAGCTCATCCTTGGCTACCTCTTTGCCGTTGATATAATAGACTTCCTTGGTGGTCTTGGTGCCGTCCTCGGCCTCGACCTCTTTCTTCTCGTATCCTACCCTGGGCATGGATATCTGCTTGGTTGTACCGTCCAGGGTCATATTCATCACTGTGCCGTTCTTTTCCGCCAGATACTCAAAGGCGTTCAGCTCCCGGATCAGGCCCTTCTCGCCGCTCGCGCTCCCGATATTATTGGTATTGATGATAGTAATCTGCTTCTCCTTGGCGTCCTTCAGGTCGTCCTCGCTCAGACCCAGCTGCGCGGCAACGTTGCCGCTGGCCCCGGAGATATACAGGCCGTTCTTGCCCTTCACCTCGTTGAAGCCAATCATGCCATTGGGGTTTGCAACGGCCTCAATGCGCTCGCTGGCGGCCTCGCTGTTGCCGTTGTTGAATACGATCTTCTCATCGGCCAGCTTCTGGTTGATGAGTTCGGCCAGCACGTCAACATCCTGCACGTCCTCCGCATTAACGCCCTGATCCTTGGCCAGCTTGGCCCGGATGTCCTTCATGGCATCCACGTCGGTAGATTCGTTGAAGTTAATAGTGACCGTCTTGGAGCCGTAGGTCAGTGACAGGCTGCCCTTCAGGTTGGACAGCTCCATATCTTTGGCCGCGTCGACAGACAGGTCGACCCCTTTACCAGCCTGGATGACGCCCGACTCACCGGCAGCCAGATTGCTCTTGGTGCGGTACTGGGCGGCCTTGGCCATCTGATGCACCGCGTCCAGGGAGATGTCGCTGCTGGTCTTGCCGCTGGCAGACACCTTGTCGGAAAACTTTCCCTTGGTGAGCACCTTCACCGCGTTGTTGAAAAAGCTGGGGGACATCAGGTTTGTGTTGGAGGTATAGGAGGTATATTTGCTGGAGAAGCCCACCATCTTCTGGATAATGCTGCGGTAGGCATCCTGTTTCCACTCTGTCTTGGTCACCTTCTGGTTCAGTTGGCTGATCTTAAGCTGGTAACTTTTTACCAGACCTTCAATCATACTTTCCGTATCCAGACCGCTGGCCAGGCCACTAATCATGTTAGCACTGTTCATCAAGCTGCTTACGGTATTGCTGCCGCTGCTTACACTGCTGAGAGACGCCATAATAATCGCTCCTTCCGTTTTACTTCCATTAGTGTTTTATTTTTTAAAATGAACGCAAAAATACTCTGTACTTTTTTATCGGCATGTAGTATGATTAAGTTAATAGCTCCCAAAGAAAGATTTTACTGGAGGAGATCGCTTGTCCACTATAATTACTATTACCAACCAGAAGGGCGGCGTGGGCAAAACCACCACGTCCAGCGCCCTGATGGACGGCCTGCACAGCAAGGGCGCCCGGGTCCTGGGCGTTGATCTGGACCCTCAGGGGAGTTTGGGCTTCTGCCTTGGGCTGGACATCGAAAACTGCGCTACTGTCTATGACGTTCTGAAGGGCTCTCAAAATATTCGCGACGTCATTTTAGCGTCTGACTGCGGCGACATTCTGCCCTCTAATATCCTGCTGTCCGCCGCTGAACTGGAGTTCAACCGGCCTGGCCGGGAATTTTTGCTGAAAAATTGCCTGGCTGAGGTCGAGGACGACTATGACTATATCATCATCGATACTCCGCCTGCCCTCAATGTGCTGACGGTAAACGCCTACGTGGCTGCTGACGGCCTGGTAATCCCCATGGCGCCCGAAATTCTCAGCCTGCTGGGCGTCTCCCAGATTCGGGAGACCATCGACACAGTCCGCCGGTGCTATAACTCCCGCCTGCGGGTGCTGGGTATTGTGCTGAATAAGTTCAACCAGCGCTTTACCCTCAACCGTGAGGTGCTGGATATGGCCGAGCAAATCGCCCGGCAGCTGGACACCAAGGTGTTCCAGTCCCGCATTCGCTCCGGAGTGGCTGTGGCCGAGGCCCCCGCTCATGGCGAGAGCGTACTGTCCTACGCTCCGGATTCCAAGGTAGCCCGGGACTTCCGGCTGCTCATCAATGAGATTTCCCGGATGTACAACCCTACCTTTTCTAACTCCTGACATTTCAGAAAAGAGGACCTGATATGGCAACCAGTAAGAAAAATGCCAAAGGCAATAAAACCGCTCATGTTTTAAATCTGCTCACCGCACCTGGCGCCCTTAAAGAGGGGACGCCCGCCGCCGAAGAGACCGCCCCTGCGGAGGGCTTCGCCGAACAGCCCGCCGCCGCGCCCTCCCGCCCCCTCCTACCGCCTATTCTGGAAGTAGCTCAGTCCAACGACGACAACCTTGCCCAGCAAATTCAACAGGCTTTGGAGGAGGAATTGGAAGCTTCCGTCCCTCCTCCTTCCGCAAATCAACCCATACCATCTTCAGTTGAGGAGGTGCCCCCAGTGGCAGAATCAATTTTGGAAACAACCCCTGCTCCCTCGGGCGGAAAGATGAGCCAGGAGGAGATTGAAAAGCTTCTCTCCGCCACTACCTCCGCACCGGAGCCCGAACCGGCTCCTCCTGTTTCCTCCGGCGGCAAGATGTCCCAGGAGGAGATTGAAAAGCTTCTCTCCGCCA
>CANPFP010000022.1 GCA_947573385.1 uncultured Bacillota bacterium | reverse complement strand
GGGGCGTGGCCAAGGGTCTCTACAACATCTACGGCAACGAGGTGGAGATCATCGGTTTTATTGACGGCTATAAGGGTCTCATCTACGAGGACTACAAAAAGCTGTCCCCCATCGACTTTACCGGCCTGCTCACCCGGGGCGGCACCATCCTGGGCTCCAGCCGCCAGCCTTTCAAGCTGATGCGGGTGCCCGACGAGAACGGCCTGGACAAGGTGGAGGCCATGAAGTATACCTACCGCCGTCTGCGGCTGGACTGCCTCGTCGTCCTGGGCGGCAACGGCAGCCAGAAGACCGCCAACCTCCTCAGCGAGGAGGGGCTGAACGTCATTGGCCTGCCTAAGACCATCGATAACGACCTGTGGGGCACCGACACCACCTTTGGCTTCCAGTCCGCCATCGGCCTGGCCACCGAGGTGATCGACTGCATCCACACCACCGCCGCCTCCCACAACCGGGTCTTCATGGTGGAGATCATGGGCCACAAGGCGGGCTGGCTCACCCTGAACGCCGGCATCGCCGGCGGCGCGGACATCATTCTGATTCCCGAAATCCCCTATAATATCGACTCGGTAATTGCCAAGATCAGGCAGCGGGCCGCCTCGGGCAACGGCTTTACCATCCTGGCCGTGGCCGAGGGGGCCATCTCCCAGAAGGAGGCGGCCATGAGCAAGAAGGAGTACAAACAGCACATGGCCGAGGTGCTGGAGAAGTATCCCTCCGTCTCCTACGCCATTGCCGACAAGATTCTCAAGAAGACGGGCAAGGAGGTCCGTGTGACGGTACCCGGCCACATGCAGCGGGGCGGCGCCCCCTGTGCCTACGACCGGGTCCTCTCCTCCCGCCTGGGCACCACCGCCGCCCTGATGATCTCCCGGGAGGAGTACGGCAGCATGGTGGCCATCCAGAACCATGTGATCACCTCCGTTCCCCTGAAGGAGATCGCCGGTAAGCTGAAAACCATCGACCCCAAGTCCGACATCATCACTGAGGCCCGCCTGCTGGGCATCAGCTTCGGCGACGACTGAACCATAAAGGGACCGCCCGCCTCAAAGCATGAGGTGGGCGGCCTTTTTTACAGCTTCAGCCCGGAGATGACCTCCTTCAGCTGCTGGGCGGAGCTGTTCAGTGCCGCCCGCTCCGCCTGGTCCAGGGGGATTTCCAGCACCTTCTCCAGCCCGTTTTTCCCCACAATGGAGGGGATGCTCAGGGCGAGATGGTCCAGGCCGTACTCCCCCTCCAGCGCCACCGAGATGGGCAGTATGGCGTGCTCGTCCCGCACGATGCAGGCGGCGATGCGGCCCACCGCCATGGCAATGCCGTAGTAGGTGGCCCCCTTGCGCTTGATAATCTCGTTGGCGCTGTCCCGAATCTCCCGGTAGATGCGCTCCCGGACGGGCGGGTGGAGTTCCAGCCCCCGCAGGCGGCAGAAGTCGTCCAGCCCCAGGCCGGACACGTTGGCCCCGCTCCACACCGGCAGCTCGCTGTCCCCGTGCTCCCCCACGATGAAGGCGTGGACATTGCGGCTGTCCACCCCCAGCTCCACCCCCAGCAGCTGCTTCAGCCGGCCGGTGTCCAGCACGGTGCCCGAGCCGATGACCCGCTCCCGGGGGTAGCCCGACAGCTCCCGGGCCACATGGGTGAGGACGTCCACCGGATTGGACACAATCAGCAGAATACCCTCAAAGGGCCGGGCGGTAATCTCCCCGATGATACTTTTCATAATGGCCGCGTTGCGCTCGATCAGCTGGAGCCGGGTCTCGCCCGGCTTCTGGTTCACCCCGGCGGTAATCACCACCAGGCCGCAGTCGGCGATGTCGTCGTAGCCCCCGGCAGTGATCTCCATGGCCGCACCGTAGGGCAGGCCGTCGCTCAGGTCCATAGCCTCCCCCTCCGCCTTCTCCCGGTTGGCATCCACCAGCACCAGGTGGGAAAACAGCCCCTGCTGTAAAAACCGGAAGGCGATGGACGCCCCCACAAAGCCGCAGCCAATGACGGCCGCCTTTCTGTAATTGATGGACATAAATATCCGCTCCTTTTAAGATATCCGGTCCTCAGACCAAGTTATCTTCATTGTGGCGGATTTTTTTCCGATTATGCGCAAAAACGTGAGCGGTCCTAGAACCGCTCACGTTTATCACAATTATTTCTCAAAGACGGCGTACAGGGTCATGGGCTCCAGCTCATATCCCGCAGAAAGGGTGACTGTGCCGTCCTCACCGGGCTGGAACTGTACTGTCATGGTGACATTGTTTCCCTCCCGGCTTCGGACCGCCCAGCCGGCAAAGTGCTCTCCCGGCCGGTCGGGGACGGCGGGGGGCGTAAAGCTGTGGTCCTGAGAGGAGACAAACATGTTCCCCAGCTCCTTCTCCCCGTCCATAAAGACCAGACGGGTGTGGACCAGCTCCTCCTGCACGTCCATATTGGTCATTTCAAAGGCCCGCCAGGCCCCGTTTTTCCGGTGGAAAAACAGGGTGCTGTCTACCTCGTAGGGCTTGGTGGTGCCGTTGCCCCGCTTCACGTCCATGTGCATAGACACCCGGGCGGAGAACATATCCTCCCCGTAGCGGCAGAACTCACCCACCGTCTCGTTGGAGAAGGAGTGGCCGGAGGTGGTTTTAATCCAGATTTCGCTGGAGCGGATGGTTTGGTAGATAGCGCTCTCGCTGTCAAAGTATTTTTGCAGCTGGGCAGAGTTGGCGGCCCGGATCATATACATGGCATAGACCTCCGCCGCACCGATGAGGGCGTCCCGCTCCTCCCGAGTGGGCACCTCGTCCGGCTCCTCCACAATAAAGCAGCCGCTGTCTGTATCGAGGGTAAGGGGGACCTCACTGCCGTTTTCGTCCAGCACGGTCACATCGTTCCCCTGGGACTGCCACAAAATGGTACGCCGGCCGTGAACGCCCTCGGGGAGATAGCGCTCCGCCGCCGTCTCGGTGGTCTGGACCTGACAGCTCTCCCCCAGCTCCGCGCCGTCCACCAGTACCCGCTGGCCGGCCAGCGTCCGAACCAGCACAACGTCGGGGTTTCGGCCCATCAGCAGCTCCAGGCCGCCCAGTTTCCAGCTAACCTGCTTGTCCTGCTCCTCGCTGACCAGGGTGAAGACAGCCAGGTTGTCCGTTCCCGCCTTCACAATGTAGCGCCGGTCTCCCGACAGTCCGGCGGAGGTTTCTACCATTGTGAGCGTCTGTTCTCCGGTCATCTCCTCCATCGCCCGGATAAAGCGCTCCCGGTCCTCCTCCAGGCCGGCCAAATCATAGATTTTGTTCCAGTCCGCCGGGGAAAACAGCTCGGCAAAGACCTCCTGACTGGCATACTTGGGCTGGGAGGTCTCAAAGCGGACGAGCCAGGGCCGCAGCACGGCAAAGCGGATAAACAGGAACACCGCCAGCAGCAGAAGCAGAAAGACTGGCAGAATGATATAAAACAGGCTGATTTTTTTCTTTTCCATTACGCGCGCTCCTTACTCCCCATCCTGGGGCCGCACCATAAAGAAGGTGGGCATCCGCCGGGGCTCCTCCTGGAGGAGGGAGACATTGTTTACCGTCTGCACTTCGCCGTTTTCATCCCGCAGGAGCATCACGGTGGAGGAGCCGCCATCCAGGTTACAGGCGTTTACCGCGCCGTACTCCACCATCACGTCGATGATGTCGGCGTAGGTGGCGCCCAGACTGCCCGCCTGCCTGCCGTCGATGCACAGCAGAACCACCGTTCCGTCCGCCCGCTGGCCGATGGCGGTGCGGGGGTTGTAGCCCGAGTTGGTGTTATAGGCCTCCTCGTTGACGGCGCTGTTCATAATCAGCACCGGCCCGTAGCAGCAGCCGTCCCGGATGCGGGCCTCTTTGGCCTCTTGGGCGGACATGGTTTTGGAGACCACCAGGATGTCGTCCTCATTAAAGCCGACAAAACCGTAGTAGGAGCTGCCGTCGTTCCACAGGATATCCCCCTGGGAGACCACCAGGCCGCAGGGGACGCTGCCCACCTCCGGGCTGATGGTGCCGTTGTCGAAGAAGGCGCCGCCGTTGATGGCTGCCGCCGCCCCCTCCGTCTCAATCTGGCGGGTAATCCGGGTACCCGGCTTGCTCCTGGCATAGCGCTGGGAGGAGGACGCCAGATAGACCCGGGAGGGGTCCTGGATAAGCATCACATAGGCGTTATAGGTGTCGCCGTGAACCTCCTCCACCCGCAGGCCGTCGGGATAGTCCGCCCACTCGTCGCCGCTCAGGGGACTGTCGGCGCGAACCACCACCTGGGTGGGGTCAGACAGACCCTCGGGCAGATCTGCCGCTACCTTGGCCCTGATCTGCTCCACGGTGTCCCCTCCCACAAAGACGGCCGGCACCCATTTGGTGGCGCTGGCTTCCAACAGGGACATGGTCAGCCGGTTTCGGGCCGTCTCAGAGGGGCCGTTGAATACCTCGTCCATAATCAGGCACAGTCCCGCCACCAGCACCGCCGCCGTGGACAAAACAGCCAGCAGTATCCGCAGAATATACCGCAGTACCCGGCGGGGCTTTCCGGGGGTCTTCTGTTGCCCCTCCACTCGATTTCCGTCACTCATTTGTGTTTCTTCCTTTCCTCTTGATCTCCAAACACCCACCGGTGCTGGATAACATAGCTGCCCACAAAGAGGACAGTCATAACTACGGCGTAGATCACAGTTCGAAGGATTGTCTGCCGGTCAGCGATATGGGCCGCCCGAAACACTCCCTCGGTCAGCAAAAACTGGGCCAGCAGCAGGGGGAGGGCCAGGGCGTAGTAGCGGGCCAGAGAGCGGCCCAGGGGGCCTCTGCTCTGAAACACCACCCACCGGTTCAAAGAAAAATTCAGCAGAGAGGACAGCGTTCGGGCCCCCACTGTGGCGGCGGCGGTGAGGGCCGTCCCGGAGAGTAGCCCCGCCAGCAGGGCGGACAGCAGGCCAAACAGCCCCGTATCCGCCACGGCGCTGGCCAGCGAGCTGAGGGTGTAGCGGAAAAAATGGGCCAGAATCAGCTTATAGATCCGCCAGGAATCCCGCACCACATGAAAATGGGAGCTTCTGTTCTCCTCCAGATAGATGGTGCGAATGGGCGTCTCGCTCCACGGGATGTGCCGGTCCTTCATGGCCAGCAGCATATTGGTCTCATACTCATAGCGGTCTCCGGCCACGGCGGTGAGCTCCTCCAGATACCGGCGGGGGATGGCCCGCAGGCCGGTCTGAGTGTCGGAGATGGTCATGCCGCAGAACACCTTGAATACCCCTCGGGTCATCCGGTTGCCCATGCGGGACCGGGGGGGGACCTCGGGCCTGGAAAAGTCCCGGCAGCCCAGGACCACCTCCTCCCGCTCCAGCATCCGGCGGGCACAGGCCAGAGCGTCCTCCGGGTGGTGCTGACCGTCGCCGTCCACCGTTACCACGCCGGGGCAGTCGGGGCGGTGCTCCAGCAGCCAGGAAAAGGCGGTCTTCATCGCCGCTCCCTTGCCCAGGTTTACCGGATGGGTCAGCAGCGTGACCTGGGGCAGCCTTTTCAGCTCCTGAAAATACGACAATGTCTCCGGCCTACTGCCGTCGTTGACCAGAATAACGTTGATAAAGCCCGTTTTCAAAAGGCCCTCCACCGTCGATTTCAGCCGCTGGTCCGGGTTCAGAGACGGAACTACCGCCGCCAGCCCTCTGATCTCCTTCTCCTCCATATGCTCCTCTCCCCCTCTCAGTCTGTTTCTCCTCCGATGGGGCGGAGAAAGCAGCCTTCTTTTCGTTCAAGTATGTTGACTATACCACATTGTCGTCGTTTTGTCACCTGTCTTGTCGAAAAAGAGGACTGCCCGGAAAATTTTTTTGCGTGTGTTCCCCGCCAGAGACGTGGGACACACGCAAAAAGTCTCCCCACTCAACTGGCGGAGAGACTTTCCTGCTTACATCAGCTTTACGGTATAGTACACAAACAAGGCAAACAGCCACGCCACCATCACAAACATCAGATAGTAGGCTACCGTATCCCCTGCCAGCATAGACACAACCACGGCAGCCAGACTGACCAGGCAGGTGACCAGCAGAACAGCATAGTTGGTTTTTGGGGGAAGGAACTGAACAGGCTCTTTGCCGGGCAGGGTGCCGTCGTTCTTTTTCATCCACAGGGCTGCCGCGCCTACCACCACAATGGCGGCGGAGATCAGAGCGCCCTCCATCCGGCCGGAAACGCCGTAACGGGCAAACCACAGCCCCAACACCGACATGCCGCAGGCAGAAGCGCCCAGGAAAAACTCCCGCTGGTAGATATAAAACACCATTGCCAGCACTGCCCAAGCGATCACCAGCCAATACAGCATAGACATGCCGGCTGTCTCAAACTTGATGATTACATGGACACACACCGCAAGCGCAGCCAGGGCGATGGTTACAACCAGGGGCAGTCCATATTTCTTTTTCTGCTTCAGCATCCAGACCATCCACAGCAGGCCCAGCACCGCAGCTACGGGCAGTGCCATACGCAGAAGGGGGAATATCTCGTGAAGGGCGAGATAGATATTGACCTCATTGGCCTCAGGATTCAGGCTGGCGTGAAAATAGAAGCGGTTGATAAGCACCAGAAGGGCTTCTAACGCAACGGCCCCTGCCACCCACAGCAGTCCCCTCTGCAGCGCGATGTCTTCCTGCCGGCGGCGCGCCTCCTGTGCTTCTCTCTGTTTCTTATCCATGTGCGTTCATTCTCCTTGCCGCGGGCCGCCATGGCCCGATTGAGTATTACAGTCATGCCAAAATATTCGGACATTTTATTATTGTACCAGACAGCTCTTTTTTTTGCAAGACAAAAATCGGGAAAAGTATCCAAATTTCAAAAGCGGTCCTTTTTATTGCTGGGCAAAAGCTACTGTCAGGGCCACGCAGGCCCGGATATCCTCCAGGCCGGCAGTCTCCGCCGGGGTGTGGATATACCGGCAGGGAATGGAAATTCCCCCGGTTTTTACCCCAAACCGCGCGGTGTGGATGGCTCCGGCGTCGGTGCCCCCGGCCCGCAGAATGTCCCGCTGGACGGGGATGCCCTCCGCTTTGGCCAGCTCCTCCAGCCGGGCCACCACCTCCGGGTGGCAGATGACGGAGGAGTCCATCACCTTGACGGCCGCCCCCTTGCCCAACTGCGTGGTGCCGTACTTCTCGGAGCCCGGGGTGTCGTCCACGTCGGTGACGTCCACGGCGATGCCCACATCGGGCTCCGCCCACCATGCGGCCGTCTTGGCCCCCCGCAGGCCCACCTCCTCCTGAACGGTGAAGACCAGATACAGGTCGCAGGCGGGTTTTTCAATCCGCTCCAGGGCGCACAGCAGCACGGCGCAGGCGATGCGGTCGTCCAGATAGGGGGCGGTCACCCGGCTCCCCTGAACCCGGACGGGCCCGTCGTAGACACAGGTGTCCCCCACCTGCACCAGCTTTTTGGCTTCTTTCTCGTTCTCCGCCCCGATATCAATAAAGCACTCGTCCAGCTTCAGCTTGCCGAAATCGGCCTTCTCCTCGGGGACAAACACCCCGCGCACGCCGTTCTTGAACCGGACGGCGCTGTAGGCCGCTTCCTTGGGGGCGATGCCCCCCAGCCGGCCCACCCGGAGGAAGCCCTCCTTCTCAATGTGGGTGACAATGAAGCCGATGCTGTCCATATGGGCGGCCAGCATCACCCGGGGGCCCTCCCCCTTTTTGTGGACAATCAGGTTGCCCAGGGTGTCGGCGGTCACCTCGTCGGCAAAGGGCCGGGCCAGCTCCTCGATCTTTGCCCGGACGCCCCCCTCGTCCCCGGAGGGGCCGTGGGTCCGATTCAGGGTTTCTAAAATTTCAAGCAGTTCCATGCGTTCCTCCTCAATCCCACCAGAAGTACCAGCAGCTGGATTCTGCCAGACCGTCGGCCAGCCGTCCGACGGTTCCAACCCCCTGCTCTACAATGTCAGCGCAATAGGTAAACTGTTCCCAGGCCACCTCTATCGCTTTTTCCCGAGAGACAGGGGCGGGCAGACTGTACTCCAGCACATCGTGGGTCATCAGGGCGGGGACGGCCCCGTACTTTTCAAACCAGTATTTCGCCACCGCCATGTGTTCCTCGTTGGCGGGACACTCATTCCAGCCGCCGAAGGGCAGGTAAGCGAAGACCTCCCAGGGATTTTTGACCGGAATCTCCGCCAGCACCAGGGGGACGGTCTTTTTGCCGTCAAAGTCCCAAAGGCTCAGAAAACGGTCGATCCCCTCGCCGCCGGCTACCTCGCCCATCAGCTGCTCCCAGTAGCCGGGCTCATCCTCCCCCAGATCCTCTTTGATTTCTCTCAGCCACTGCTGGAGAAATTCCTCTCCCGACTCCAGCGGGGCGGACAGCAGCTCCTGCCGCGCCTGTTCGGCACTCTTGTCCTCACCGTTGAGCTCGAAGCACTCCAGCAGAAGCTCGTCCACCGCCACCAGCATGGGGACAAAGCCCTCCTGCTTTCCTCTGGCCCGGGCCTGATAGTAGGCCTCCATAACGGGGCCATCGTCCTTCGCCGACGGGAAGTAGGTGCAGGGACAGCCCAGATACTTCTTCAGCTGCTCCACCTGTTCTTCGATAGTATATTCTCCGCGCATCGAAATCACTCTCTTTCTATCTTTATTCCCTCCTCCAGCCGCCGGGCCATCTCGTGGAGAAACAGCCGGGTGAGCTGGAGCATGTGTTCAAAGTCGGCCACGCTGCCCACGCTGGCGGGGGCGTGGAGATAGCGGGTGGCGGCGGACAGAGCCGCCACCCTCACCCCCGCCTTGGTGCGCTGGATGGTGCGGGCGTCGTTGCCCCCGGCGATATACTCCTTGGTCTGCCAGGGAATGCCATTCTCTTCTGATAGACGACGCAGGGTCTCAAAAAGTTCCCGGTCGTAGATGGTGGCCCCGTCCATATAGGAGATCACTGGTCCTCTGCCGGGGGCGCACACCCGGCGGTGGTCCTCCACCCCGGGCAGGTCGGCGGCGGTGGTGGTCTCCAGCACCAGGGCGATCTCCGGCGTGACGGAGAAGGCCGCGCCGAAGGCCCCCCGGGTGCCCACCTCCTCCTGGGCGGTGAAGGCGAAGGTCACGTCCAGGGGCAGGTCCTCCTCCAGCAGCTTGAGCATCACGGCGCAGCCCACCCGGTCGTCGATGGCCCTGGCCTTAAACAGGCCGTCGCCAAATTCCTCCGGCTGGCAGACGAAGGCGCCGTAGTCCCCCAGCTCTACCAGCTTTTCAGCGGACTCCTTATCCTTGGCCCCGATGTCAATATAGAGGGATTCTGTCTTGGGGGCCTTCTTCCGTTCCTCCCGGCTCACCAGGTGGACGGCCTTCAGGCCAATCACGCCGGGGACCTTGTTGTGTCCGATGACCACCGGCTTGCCGATGGCAACTCTCCGGTCCACCCCGCCCACGAAGTCAAACTTGAGAAAGCCGTCGTCAGTGATGCAGGTAATGATGACCCCCACCTCGTCCATGTGGGCGGCCAGCATCAGCCGGTTCCCGGTGGATTTTTTCCCCTTTTTGAAGACAATCAGGTTGCCGATGGCATCGGTGTGGAGGTGGTCGGCGTGTTTCACCGCTTTCGCGGTGATATACCGGCGCACCTCGTCCTCGTCGCTGGACACGCCGTTGAGAAGGCACAGCTCCTTTAAGGTGTTCAGCATGTCTCTTCCCCCTCTCCCAAACTCTCCACAAAGGCGGCCAGCAGCTTGGCGGTATCCTCTAAATCCTTGCGGTGGACCACCTCCACCGGGGTGTGCATATACCGCTCCGGGATGGACACCACGGCGGTGGCCACCCCCTCCCGGCTGACCTGGATGGGCCAGGCGTTGGTGCCGCTGGAGCCGGACATGACCTCGAGCTGGACGGGCATGTCCAGCTCGGCCGCCAGCTCCTTTAAGCGCCCCGACAGAGACCGGGCACAGTTGGGCCCCACCCCGATCACCGGGCCGCCCCCCAGCTTGAAGGTCTCGTGTTTGGACGCGTCGGGGCTGTCCCCGTGGGTGACGTCCACCGCCACGCACATCCGGGGGGCGATCTCATAGGCGGCGGTAATGGCTCCGGTGGAGTGTGTCTCCTCCTGGGTGGAGCCCAGGACGTACAGGTCCACGTCCAGCGGTTTGTCCTTCAGCCGCTCCAGCACGTCCAGCAGGACGGCGAAGCCCGCCCGGTCGTCCAGGGCCTTGCCGCACAGCAGGTCCTCCCCCAGGGGTGTACAGTCTCCCCGGTAGGTCGCCGGGGTGCCGACGGGGATGCGCCGCTCCGTCTCCTCCTGAGACAGGCCCACGTCGATGAACAGGT
Source organism: uncultured Bacillota bacterium (assembly GCA_947573385.1). Taxonomy (GTDB): domain Bacteria; phylum Bacillota; class Clostridia; order Oscillospirales; family Oscillospiraceae; genus Lawsonibacter. The sequence goes on along the minus strand of CANPFP010000022.1, from coordinate 14,550 downwards.
CCTTGATGGGCAGGGACTTGTCCATATCCCCGGCGGTCTGGACATGGGGGGGCAGGCAGGCCACCACCCCGTGGATGGGCGGGTCGGTGAGGATGACCACCTCCCGGTCAGGGAGCATCCGGGGGTCCACCCCGCCCAGGGGGGCAAAGCGGAGAAAGCCCTCGTCATGGCCGGTGACGATAAAGCCGATTTCATCCAGGTGGGCGTCCAGCAGCAGCCTTGGGGCGTTCTCCCGCCCGCACCGGCGCATCCCCACCACGCTGCCCAGCCGGGTGGTATGCACCTCGTCCACCAGGGGGCGGAGCAGCTCCGCCGCCGCCCGGGTCACGTGTGTTTCAAAGCCGCTGGGTCCGGACAGGACGCACAGCCGGCCTAACATATCTTCATAGTTCAAAACAGGATACCTCCATTCCCCGGTAGCTTTCCAGGATATCCCTATCCTAATACAAAATCGCAGAGGACGCAAGCAAAAAGGGGAGAATCTGTGAAAAGTGCCATTGACATAAAAATTTCAATCCTCTATAATGGGTTTCCGAAGCGAAAAAACGGGAAAATGCGTATCCCCGCCGGGGATACCGCTATTTTTTACAGAGGAGGAATTTTGGTGTCACAGCCCGCGAGCGAAAACAAAATGGGCGTCATGCCCGAGAACAAGCTGCTGCTGAACATGGCGCTGCCCATGATTATCTCCATGCTGATCCAGGCCTGCTACAACATTGTGGACAGCTATTTCGTGGCCAAGCTGAGCGAGGATGCGCTGAACGCGGTTTCCCTGGCCTTTCCGGTGCAGAACCTGATGATCGCCGTGGCGGTGGGCACCGGCGTGGGCATCAACGCCCTGCTCTCCCGCAGCTTAGGCCAGAAGGACTTTGTCCGGGCCAACCGCACCGCCATGAACGGCCTTCTGCTGGAGGTGGTCAGCGGCCTGGTATTCACCGCCCTGGGCCTGAGCTGCGCCCGACTGTTTTACACCATCCAGACCGATATTCCCGGCATCATCGCCTACGGCGTGGACTACCTCACCATCATCGCCGGGTGCAGCATGGGCATTTTTGTCTCGGTGGCCTGTGAGCGGCTGGTCCAGGCCACCGGCCGGACGGTGTACGCCATGGTCATCCAGGGGACAGGCTCTGTCATCAACCTGATTTTAGACCCCATCCTGATTTTCGGCCTGTTTGGCTTCCCCCGGCTGGAGGTGGCGGGGGCCGCCGTGGCCACCGTGGCCGGCCAGATCATCGGCGGGCTGGTGGGGCTCTACCTGTCGCTGACCCACAACCCGGAGATTCAGATGTCCTGGAAGGGGCTGAAGCCCAGCCGGGAGATCGTCGGCGGCATCTACAGTGTGGGTCTGCCCTCCATCATCATGCAGTCCATCGGCTCGGTAATGGTGTTCGGCATGAACCAGATCCTCATTGCCTTTACCTCCACCGCCACGGCGGTGTTCGGTATCTACTTCAAGCTCCAGTCCTTCATCTTTATGCCCGTCTTCGGTCTGAACAACGGGATGGTGCCCATTGTGGCCTACAACTACGGGGCTCGGAAGCCGGAGCGGATTATCAAGACCGTCAGGCTGGCCGTTATCTACGCGGTATGTATTATGGCGGCGGGCTTTGCGCTGTTCCAGCTGTTTCCCGACGTGTTCCTCAGCATGTTTGAGGCGGAGGGGGAGGATGCCGGCGACCTGCTGGCCATTGGCGTACCCGCCCTGCGGATCATCTCCTTCCACTTCCTGGTGGCCGGCATCAGCGTGGTGAGCATGTCGGTGTTTCAGGCGCTGGGACACGGGGTGCTGTCGCTGACGGTGTCTGTTGTCCGCCAGCTGATTGTGCTTCTGCCTACCGCTTTTCTGCTGTCCCGGCTAAATGGCCTGCACGCCGTCTGGTGGGCTTTCCCCTTCGCGGAGTTCTTCGCGGTCAGCCTGTGCGCTCTGTTTCTGCTCTGGGTCTATCGGAGAGAGATTGCCCCCATGCGGGAGACGAAATAATCAATACAGCCCCGTCCGGTTGGACGGGGCTGTGTTTTGCCCTTACCAATCCAGCCGCAGGACCTCCCGGGCTCTTACCCCCTGGGCCTGGAGGGCGGCCAGATAGAGGACCAGGGCGAAGGCCAGCGTAATCAATCCAGCGGGGACGGGGGCCAGGCCGGAGTCCTTCAGCACCTGAAACAGCAGATTCCCCGTCAGCCCCGCCAGGGCGGCGGCCAGGCCGGGGGCGGCCATCCACTGGAAGGGCCGCACCTCCAGCCCGGTGGCCCGGACGGTCTGCCACAGGCACAGCCCCAGCTCCAGCGCCGTGGCGGCCACCGCCCCGGCCACATAACCCGCCATTCCCACCCCGGGCAGCGGGACCAGAGCCAGGGTGAAAGCCAGCTGCACCGCTCCACCCGTCAGGGAGATGGCGGCTACCGTCCGCTGCCGCCCCACCCCGTTGAGGGCGGAGGCCAGCACCGAGGTGCCGCAGCTCATGGCCATGACGCAGGCCAGGGGCATGAGGTACTCCCCCACCCCCTCCTGATGGAACATAGCCCGGCCCAGATCGGGCCCCACCACCACCATAAAGGCCATACAGGGCAGGGTGAGCAGCGACACCGCCGAGATGGCCTGGGCGATAAGCCGCCGGGCCTCGGCCGGACGGTTCAGGGCGCAGGCCCGGGCCAGCCGGGGCACCATCACCAGATTCAGCGCCCCCAGGAAGACAATGGGCAGGGACAGCATGGGCATGGTCATACCGCACACCACCCCGAACTGGGACACGGCGGCGGACCGGTCCGCGCCCCCCTCCACCAGTTTCTGGGGGATGAGGGCGGAGTTGGCCGCCCCCAGCAGGTTGCCCAACAGGGCGTTGAGCCCCACCGGCAGGGCGATGGCAAAGATGCGCCGCCGCCGCACCTTCCCCTCCTCCCCCCGGCCGGTGAGGGGCCCCCGCCGGCGGCGGTAGAGCACCACCAGGGTGCAGGAGGAGAAAATCTCACAGATGACCATGCCGGTTACGATAAGGCCCACCACCCGCTCCGGGTACTGGGGCAGGAAGGCCACCAGCAGGGCAATCACCGCGAAGGTGCGGACAAACTGCTCCAGCAGCTCCACAATGGCCGGGGGGCGTACCACTCCGGAGCCGTAGAAGTAGTGCTTGTGGCAGTTCTCCACCCCCATCAGGGCCACGCAGGGGATCAGAAGGATCAGCCCCAGCTGGGTCCGGGCGTCCCCCAGGAGATACACAGAGATGGCGTCGGAGCAGAAAATCACCACCGCCCCCACCGGAAGGAGCAGGAGAAAAAAGGCTTTCAGGCAGGCGGCGATGGTCTGGTCGGCCGCCCGGCGGTTGCCCAGTGCCAGGTGCTGGGAAGTGAGGTTAGACACCGCGGCCGTCAGGCCCACGGCGGTAAGGGACATAATCACCGAGCATACCGGCATGATGAGCTGATACAGCCCCATCACCTCCGCCCCCACCAGCCGGGAGAGCACCACCCGGTAGCCAAAGCCCAGCACCTGGGAGATGGCGCTCAGCGCCGTAAGGAACAGCGCCCCCTTCCCGGCGGACAGCATTTTTTCAGACAAGACAATCCCCCCTCCCGACACTCTATTCGGGAAGGGGGGCACTTATCCGTAAATAATCCGCGATATTTGCTACAGCATAGGGTTGAAGATGATTCATATCCGCGTCAATGTCTGTGACACCTTCCACCAGGGCTTTTTCAAGGGAGACGACCACAAACCAGCCCGCCATGTCACAGGTGTAGACTTCCGGATTCCCAGTCTCCTTGATATGGATGCAGAGGGCTTCACTGTCCCGGTAAACACTGTCCACGCCAAACCGGTAGGAGCCGCTTCCGCTGGGGACATACACGATAAATACCGTGCGGCTCTCGAAATACGTCTCGTCCATTTTGCTTGTTATATCGGCAAAGGATGGAATAAGTCTGTCAAGGCTGTGTTCCATAGCGAAGTAATCGCCGAACCGCTCTTTAAACCCCTCCAGTTCTTCGGCCGTTTCAAAACGAAAGACGGGTAGATGTTGCACACTGCTGACCGCCAGCTTGTCTGCGTTTAGGGCGGCAAGATAAAAGTCCTCCTCATCGCTCCAGTTGACCCAGGACGACGCTGCTTCAAAAGCGTCGTCCGGCAGATCTGCTCCCGGCTGCGCGGAATCGGCCGGGCCGGACGTTTCGGATTTTGCCGGAGCGTCGATGATATCGCTGCGGCCCGGATCAAGCACGGTATATACTCCCGCGCAGAGGGCAAGCAGCCCAGCCAGGGCACAAATTGAGATCAGCCATTTTTTCTGTTTCATATGAGCCCCCTCCTATCGTTTTAGAGCCGGAAGAGCAAAAAGCCGCCTTGACAAAAGGTTAGGGCGGTGGTATATTAAACATACAAGGTGCTGTCCGCAAGACGGTTCAGCCCAGAAGATTTAGGTCTATTTGAAAACCGTCACCGGTCCGGGGTGGCGGTTTTCAGCGTTTAATACGTATCGTTACGGTAAGACCGAAGATATGAAACGTAACCGTAACCGGCATACGCTCACCCCCTTTCGGGTGGTGTAGCTGAACCGCCTCGCCTGTGTTGGACAACACCTGTATGCAATGTACCATGCTTTTACCGTTCCGTCAAGAAAATGTTCCTCTGTTTTCCCTTGCCCTTTTGAAGACTATCCGCTATAATGAAACCACCACTTCAAAAATAAGGAGGAATTTTCCTATGTTTGTAACGCTTGAGAAGAAGGGCCCTGTGGGCATCGTTACCATGAACCGGCCCGAGGCCCTCAACGCCCTGGACAGGCAGGTGCTGGAGGACCTGAACACCGTGCTGGACCAGGTGGAGACCGACCCTGAGATTCTGGTGGCCATTGTCACCGGGGCGGGCCGGTCCTTTGTGGCCGGGGCGGACATCGGCCAGATGTCCGGCTTCACCGCCGTGGAGGGCAAGGCCTTCGGGGCCTACGGCAACGGGGTTTTCCTGAAGCTGGAGAACCTCACCAAGCCCACCATCGCTGCCGTCAACGGCTTTGCCCTGGGGGGCGGCTGCGAGCTGTCCATGGCCTGCGACATCCGGCTGGCCAGCGAAAAAGCCAAGTTCGGCCAGCCCGAGGTGGGCCTGGGCATCACCCCCGGCTTCGGCGGCACCCAGCGCCTGGCCCGGATTGTGGGCGTGTCCAACGCTATGGAGCTGATCCTCACCGCCAAGGTCATCAAGGCGGAGGAGGCCGCCCGCATTGGCCTGGTGAGCCACGTCTACCCCGCCGAGGAGCTGATGGACAAGGCGATCGAACTGGCTAACGCCATCGCCGCCAACGCCCAGGTGGCGGTGCGGCAGTCCAAGGCGGCCATCCGCCGGGGAATGCAGACCGACATGGCCACCGGCGCCGCTTTCGAGGCCGAGGCCTTCGGCCTGTGCTTCGCCACCGAGGACCAGAAGGACGCCATGAAGGCCTTCGTCAACAAGGAGAAGGTCACCGCCTTTAAGAACCGGTAACAAGCAGTAAACAAGCCGCCGGAGGGCTTCCCCGCCGGCGGCTGATTTTGTCTGTTTTCCGGACAAAACACGAAAAAGAGAGATGATCCCCATGGACCTTTCCGTCCTGTTTTCCAATCTGATCGGGCTGTTCCTCCTCATCGGCGTGGGTTTTTTTGCCGTGCGCGCCGGACTGCTCCCCGCTTCATCCTCCAGGCCCATGAGCACCCTGTTGATGAAGATTACCGTCCCCGCCACCATCATCCACTCCATGCTCCGGCCCTTTGACCCCGGCTTTCTGCGGCTGGGGGTCTCCATCCTCCTGGTGGGAGCAGTGATGTTTCCTCTGTTCGGGCTGCTGTCTATGGGTCTGTCCCGTCTGTTTCGGGTGCCGGACGGCCGGCGGGGGATGTGGTGCTGCTGCGCCACCTTCTGCAACAACGGCTTTATGGGCTTTCCTGTGGCCCTGGCCCTCTTTGGGGAGGAGGGCCTTACCCTCACGGTGATTCTGTCTATCCCCTTCAATCTGCTGATATACAGCATAGGGGCTAAGCTGGTGTGCATGGACCTGCCCAAAGACGGCTCTGCCCGGCCCATCTCCTGGAGCCGGGCAGTGTTCAGCGTGACCAACCTGGCCATGGCCGTCGGACTGTTCCTCTACTTCACCCAGCTCCCGCTGCCCCAGGCCATTCTGGGCCCGCTGGGCTACCTGTCCGACACCACCACGCCCCTGTCCATGATTATCACCGGCATGAATCTGTCCCAGGGTACCCTGGGCGACGTACTCCGGGACCGGGACGCCTTTACCGCCGCCGGCGCCCGGCTGCTCCTCTTCCCTGTGGCGGCCTGGGCGCTGATGGGGCTGGTCCCCGGGCTGGACGGCCTGGTGATGGGGGCGGCCCTCATCAACCTGGCCATGCCCGCTCCCGCCGTCGCTACCCTTCTGGGGGAGGAGTACGGCGGCAGTACCCAGCTGGCCGCCCGAACCGTCTTTCTCTCCAGTTTGCTGTGCATCGCCACGATCCCGCTGATGTCCCTGCTGCTGTGACATGAAATGTTCTGAAACGGGAACCATAAAGTCACTCACCTGCGAAAGGAAGTATCTCTATGAAAATCGGTATCATTCAATCCACTGTCACCAACGACAAGAGGACCAATCTGGCCAATGCCGAGGGGGCCATCCGCCAGGCGGCGGAAGGGGGCGCGGACATTGTTGTCCTGCCGGAAATGTTCAACTGTCCCTACTACAACGCGGCCTTCGTGGCCAATGCCGAGCCGGCGGACAGTGAATCCGTGGCCCGGCTCAGCTCGGCGGCGGCTCAAAACGGGGTCTATCTGGTGGGGGGCTCCATCCCTCTCCTGGAGGAGGGGCATATCTACAACGCCTCCTTCGTCTTCGACCGGGCCGGCCGGCTTCTGGCGGTCCACAAAAAGGTCCACCTGTTCGACATCGCCATCGACGGCGGCCAGGTCTTCCGGGAATCGGCCACCTTCACCGCCGGGGATGCCGTGACGGTGTTTGACACCGAGTTTGGCAAAATGGGCCTGTGCATCTGCTTCGACTTCCGCTTTCCTGAGCTGGCCCGGCTCATGGCCCTGGAGGGGGCCCGGTGCATCTTCGTCCCTGCCGCCTTCAACATGACCACCGGCCCGGCCCACTGGGAGCTGATGTTCCGGCAGCGGGCGGTGGACAACCAGCTGTTCACCGTGGGCGTCGCCCCCGCCCGGTCCTACGAGGGCTATGTGTCCTACGCCAACTCCATGGTGGTCTCCCCCTGGGGGGATATTATCTACCGGGCGGAGGAGAAGCCCGCCCTGGCGGTGGTGGAACTCGACCTGGCTCAGATCGACTCGGTGCGCCGCCAACTCCCCCTCCTGTCCGCCCGCCGGACTGATTTGTACGCCGTCACCCCTCTTCCCCGGCCTTGAAGTTGTAGATGGGACGGATGACCTTCACCACCTCGGCGGTGGGGCCGATGTTGTCCAGAATGTCGGCCATCCCCTTGTAGGCCATGGGGCACTCGTCCAGGGTGGACCGGCCCACCGAGGTGCTGTAGATACCCTCCATCTGCTTTTTGAACTCCGACACGGTGAAGGACTGCTTGGCCTCCCCCCGGCTCATAAGCCGGCCCGCTCCGTGGGGGGCGGAGCAGTTCCAGTCCTCGTTGCCTTTACCCACGCACAGCAGGGAGCCGTCCCGCATGTTGATGGGGATGAGCAGCCGCTCCCTCGCCCTGGCGGACACCGCCCCCTTCCGCAGGATCATAGCGTCGGTGTCGATATAGTTGTGGATGGTGGTAAACTGCTCCTCCACATGGAGCTTCATCCCCTTGACAATCTCGTCCAGCATGGCCTGGCGGTTCAGCCGGGCGAAGTGCTGCACCAGCTTCATGTCGTGGATATACTGGTCGAACAGCTCGCCGGCCACGTAGGCCAGCGGCCGGGGGATGCGGGTCAGCTTCTGGCTTTTCCGCCGCTTCAGCTCCTTCTGGATATCCTTCTGACGTCCAGCCGCCCTCATTTCAGCAATCAGCCGGTCCAGCGAGACCTGGTCGGTCTGGTTGAGGACCTTGTAGCCCTCCTCCTGATAATATTTGGCCACCTCCAGCCCCAGACGGCGGCTGCCCGAGTGGATCACCACATACAGCTGCCCCTCCTCGTCCCGGTCCACCTCGATGAAGTGGTTGCCGCCCCCCAGGGTGCCGATGCTCTTTTCCGCCCGGAGCATCTGGATGTGCCTGAAGCAGCACAGCTCCTCCAGGTCGATTTGGTCCGCATACCGGTGGGCGGCGCTGCGCACCGCAAAGCCGGAGGGAATCCGCTCCCGGATCAGCTTATCCAGCCTTTGCAGCTCCAGGTGGTCCTCCCGGAGCCGGGCGGTCTCCATGCCGCAGCCGATGTCCACCCCCACCAGGTTGGGGACCACCCGGTCGGTGATGGTCATGGTGGTGCCCACGGTGCACCCCGCCCCTGCGTGGACATCGGGCATCAGCCGGATGCGGCTGCCGGCGGTAAACTCCTGATTGCACAGCTCAATCACCTGGGCGATGGACGCCTGGTCCACCACGTCGGTGAAAATTTTTGCCTGATTGTACTTTCCTGAAACCTCTAACATAAAAATCCTCCTTGCCTTTCCTCATGCGGCCGCCATTCCTCCGTGCGGCCGCTGTGCGGCGGTCAATTTGCAGAAAAAGAGCCTGGGGTAATGTGAAATTACCACAGGCTCTTCTCGAGTTAAGATTTTGAGGAAACGGAACAAGTCGGTGGGGAGCGCTTACTTCAGCTCCACCTTGCCGCCGGCTTCCTCCAGCTTCTTCTTCAGCTCCTCGGCCTCGTCCTTGGACACGGCCTCCTTCAGGGTCTTGGGAGCGCCCTCAACGGCGGCCTTGGCCTCAGCCAGGCCCAGACCGGTGATCTCGCGGACGGCCTTGATGACCTTGATCTTGGCGGCGGCGTCGAAGCCGGCCAGGACCACGTCAAATTCGGTCTTCTCCACGGCGGCCTCAGCAGCACCGCCGCCGGCGGCGGGAGCGGCCATAGCGGCGGCGGACACGCCGAACTCCTCCTCCAGAGCCTTCACCAGCTCGGACAGCTCCAGAACGGTCAGAGCCTTAACTTCCTCGATCAGAGCAGTAATTTTCTCACTAGCCATGATAAATTAACCTCCTAATAGTGTCATGTTAAATTTTTTGTCTCCCCTCGGGGAGCGGTATGTGCCGCTTACTCGGCGGCGGGGGTCTCCTCGGCGGGGGTTTCGGCGGCGGGCTCGCCGCCCTTCTCGGCGATGGCCTTCAGCACGATAGCCAGGCTGGTAATGGGAGCCAGCATCATGCCGAGAGCCTGGGCCTGCAGGACATCCTTGGAGGGCAGCTCGGCCAGAGCCATGATCTCCTCCAGGGAGATCACCTTGCCGTCCATAAAGCCGCCCTTGATGTTGAACTTGCCCTCGCCCAGCTTCTTGGCGTGCTTGTTCACCACGCGCATGGGGGCGATGGGGTCTCCGGCGCTGGTGGCCAGGGAAGTGGTGCCGTTGAGCACCTCGTCCAGCTCCTTCAGGCCTGCGTCGTCCAGGGCGAAGCGGACCAGGGTGTTCTTCACAACGGAGTACTGCACGTCGTTCTGGCGCAGCTCGGCACGCAGGGCGGTGTCCTCGGCCACGGTGATGCCCTTGTAGTCCACCAGCACGCCGCTGGCGGCGCCCTTCAGCTGTTCCTCCAGAGCGGCCACGATGGCCTTCTTCTCAGACAGGACCTTTGCGTTAGGCATTTTTGGTTTCACCTCCAGATAATCTATATGCGAAACAAAAAACCTTCTGTCGGAAAGACAGAAGGACAGCACAATCAAAGTATGTTCCTTTGAAAGCACTCTCGGCAGGAATTATGCCTGTAACGGCCCCTGCTGTCTTTGAACGCAAAGTGCATTATATAAGAAGGAAGGAAAAATGTCAACATATTTTTCAAAATTTTTTCTTTGGCTGGACAAGATGCGTTCTTTGTGCTACAATCCCTCTTGACGAGTTTCCACACCTCGTCCAAGCGCGAAGGGCGAGTCTTTTCGCGTTCGTCCGGGGGCGGTCCGCCGCCCGCCGTTCTCTAAACAAAAAATGGAGGTTTTTTTATGCGAAAATTCACTGTCCGAGACCTGACCCTGGCCGCCCTCATCGCGGCGGCGTACGTCGTACTTACCTTTGGAATCCCCCTGCCTCCCTATGCTGGTATCCAACTGCGAGTGGCCGAGGCCATGACGGTGCTGCCCTTCCTGTTCCCCGCCGCCACGCCGGGACTGGTGGTGGGCTGCCTTATCGTCAATCTGTTTTCTCCCTACTCGCTGGATATTGTGTTTGGCACTGCGGCAACACTGATTGCCTGTCTTATTACTCAGCGTGTGCCCAACCGCTGGCTGGCCCCCCTGCCCCCTGTGCTGTGCAATATGATTATCGTGGGCGCGGAAATCGCCTGGTATCTGGTGGGCTTCGGCCCCGGCTTTCTGGCCGCCTATGCCCTCAATGCCTTTACCGTGGGTGTGGGGGAGCTGATTGCCTGCGTGATTCTGGGGCAGCTGCTGCTCACTGCCCTGCCCAAGGTGCCCGCCCTGCGCCCCTACATCCCGGAGCAGAGACTGGCTCGCATTTGAATGCAAAAAGCCCCCCTTTCACAAGGGGGGCTTTATTGTGCCAAAGAAAAATAGGCGGTCTCCTCTGGCCCGGGAGCCGAACAGAATGCCTTTTCCAAACCGCACTCCCCGGTCGAGACGTACAGCGTAGCCTGATACCTCCTTACAGTCCCAGCGTGAGCCCCTCCTGGTCGGACAGGCCGTCCTTGGCCAGCATCCGCTCCAGCACCTCCACGTCGGTGGTGATGTCCATGGCGTCCCCCTGGAAGAGGAGGTCCAGCTGCTTCTCAAAGCCCTCCACCACCTTGTCCATCATCCCCTCGATACGAGACATGGCGGCGGTGATGTTCTGGCCGGAAATCTCCTGGTCCTCCAGCTGGGCGTAGGCCCGGAGGATTTTCAGGGTGGTGGGCAGGTAGTAGCTCAAAAAGCTGTGGAGCTGGACGGCCTTGTCGGGGTGGGTCTTCTGGTAATCCAGAATCTTGGCGGTGATGACCCCGATGCGGTCGATCTGGGCGGACATCTTCTCGTTGTCGATGGCGTCGTTGATAGACTTGATCTCGTTCAGAATGGCGTTCTCGTCTGCCTTGGGGGGCGGGGGCGGGGTTTCCGCCTGCTTGGGGGACTCGGTGATGCCGTCGCCGGTAAGGATCAGACGGTCTCCGCCGTAGTCCAGAAAGCCTTGGGGGAAGATGCCGTCGTCCAGCATGTCGGCCAGGTCGTCCCGTACTTTGCCGGGGGACAGTCCGGTGGCCGAGGCCAGGGCGGAGACGGACACCGAGCTCTTCCGGCCAATCATGGCCAGGTAGTTGCGGTAGCGGCGGGCCTGCTTGCGCTTGCGCAGGCCGGCCCACAGGCCGCCCAGCCCGCCGGCAACGCAGCAGAGCAGCACCAGCGGGCCGGTGAGCTCCTCAACAAAGTAGGCAACTTGGCCCTGGAACAGCCAGTACAGGGGTTCGCTTATGCTGCCGATAAAGCCCAAAAGACACCCTGCCGCCGTGGCGCCCCCGGCGATGGCCCAGCTTTTGCCCTGTTTGTCCAGCTCGGAGATCAGGTCCCGGCCCTTGCCCTTTTTTTGCTTTTGCTTGGGCTTGAGGGGGGATTGTGTCTGGACAGGCTCCTCCCAGGAAGGAGCGGCCTGGGAGGGCTCCTCCCAGGAGGGAACTTCCCACGTGGTCCGCGCTCCTGTGTTCCCCTGGCTGTACTGCTGCTGATAGTAGGGATGGCGGCCCTTCTTCTTGTTGCCGCTGAGCATTTTCAGTACAATCATCAGCACGCCCACCGGGGCGGCGATTCCGGTGAAGATCAGTCCCAGAGCGATGAGCCAATAAAATCCATCGCCGCTTTTTTTTTGGCCCTGATAGTCAGACATGTCGTACCCCCTAAATTGTGATATCAATACTATAGCAGAAAATCCCCAAAATGGAATTGATTTTTTCTTAAAATTCGGTGAAGAAATGCAGCCGTGTGTCATAGACCTTATCATAACGCACGCCGGGAAAAAAGTAAATGGTTTAGACTGGTTTTTTGGAGAAATCTTTCCGCAGACTTGTAACTATTCTGTAATTGTTTCAGGCAGGTCTCCGTGCTATAATAGAAAACTGATATGCAATATGCGGCCATTACATCAAACGGTACACACAGCATCCTGTGGGTGCCGATTCGGGTTTGGCCCGGACAGGAAGGAATCGTTAATATGGATGGACAGCGAGTAGACAAGAGCGCGGGCGGCAGCAAGCTGCCCTGGATTATCACCGGCACGGTGGTGGGGCTTCTTGCGGCGGCCTACCTGGGCACCTGCGCCTGGGCGGCGGGCCGGAGCACCATTCTGCCCAACGTGTCGGTGGCGGGGATTGATGTCTCCAACATGACGGTGGAGCAGGCAGGGAAGGCCATTGAGGATACGGTGGAACAGAAGGGCGGCAATATCTCCTTTGCCCTGAAGTATGAGGACATTGAGGAGAGCCTGACCGCCGACCAGCTGGCCATTGACACCGCTCAGAGCGCCCGGGACGCCTGGAACGTCGGCCGCGGAAACTTTTTTGCCGGCGGGCCGCAGCTGGTGGGCCATATGCTGGGCGTGTCCGGCGAGGTGCCCCTGGCCCTGCCCGGGGACGACCCCGCCCTGACCGACCTGATGGACCGGATGGAGGAGAGGGTAAAGGCCGCCGCCGGGGATCACGGCTATCAGGTGGAGGGCGACAAGCTGGTGATGACCAAGGGGGCCCCCGTGGTCACAGTGGACTGGGAGACGGCAAAGGTCCAGACCCGGGAAAATCTCCAGATCACCTTAAAAAATGGCCTTGCGAAGGACGCAAACGGGCCGACAGCGGGCGATCTGACCCTCTCCACGTCTCAGGGCCAGCAGGAGGACCCCGATTTCGAGGCCATCCACCGGGAGGTGTACACCGAGCCCAAGGACGCTTCCCTGGACCTGGAGTCCATGGAGATTACCGACCACGCTGTTGGGATGGACTTTGATGTCCAGGCGCTGAAAACAGCCTACCAGAACGCCAAGAGCGGCGAGACCTTCTCTGTCCCCCTCACCATCACCCAGCCCAAGGTGACCAGGGAGGACCTGGGCGGCCAGCTGTTCAAAGACCTGCTGGGGGAGGGCACCACCCGGGTGTCCGGCTCGGCCAACCGCAAGCACAACGTAAAGCTGTCTGCCGAGGCCTGTAACGAGAGGATTCTCCTCCCCGGCGAGGAGTTCTCCTACAACAACACCACCGGCAGCCGTACCGCCGCCAAGGGCTACAAGAACGCCCCTATCTACCAGCAGGGCCAGTCGGTGGACGATATCGGCGGCGGTATCTGCCAGACCTCCTCCACCATCTACTACGCCGTCCTCCACACCAACCTGGAGGTTGTGGAGCGCCACTGCCATCAGTTTAACACCGGCTATGTGGACCCCGGCATGGACGCCACCGTCTTTTACGGCAGCCTGGACTTCCGATTTAAAAACAGCACGGACTATCCCATTAAAATCGTCACCAACAGCTACGACTCCAATGGGAACCGCTACCTGAACGTGAAGATATACGGCACCAACCCGGAGGGGGTTTATGCCGTTCCCAAGAGCAGCACCTTCGACCGGGTGGCTCCCACCGTGGCCTATGTTGCGGACCCCGGCGTGCCCCAGGGGACCCTGGTCAAGGACCGGCAGCAGAATGCCTATACCGGTCTCAGCGCCCACACCTACCGGTATGTCTACGACAAGGACGGCAACCAGATTGACAAGCAGGACATGGGGGGCAGCAAGTACAAGATGCGCCCCACCACCTACCACTACAACCCCGCTGACGGCGACCCCGCCACCTGGGTGAACGGCCAGCCCGGCACCGGAACCACAACCGATCCCGGAACCACAACCGATCCCGGAACCACAACCGATCCCGGTACCACAACCGATCCCGGTACCACAACCGATCCCGGTACCACCACTGACCCGGGTGCGACAACCCCGCCGGCTGACCCCGACACGACCGTGCCCCCCACGGACCCCGGTACCACCGACCCGGTGACGCCGCCCCCCTCCGACTCGGGGATCACGCCCATTGACCCCGGCCAGATGGCGGGCTGAATAGGAAAGCTCCCGTCCCCCGACCGGGACGGGAGCTTTTAGAAAGAAGGAAGGGCTATGTTTCAAGGCTATACCCAGGGCGCTGTCGATTTTTTATGGGGTCTGAAGCTGAACAACGAGCGGACCTGGTTTCAAGAGCACAAGCAGGAGTTCACCGACCTGGTGGACCGGCCAACCCGGGAGCTGGCCGCCCAACTGACGGAGGATATGACCGGGGCCTTCCCCAAGCTGGGCCTGGAGCTGAAGGTGAGCCGCATCTACCGGGACGCCCGGCGGCTCTTCGGACGGGGGCCCTATAAGGATCACCTGTGGTTTTCCCTGCGCAGGCCGGGAGAACAGGACGGGCGCATCCCCTGCTTCTGGTTTGAGATTGCCCCCGACCACTACGGCTACGGCATGGGCTGCT
>CANPFP010000021.1 GCA_947573385.1 uncultured Bacillota bacterium | reverse complement strand
CCCGGCCCCCGTCCAGAGCGGGCAGGGGGAGCAGGTTCATCACCGCCAGATTGACAGCAATCAAAGCGGCCAGCTCGGCAAAATTCCGCGCCACATCCAGGGGTGTGGGGGACAGTTCAGGATCGGCAGCCACCTGGCCCATCATGTCTACAATGCCCACCGGCCCGGACAGGTCCCGCAGGCCCACTGCCCCGGTAACCAAATCTCCCAGACTGATCCACACTGTTCGCACCAGGTCGATGGAGGTTTTCCAGGCGCAGCCCAGCTTGCCGGGAAAATTGATGGGGTCCACAGTAGAGGTCATTGTCAGACCCCGCAGGCGGGTGTAGTTCCCCTCCCGATCGGTGCGCTCCTGATAGGGCAGGTGGACACCCTTCAGCTCCACCCGCTGGCCGTCCCGTTCCACCACAAAGTCGATGGTCTCCCCCGCCCGGTCCAGAAAGAAACGGGCATTGCCGTAAACCAATACCCGGTGGCCATCCACCGACAGAAACCGGTCTCCAGCCAGCAGGCCGCAGTTTTCAGTATTGTAACCCTCCAGCGGTCCGCCGTAGACCTCGGCCCTGATCCCCACCGCCGGGACATATAAAATGGCCATAATCACCACACCGGTCACAAAGTTCATAAAGGCCCCGGCGCACAGAATCACAATCTTCTTCCACCAGGACGCCCGGCCAAAGGACCGGGGGTCGGCAGAATCGTCGTCCTCCCCCTCCATGGCGCAGAAGCCGCCGATGGGCAGCAGGCGGATGCTGTAAAGGGTTTTTTCCTCCTCCCAGGGCTCCTCCCCGGACTCCTTCCGGCTCTGCCAGATGGCCGGGCCCATGCCGATTGAGAACTCGTTCACCTTCACCCCCAGCAGCTTGGCGGTGGCGAAGTGGCCCAGCTCGTGGGTGGCCACCAGAACACCGAAAATCAGAATCGCAATGATGATATAGAGCATAGAGCAGGGACCTCCAAAAAATGGGTTGTAGGGACGCTTCATGAAGCGTCCGTCGTTTATACTGCATGATAGGTGCGGACGCATCATGATGCGTCCCTACACAGCTGCCTCCCGCGCCGCCTTGTCTGCGTCCAGAATATCCTGCATGGTGGGGTTCTGCACCGCCGGGACGCTGGCCAGGGCCTTCTCCACCCTGGCCGGGATATCCAAAAAGCCGATTTTCCCCTCCAGAAACAGGCCCACCGCTGCTTCGTTGGCTCCGTTGAGGATGGCTCCGGCGGTGCCGCCTGTCTTGGCCGCCTCCAGGGCCAGGGCCAGACAGGGGAAGGCCTCCACGTCCGGCGTGCCGAAGGTGAGGGGCCCGCAGTTCCACAGGTCCAGGGGGGTGGAGGGGCCGGGTATCCGTTTGGGGTAGGTGAGGGCATACTGGATGGGCAGGCGCATATCGGGCGTGCCCAGCTGGGCAATCATGGCATTATCACAGTATTCCACCAGGGAGTGGATAATACTCTCCCGATGGATGACTACGGAAATTTTTTCCGCCGGCATCCCGTACAGGTGCATGGCTTCGATAACCTCCAGCCCCTTGTTCATCAGAGTGGCGGAATCCACGGTGATTTTGGCCCCCATGGACCAGTTGGGATGCCGTAAGGCATCTTCCCTTGTTACACCTTTCAGCTCCTCCCGCTTTCTGCCGTAGAAGGGGCCTCCGGAACAGGTGAGGATCAGCCGCTTCACCTCGCCCCGGTCCCGATTGGCCTCCAGGCACTGGAAGATGGCCGAGTGCTCCGAGTCCACAGGGTAGAGCTTGGCCCCGTAGTCCTTGGTCTCCTCCAGCACCAGGGGGCCGGCACAGACCAGGGTCTCCTTGTTGGCCAGACACACCCGCTTGCCCTCCCGGATGGAGGCCAGGGTGGGGCGCAGGCCCGCCATCCCCACCAGGGCGGCGATAGCCGTGTCAGCGCTGGAGAGGGTGGCCGCCTCCAGCACTCCGCCCAGGCCGCTGAGGACGTGGACATTAGTGTCCGCCAGACGGACCCGCAGGTCGGCGGCGGCCTTCTCGTCCGCCAGAGCGGCAATGGCCGGCCGGAACCGCCGGGCCTGCTCCTCCATCAGCTTGACGCTGGAGTTGGCCGCCAGCGCCGCCGTCTCCATGCCGCAGGCGGCAATCACGTCCAATGACTGCCGCCCGATGGAGCCGGTGGAACCTAATACGGTGATTTTTTTGCTCATATTATATCCCTTTCCAGACAGACAGAATCCCCCCGCCACCGGACTGCGTCCGGCGGCCCTCCCCCCTTTGGCAAGGGGGGCTTTTTTACGCGGAACGTCGCTGTTCTCCTCCAAAGGCCTCCTTTGGCAAGGGGGCTGGCACCGCCGCAGGCGGTGACTGGGGGATTCAAACTTTACGTTTAAAACGCCGGCAGTACCTCTACCAGCAGCAGAAGCATAGGAGCGGCAAAGGTGGTGGAGTCGAAGCGGTCCATCATGCCACCGTGTCCGGGGAGGAGCGTGCCATAGTCCTTCACGCCGCACTGGCGTTTGATGAGGGAAAAGGACAGGTCGCCAATTTCCGTGATGGCGCTGCCCAGCAGCCCGTAGAGGGCCATCACCGGAAGCCTGACCTCAACCCCGCCGAAACGCTCCGCCAGCCAGCCGTAGAGCAGCATACACAGGCATCCGGTGACAATGCCGCCCACGTAGCCCTCCAGGGACTTGTTGGGGCTGACCTGGGTGATGCCACGGTGTTTTCCCAGGAAAACGCCGAAGAAATAGGCCCCGATGTCGGTGGTAAAGGCGCAGATTACAGGAAGCAGCACATAAAATTGCCCATTCTCAAACCGTTTGAGCTGCACCAGGGCGGACAGAAACAGGGGAACGCCCACCCCGCCGAAGAGACAAACGATGATGTGCTCAAAGCGAATCTCGTTTTGGGTGCCGTACCGCCCCAGGGCGGGGAGAAACAGCGCAGCCATCAGCAGAATGGCCACCGCCCGGACGGTCCAGCTGCCGTATCCCAAAGCGTGGCCCAGGGGGATCAGCGCCGCGGCCAGAGCGGTAAAGATGTACATACCGTTGTGACGGGCTACCTTAGCGGCCCGCAGCAACTCGAAGGAGGCCACGCCTGCGATAAAGGCCACAATCACCGCCAGGGCAATGGGGGACAGGAAAAACAGCGCAGCCAGAAAGACCGGGCCCAAGGCCAGGCCCACAATAATCCGTGTCGCCAAATCTACACACCTCCAAACCGGCGGTCCCGCCCCTGATAGGCGGCAATGGCCCGGTGGAGCTCCTCCCTGGAGAAGTCGGGCCACAGTACATCGGTAATATAAAATTCGGAGTAGGCCGCCTGCCACAGCAGAAAGTTAGACAGGCGCAGTTCCCCGCTGGTGCGGATAATCAGCTCGGGGTCGGGGACGCCCCTGGAGTAGAGGTAGCCGCTCAGCTGGTCCGCATTCAGGTGGTTGGGGTCGGCCCTTCCGTCGATGCAGTCCCGGGCGAAGGCCTGCGCCGCCCGGACCAGCTCGTCCCGGCCGCCGTAGTTGAGACAGATGTTTACCTGACAGCCCTCGTAATGCCGTGATATCTCCCGGGTGCGCTGGCACAGCTCCCGCAGCTCCGGGGTCAGGGGGGACAGGTCGCCGAAAAACTCCATCTTCACCCTGTCCCGCTCCATCTGGCCGATGGCCTCCAGCAGGTATTTTTTCAGCAGGCCCATAATGGCCCCCACCTCCTCCTCCGGCCGCTTCCAGTTCTCGGAGGAGAAGGCGTAGACGGTGAGGTAGTCCAGGCCGATGTCCTTGCAGTAGGTGGCGATGGTGCGGAAGGTCTCCGCCCCGGCGGCGTGGCCCGCCGTGCGGGGCAGGCCACGCTTTTTCGCCCAGCGGCCGTTGCCGTCCATGATGATGGCGATGTGCCGGGGCAGACGGGTGAAGTCCACCTCCCCCTGCGCCGGTTGGGTTGTTTTCCTGAAAAGGGCCATCATGGGTCGCTCCTTTTTGCGTTTGTTCTCACGTTCCGGTTTTTAACCAAAGGCCCCCTTGCAAAAGGGGGCTGGCATTTGCGCAGCAAATGACTGGGGGATTCCGTTCTACCGGAACGATTCGGTGGACGGAATCCCCCCGCCACCTTCGGTGGCCCTATCCCTACCCCCTCTGGCCTTCGGCCATCTCCCCCTGACAGGGGGAGTCGGCCCCTTTGGCAAGGGGGGCTTTTCACTTATCCAGCTTTTCGATCGCAATGCCGAAAAGTTTTAGCTTTGCCTTTGCAATTTTAATTTGGTAATCAAGCTCTTTGTCTCGGCCATTACACCGCCATAAGCTCCTTTTCCTTCTTGGCAGTAAGATCGTCAATGTCCTTGCACCGCTTGTCGGTCAGCTCCTGGAGCTCCTTCTCCAGCTTCTTCTGGTCGTCCTCGGTGAGCTCGGACTTCTTGGTCTTTTTCTTGATGTCGTCCATGGCGTCCCGGCGGATGTTCCGCAGGGCCACCTTGCCCTCCTCGCCGTATTTGCGCACCTGCTTGGTCAGCTCCTTGCGCCGCTCCTCGGTGAGCTGGGGGAAGGCCAGGCGGATCACCCGGCCGTCGTTCTGGGGGTTGATGCCCAGGTCGGAGGTCTGGATGGCCTTCTCAATGGCCTTCAGCAGGGACATGTCGTAGGGCTGAATGGTCAGCGTGCGGGGGTCGGGAGAGCCAACATTGGCCACCTGGTTCAGAGGGGTGGGAGCGCCGTAGTACTCCACCGTGATCCGGTCCAGCACGCCGGCGTTGGCCCGGCCCGCCCGGACGGCGGCAAAATTGCTCTTGACCACCTCGATGGTCTTCTGCATCTTCTCGTCATAGGTTACGATTTCAGGACTCATGGTTGGTACTTCCTTTCTTTGTTACTTCCTTCTCCGGATTATATTTTTCATTGCCGGTTTCAATCCACAATACCAAATCGTTGATTTCCGTGTCGGTCCATCCCTTGGCGCGCAATCCCAAAATAAGCCTGGCATTTTCCTGCATATTCATCCGTTTTCACTCCTTTCAAAATCCGCACCGAAAGCCCGGGGCTGTTATTCTACAATGGTCCCGATCTTCTCCCCCATTACGGCCCGGATGATGTTCTCCGGGTCCTTGAGGGCAAAGAGGAGGACGGGTATCTTGTTGTCCATGGACAGGGAGGTGGCGGTGGTATCCATCACCGCCAGATGCTGGGCCAACACCTCGTCGTAGCTGATTTTGCTGTATTTGGTGGCGTTGGGGTCCTTCTTGGGGTCGGCGGAGTAGACGCCGTCGATGTTCTTGGCCAGAAGGATCACATCGGCGTCGATCTCGGCGGCCCTCAGCACGGCGGCGGTATCGGTGGAGAAGAAGGGGTTGCCCGTGCCGCAGCCGAAGATGACCACCCGGCCCTTCTCCAGGTGGCGGATGGCCTTGGAGCGGATATAGGGCTCGGCCACGGCCTGCATGGCGATGGCGGTCTGCACCCGGACCTCCACCCCCTTCTGCTCCAGCACGTCAGCCACGGCCAGGGCGTTGATGGAGGTGGCCAGCATCCCCATGTGGTCGGCCCGGACCCGCTCCATGGCGTCGCCGCCGTCCTTCACGCCCCGCCAGAAGTTGCCGCCGCCTACCACAACGCCGACCTGCACCCCCAGCTCCACGCAGCGTTTAACCGCGTCGCACACCTGGCCGATTACCTTGAAGTCCAGTCCTCTGGACGCCTCACCCGCCAGGGCCTCGCCGCTGATCTTCAGCAGAACTCGTTTGAATTTGGGCTGCTCCATGTATTTACCACTCCTGTCTTTTTTCTTAAAGTTATTTTAATATATTTTTTACCGTTTGCATAGAGGGTAAGACAAAGTTTTTCAAATTGTCCATAAATTGCCCAGCGCCTGAAATTGGGGCTTGCATTCTCTCGCCGGATGCGGTATAATGCAAAGCGACAACTGGATACGATGTCTTCAGGGCGGGGTGAAACTCCCCACTGGCGGTAAAGTCCGCGACCGGACACGGCAACGTGTCCGCTGACCCGGTGAAACTCCGGGACCAACGGTGACGAAAATTCCGGCTTGCCCAGCGCCGCAGGCGCTGGTGCATACCGAACTTTTCCTAGTCCGGATGGAAGAAGATGTGTGTTTAAACAACACGCTCCGTTTCGGCGTGCGTCAGCGCACCTCCTTGTTTGTTTTGACACCTGGAAGACACGTCTCTTCCAGCGGTCAAATACAAAAAAGGAGTGTTTTTTATGTCCGCACCCACCGTAACTGCAACCCCCGCCCGCTCCAAGATGGACACCAAGACCATCACCAGCCTGGCCATGCTTACCGGCGTCTCCGTCATCATCGCCTGGATGTCCAAGCTCATGCCCCCTGTCATGTTTCTGGACTTCGACTTCAAGCACGTGGTCGTCTGCATCGGCGGCTTCACCTTTGGCCCTATGGCCGCCGCCATCATCGGCATCCTGGCCAGCTTTATCGAGTTCATCACCTTCAGCGGAACCGGTCCGTTTGGCTTTTTGATGAACGCTCTGGGCACCTGCTCTTTCTGCTGCACCGCCTCCTGGGTCTACAAGCGGAACCACAGCAAAAAGGGCGCTGTTCTTGGCCTGAGTGCCGGCTTGGTTGTTATGGTAATCGTAATGCTGCTGTGGAACTATCTAATCACCCCGATTTACATGACCGTTAACGGGGAATTGGTTACCCGCGCTCAGGTGGCCGCTATGCTGCCCACCCTGTTTCTCCCCTTCAATCTGGCCAAAGGCGGCATGAATATGGCCGCCACCCTGCTGCTTTACAAGCCGGTGGTGACCGCTCTGCGCAAGTCTGGACTGGTGCCCCCCTCTCAGAGCGCCGAGAGTAAAAAGCTCAACCTTGGCTTCCTGCTGTTCTCCCTGGCCCTGCTGGCCACCTTCGTAACCTTCGCCCTGGTGCTGGCCGGAGTGATCTGATCCAAACAGACTAAAACAGAGCGCCGCCCGGTTGGGCGGCGCTGTTTTCTGCTCAGGAATAGGGCTTGTCTGTCTCGATATACACGCCCCGTTCCTGGCTCCAGCCCACATAGAAGTCCAGAGCCTTGCCCAGGTCGCGAAGCTTGAAATAGTTGCTGCTGTCAATCTTATAGACCTCGGCATCCACCTTTTCACCGTTGACATAGATGGTGTCACTGCTGATTTCGGCGGTCTTGTCCCCTCCGGCGGGCGCGCCGGCCAGGTCGCCGGGCTGCCTGGCATAGCCCTGTCCGGTGGTGGCGGTGACGGATTTTTTCCCGCTGTCGTAGCCTACGGCAAACTGCTTCTCCGTCCCGTTCAGAATGGCCGCAAGGTCGCGGATTTTAAAGTAGTTGCTGCCCCCAATCTTGTAAACCGTGGGGTTCTGCGCCGCGCCGTTGCAGGTCAGACTGTCGTTGGTGGGAGATGCGGTCGCCCCGGCGGGCTGCTCCGGCTGGGTGGGGGTGGTGGGCTGAGTGGGCTGGACATTGCCCTCCACAAGAATGGTGCAAACGTTGATAGGAGCGTCCGCGTTTTCATCCCACGCAGTAACAGACACAAGGGTATTGGGGCCAAACAGTTCCAACAGCATGTCAGGAGCCATCTTTACTTCCGTCACCGCGAGAGCGGGGAAACCATTGGGGTCCCAGCTTCCGTACTCAGACGCCGGATGGTTGCCACCGGGATTCCAGCGCTCCCAATCGACCATACCAAACTGGAAGTGGGCGGAATAAAAATATTCACTGGTCTGGGGACTGGAGATGTCGGCCGGCAGAAATTTATACCCGTAATCTCCGGTCATGTCCGGCAATCGACTGTCATACACGCCGTCCCCATCCGGATCCGACCACGCCGTCATTTCTAGAGAAGTGAAACTCTTTCCGCCTTTGGTAAATACCGCCGCGTCGCCCTTTGACAGTACATACAAATTTTCCGCCGTATACTGGCGGCTGCCCGTTTTGGTCGCGATGTGCACGGTTTCTTCGTAATCGTATTCTGCGTTATAACGCGATTCCTGGGACAAGTCCCAATCGCGGACGGTAAAGGTCCTTTCGCCCACGAACACCTCAGCGTTGGACTTGCCGGGCACCTCCAGCTTCCACTCTGAGCCCGCAGCAAATGTGGGAACGGTCAGGCCCAAGCTGAGTGCCAGGGCCAGCGCAAGGGATAATAATTTCTTTCTCATGTTAATTTCCTCCCTACTTTTTTGAACCCGGCTTGTCCTTTTCTTGAAAAGGACAAGAACACCGGTGTTCTTGTCCTTTTCTTGAAAAGGACAAGAACACCGGTGTTCTGACAAAATATCTGTTAGGATTCGATTCCCCGGGAGATCAGGTACTTCTTGACCATCAGGGCCACCTTGAAGGTGATGGCGTCGTCAAACTCCCGCAGGTCCAGACCGGTGAGCTTCTTGATCTTCTCCAGCCGGTACACCAGGGTATTCCGGTGGACAAACAGCTTCCGGGCGGTTTCGGACACGTTCAGGTTGTTCTCAAAGAACTTGTTGATGGTGAGCAGAGTCTCCTGGTCCAGAGCGTCGATGGGGCTCTTTTTAAAGACCTCCTGAAGGAACATCTGGCACAGAATGGTGGGCAGCTGGTAAATCAGCCGGCCGATGCCCAGGTTCTCGTAGTTGATAACGGTCTTCTCGGTGTCGAACACCTTGCCCACGTCGATGGCCACCCCGGCCTCCTTATAAGCCCGGGCCAGGTCCCGGATGTGGGGCACGATGGTGCCGATGCCCACCACCACCTTCACCCCCAGTTCCTGGCTGACGGCGGTGACAATCTGCTTGGCGATCTTTCCCAGGTCCTTGGAGTCCGCCCCCTCGGGCAGCTGCTTGATGAGGGCCACGTCGGTCTCGTTGATGGAAATAACAAAGTCGGTCTGCTTGTCGGGGAACAGGTTCTGGATCACGTCGATGGCGGACACGTCGGCGGGGCCCAGCTGCCGCACCAGAAAGGCGGCCCGGGGCACCTCCGAGACGAAATGGAGCTCCTTGGCCTGGGTGTAGATATCCCCAAGGAGGATATTGTCGGAGATAATATTTTTGACAAAGGTGGCCTTGTCGTGCTTCTCCTCGTAGTAGGTCTTTGCTCCGTTAAAGGCCACTACGGCTACGGCGCACAGCGACGCGGCCAACTCGTCCTCCCCCTTGACAAAGGCGGCGTAGTCGAATTGAGCGCCCCAGCCCGCCAGGGGCTTGAAGGTGCGGCCCTCGAACCGGGCCAGATTGTTTTCCGCGCCGTTGATGGCGGCGACGGCGCCGGGCCAGTGTTCGCCGATGCAGGTGAGCTCGCTGCAGGCGACCACAATCCCTTCCGCGTCCACCACACCTACGGTTCGGCTGATGCTGTCCTTCATCTGGAGTACAACACCCTGAAACATCCTGCTAGACACAGCGATCCCTCCTACGTAAACTTTTGTACGCTGTTCCTATTATAACGGGTATCCCCCCTGTTTGGCAAGAGGTTTTTTCGATTTTTTTGTTCAAATCGACCAAAATATTAAATCGTCCCCTCCAGCCCCCTCAGCTCCGCCCGCTCCCGGGGGGTTAAAAACCGCCATTTTCCGGGTTTCAAGCCCTCGTCCAGCGTCAAAGGGCCCATGCGCAGCCGGTGGAGGGTCAGCACCGGCTTGCCCCGGGCGGCCAGCATCCGCTTCACCTGGTGGTACTTCCCCTCCTGCAGGGTCACCAGGCAGGTGCTCCCGTCCCCCAGGGGCTCCAGCCCGGCCGGGAGGCACACCGCCCCGTCCCCCAGCGTCAGCCCGGCGGCCAGAGCGGCCGCGTCCGCCCCGTCCACCCGGCCGTCCACCCGGGCCAGATAGACCTTGTCCACATGCTTCTTCGGGGACAGCAGCCCATGGGCCAGGGGGCCGTCGTCGGTGAGGAGGAGCAGGCCGGTGGTGTCCTTGTCCAGCCGGCCCACCGGGAACAGCCCCCGCCTTTTCAGCTCCGGAGGGAGCAGGTCCAGCACCGTGGGCTGGGACCGGTCCTCCGTGGCCGAGAGTACCCCTGCCGGCTTGTGGAGCATCACATAGACGAAGGTGGAGCAGACCACCTCCGCCCCGTCCACCGTGAGACGGACAGTCTCCGGGTCCGCCTTCTCCTCCGGCCTGAGGACGGTCCGGCCGTCGGCCGCCACCCGGCCCTGACGGACCAGGTCCTTTACCTCCTTCCGGCTCCACCGCCCGGTGGAGCCCAGCAGTTTGTCAATACGCTCCATAGCTGCCCTCCTCGCTTCAAAAGGCCCCCTTGTCAAAGGGGGCTGTCATTTGCGGAGCAAATGACTGGGGGATTTTGGCTCCCCCCTGTGGGGGAGCTGTCAGCCGCAGGCTGACTGAGGGGGGGATCCCCCCGCCATGCTTCGCATGCCCCCCCTTCACAAGGGGGGCTTATTAGCATATCCTTCCCTTTTCCCGCATACCTTAAAGAGAGAACAAGCCAGGGAAGGAGATATGCGCTGTGTTGATCGTAACCGCGAAGATGCCTAAACGGAAGCTGACTCTGGGGGTGGCGGCGGCAGCCCTGCTGTGCTGCTGCGCCATTGCCCTGAATTTCGGCCACGCCCTCAGCCGGGAGGTATCCGGCTCCGCTCTGCCCAGCCCCAAGGGGGTCAAATCCAACCAGGACCGCATCGACTACCTGTCCGCCTACGGCTGGCAGGTATCGGAGGAGCCCATCGCTACCCAGGAGCTGCTCATACCCGAGGAAATGGACAGCAGCTATTCCGAATATCTGGCCCTCCAAAACAGCCAGGGCTTCGATTTGCAGAAGTACGCCGGCAAACGGGTAAAGCGGTACACCTATGAGGTGCTCAACTACCCCACCGGCGAGACCGGGGTCCAGGTCAACCTGCTCATCTGCAAAAATACCGTGGTGGGCGGCGAGGTCCTCTCCCCTCAGCTGGACGGATTTCTGCATGGGCTGGCTATGCCGTGAAACTCAACAGGTTTCCTCTCTGAGGGAGACTTCATTTCTCCACGATATGTACGTTGAGGTGGTCGTAGGTCATCTCCACCCCATAGCGGTCAAAGGACTCCCGCACCCCCTCCAGCAGGGCATAGTAGACCGTCCAGTAGTCGTCGGTGGAGGTCCACAGGCGGGCCAGGTACTCGATGCTGCTGGACTGGTACTCCGACAGGTAGACCACCGGGGCGGGGTCGTCCAGAATGCCGGGCACAGCGGCCAGCACCTCCTCAATGGCGGAGCGCACCTGGGCGGTGGGTGCGTCGTAGGAGGCGGTAAACTTCATGTCCATCCGCCGCCGTCCCAGGGTATTGTAGTTGATAATCTTCGCCGCGGACAGCTGGCTGTTGGGGACAAATATTTTTTTGTTGTCCGGGGTGATAAAGGTAGTGTAGGCCAGGTCTACAGCGGCGATAGTACCGCTGACGCCGTCGGCTTCCACATAGTCCTCCACCACGAAGGGCTTAGATACCAGCAGCACCAGCCCCCCCGCCAGATTGGCCAGGGTATTTTGCAGGGCCAGCGACACCGCCAGGCCCACTACGCTTAACATGGCGATGATGGATGTAACCTCAATGCCCAGTGTCCCCGCCAGCATCAGGGCCAGCAGAAACCACAGGAAAATCCGCAGGGTGGACCGGATGTACACCCGTATAGCAGAAAGTCCTTTGCTCCGCTCCAGCAGCCGGTCTGCCATTCCCATCAGCACCCGAATGACCAGCCAGCCGGCCAACACCATAATACCCACCCGCAGCAGCGACCACAGCGTTAGATTTTCCATCCCCAGCGCGCCGCCCACTGTCTTTAAAATCTCCTGCACCATCTCCATAGCGGTCCTCCTCTCAGGAAAACAGCCGGCCACTGGCCGGCTGTTCGCTTAATAATTCATCTGCTTGCGGCGGGACAGGTTCATGGTGCCATCCTGCATCTGGTCCAGGCTGTCCAGGCTCTTGCCGGTGCCGAAGGCCACGCAGGAGATGGCGTCGTCCGCCACGTGGGTCTCAATGCCCGTGTGGGCCTGGACCAGCTGGTCGAAGCCCCACAGCAGAGAGCCGCCGCCCGTCATCACAATGCCATTTGTAGAGATGTCGGCCACCAGCTCAGGGGGAGTGCGCTCCAGTACGCCGTGGATGGCTTCCAGGATGGAGTTGGAGGTCTCCTCGAAGGCCTCGATCATCTCGCCGGAGGTGACATTAAACACCCGGGGCAGACCGGTCATCAGGCACCGGCCCTTGATCTCCATAGAAACCTCCTCCGGCCGGGGGAAGACACAGCCGATGCTGATTTTCAGCTCCTCGGCGGTGCGGTCGCCAATGAGGACGTTGTGCTTGCGGCGGATATACTTCACCACCGCTTCGTCAAACTTGTCGCCGGCCACCTTGATAGAGGCGGACTCCACCACGCCGCCCAGGGAGATTACCGCGATGTCGGCGGTGCCGCCGCCGATGTCCACTACCATGTGGCCGTCAGGCTTGGTGATGTCGATGCCCGCGCCGATGGCGGCGGCCACCGGCTCCTCAATAAGGTAGGCCCGGCGGGCGCCCGCCTGGATACCGGCGTCTACCACGGCGCGCTCCTCTACCTCAGTGATGCCCGAGGGGACGCAGATGAGCAGACGGGGCTTGAAGAGAGAGAAGGAGGTGACCTTCTTCATAAACTCCTTGAGCATCCGCTCGGTCATGTCGTAATCCGAGATGACGCCCTCCCGCAGGGGGCGCATGGCCACGATGTTGCCCGGGGTGCGGCCCAGCATGGCCTGGGCCTCGGTGCCCACCTTGAGCAGCTTGCCGGTGTTTTTGTCCATCGCCACCACCGAGGGCTCGCGGAGGACTACGCCCTTACCCTTGATATATACCAGAACCGAGGCAGTACCCAAGTCGATGCCAATATCCTTACTAAAGAAACCCATGTTCTGTTCCACCTTATCATTTAGTCATTATGTTCTGGCCGTTTCTGACTGCACGGCTCTTAAATGCCACTTTGTATTATAACCTGAGTGTCCCTGCTTTTCAACCGTTTTTTCCAACAATTTTCCCCTTTTTTTATGGGGGAACCTGCCATATTTAATGACTCCGCGCCTGGGCCAGGGTGAGACAGTACACCCCCTCCGCTCCCGCCTGGCGCAGCAGGGCGGCACAGGCGCTGAGGGTGGCCCCCGATGTGACCACGTCGTCCACCAGCACTACCCGCTTTCCTGTCAGGCCGGCCCCGGACAGCAGGGCATACGCCCCCTGAGCGTTGGCCCGGCGGGCTGAGGACTCCTCCAGCTCGGACTGGGGGGCGGTGTGCCGCTTCTTCTCCAGAAGGGGCAGGGCCGGAATGTCCAGCAGGCGGCCCACCTCCCGGGCCAGCAGCTCCGCCTGGTCAAACCCCCGCTCCCGCAGGCGCTTTTTCGACAGTGGCGCCCAGGTAATCAGACCGCCCCCCTCCGGCAGGCGGCCACTGAGACACGGGGCCATCAGGGCAGCGAAGGGCCTTCCCAGCGCCCGCACCCGGCTGAATTTATACCGGTGGACCGCCCCGGGCACACTCCCCCGGTAGGCCAGCGGAGAAAAACAGCCGTCGGCAAAGTCCACCTGCCGCTCTGCCGCCGCCCCCTCCAGCCAGGGCAGCCCGGGCCGGCACTCCGGACACACCGGCGCCCGGGGCTCGGCCAGAATTTTCTGGCAGAAAGGACATTTGGGCGGAAAGAGCAGGTCCAGCACCCTCTCCCGGACGCTCATTCCAGCTCGTCCTCCGGAATGGGGCCGTGTTCCTTTTCAAATTCCCGGATACATTGTTGCATCAAATACAGGGCCTGACCGTTGATGGTCCGTCCCTCATACTCGGCAATATATTTCAGTTTTCTGTGGATTTCAGGCCTGACGCGCAGGCCCACCCCTATTACATCTTTTTTCATCGTATACCATGCTCCATCTCGCACGCAATTTTGTGCTTTTGGGATACATAATATACGTTTTTCTCTCTTTCTCAGTCTGTTGCGATCTTTTGCTGATTATTGCTCACACTTTATTTCCCCGTTTACCTTCTCATACTCCCGGACACACTTCCGAATCAACAGGATAACCTGACTATTCATCGAGCGCCCCTCCGCGCCGGCCACATAGCGGAATTTTTTGTGCAGCTCCTCCTCCATTCGTACGCCTATGTATTTTATATTTTTCAAACCCCTCACCTGCCTTGACAAATGTCCACCGCACGGTATAATAACAATAAAAGGCGCTGCTGCACAGCGGTCAGCCCTTTGCTGCTAACATGAGATTGTTAGCCGCTCGGGGGCAAGCCGGGCGGCTAACACGCGTTTGGGGATGTAAAGATCATCAGCAGAGCTGTAATAATCAGACACACCGTGATTTGCAACAGCGCCTGTCCTCAGTATAGAGGGCAGGCGCTGTCTTGTCAATTATCTACTCCTCGTCAATGGGCATCGGCGCTTCGGGGCGGCCCAAATTGGTCTCGTCGTAGGCCTTGCGGACCCCCTTCAGGGCTTCTCCCTGGCTGCCCATCAGCTCGTTGAGCCGCTCCAGGCTGGCCCCGGCCTTTTCCAGCTCGCTGGCAGCGTGGGTAACGGTGGTTTCCACCTGAGTACACAGCGCGTCATACTCCCGCTCCACCCGTTTCAGCCACTGCTCCGCCTGGCGGCGGGCCCTCTGAGCGTCCTCCTCCGCCTTGACCTGGATGGCCCGGGCCCGGCGATGGGCTTCCAGCTCCACGCCGGCGGTACGCTCTTTCAGCTCCATATAGGCCTGAGCGTCGGGCCAGACGGCGTCCCGTTGGGCCTGTATATCATCCCGGTCCCGGCGGGCCTGCTCCAGCTCCCGGGTAAGCTGGACGGTCTGGGCCTGAGCCCCGGACGCCGCTTCGTTGGCCTTTTCCAGCCGGACACTTAGACTGTTCCGCTCCTGAACAGCCTCATTCAGCTCCTGCCGGGCCTTTTCCAGCTGGCGCTCCAGCTCATCCCGTTCCTGGCGCAGGGTCTCCGCCTGACTCCGGCACTCCTCCAGCTGACTTCGCAGCTCCTGCTGGGCCTTGACGGACTGTTTGGCTTGAGTCTCTAAAAATTCCAACACGTCCTGTTTATTGAAGCCGCCGATCGCGGCAGAGCGGAAGGGATGTTCCATAAGCTGCTCACCTCATTCTTTCTATGTCTGAGGTATTTTAGCACAGTTTTCCGTAAATTACAATCAGTATTTCATTGACGTGCCACTCTTTGAATGGTATACTTGTCCCACTTCTGGATTTTTATGGGGAGGACTTCGTCTATGTGGCTGTCCGACAAGTGGACCGACTATGAGCTTATCGACTGTGGCCGTGGAGAAAAGCTGGAGCGCTGGGGAGACCAGCTGCTGGTCCGGCCCGACCCTCAGGCCATCTGGAATACCTCCCGCAGCCACCCGGGTTGGAAAAAAAATGCCGGGCGGTATGCCCGCTCCTCCACCGGGGGCGGGCAGTGGCAGAACAGGTCCATGCCGGAGCGTTGGACGGTGGCCTATGGAGGGCTCACCTTCAACATCAAGCCCATGAACTTTAAACACACCGGCCTGTTTCCCGAGCAGGCGGCCAACTGGGACTTTGCCATGGAGCATATCCGAAACGCCGGCCGGCCGGTAAACGTGCTCAACCTCTTCGCCTACACCGGCGGGGCCACGGTGGCCTGCGCCGCCGCCGGGGCTTCGGTGTGCCACGTGGATGCCGCCCGGGGGATGGTCCAGTGGGCCCGGGAAAACGCTAAGAGCTCCAGGCTGGAGGACGCTCCCATCCGCTGGATTGTGGACGACTGCGCCAAGTTTGTGGAGCGGGAGATCCGCCGGGGCCGGAAATACGATGCCATTATTATGGACCCCCCCTCCTACGGCCGTGGGCCCACCGGCGAGGTGTGGAAGCTGGAGGAGAACCTCTACCCCTTTGTGGAGCTGGTGAGCGGCGTGCTGTCTGATGACCCGCTGTTTCTCATTTTGAACTCCTACACCACCGGCCTGGCCCCCAGCGTGGTCACCTATATTTTGGAGACGCTGATCTCCAAAAAATTCGGCGGGCACACTGTCTCTGACGAGCTGGGCCTGCCCGTCACCCAGACCGGCCTGGCCCTGCCCTGCGGGGCTGTGGGGCGGTGGACCCGAACATAAGCAATCACCCCGCCGGCGGCGGGGTGATTTTTGTTACGTTTCCTCCTGGAGGGCAAAGTAGCTGTCAATGCCGTTGGCCAGGCCCTGGACCAGCTTGGCCTGGTACTCCGGGGAGACCAGGGCGTTATCCTCCTTCTCGTTGGTCATATAGCCCATCTCCACAATGATGGAGGGCACCTCGCACCAGTTCAGGCCGCTCATAGTGTCCGTCTCCCAGATGTCCCGCTTCTGCGCTCCGGCGGATTCCACCAGGCCGTTCAGCACCTCATCGGCCAGACAGCGGCACTGCTCATAGATTTCGCCCACAGGATAGGGGTTATCCGGCGTGGGGCAGATGGTAAAGGCCCCATGGACCGCGGGGTCCTCTGAGCCGTTGCAGTGGATGCGCACAAAGGCACCGGCTCCCGCCTCGTTGGCGACGGCCGCCCGCTGGGCGTTGCTGATATCCACATCGTTGCTCTCCCGGGTGAGGACCACGGTGTACCCCCGGCGCTCCAGCTCGTCCCGGAGCTGGAGGGTCACCTCCAGATTTACCTGGTACTCAGGCACCCGGGTAAACCGGCCCTGGGTCCCGGAGGACACCTTGGCTTTGGTCTCCTTGGCCCCCGGGCCTACTGGCTCCTTGTCCCGGTTGGCTTTGCCCTGGTGGCCGGCGTCCAGCGCCACCACACGGGGCTCGGGCTCCGGTTCGGGTTCCGGGTCAGGCTCAGGCTCCGGTTCGGGAAGGGGCGCCGGGTTTAGATCGGGTACCGGGTCCGTCCGCGCGGGGACGGACTGGGCCGGGCTGGAAGACTCCCCTCCAGACATTGAGGAGACAGCAAGTTCCTTCGGTCCGCACCCCGCCGCTGCCAGCAGTGCCAAGCTTAAAACCCACAGATAAATTTTTCTCATGCCGCTCCTCCTCAATACTGTACCTCTGCCTTACTCAGCGCCGCCCGCACCTGCGCGATGTTGGCCTGCAAAGTGGGCGTGGACGGATAGGCGGACATCTGGTCCAGCGCACGCTGAAGCACTGACTTGCTCAGAGCCAAATCGTACTCGGTGAGAGACACAGAGCCGGCAGCGGGGTAAATATCCCGGCTGTCCATCACCACTTTTTCATACTGGGAGATGGTATGTACGTTCTCCCGCTCCAGGGTGGACAGCGGGGTGGGCATCGCATCAAAGGCGGCGGGGGCGTACTTGGGATAGACGGACAGATACCAGTTCTTGGAATAGAACCACTGGTTCAGCCAGGCGTCTTTAAACTGCCGGCCATGGCGGGCATATATCTCATTGCGGGCAATGCGCAGCTGGGCCAGGCTCAGGCCGCTCAGGTCCGCGTCGGTAATGGAGACGTAGCTGGAACTGGGCAGAATATAGTCCCGGTTCCGGAAGTCGCTGGCAAAGCCCTCGTTGATCACAGCCTGCGTCCGAAAGTCGTGGCTGGCCGTTCCGGTGTAGTCCGACTTGTCGGACAGAGATAGCTCCAGTCCCCGCTCCGCCGCCTGAGCATCCGGGTTGGAGGAGGTGTAGCGGAAGACGTAGTAGTCCTGCTGCTGGCGGTAGATAGAGGTGTAGATATTGGCCAGAACGGTGTCCAGGTCGCTGCTGCCGGCGGGGTAGAAGGCCCCGGAGCACTGTTCAGCCAAACTGCGCAGGGCAGCTTCGTCGTATTCGCCCCCCGAGCCAATGCCGATGAGATACACCGGGATACCCGAACTGCGTGACAGCTCCACCACATCGTCAAAGGTATAGCTGCTGGCGTTCTCCTGGCCGTCGGTGAAGGCGATCACACAGCGGGCCCCGTCCTGCTCATAGGTCTGGACCAGGGCGGAGTAGACAGCATCATACAGGGCAGTCATATCCCCCAGGGTAATGCCGTTGATGGCGCTGCCGAGGGCGGCAGGGTCGCTGACAAAATCCTGCTCCAAATAGACATAGTCGCTGAAGGAGACAACTTCAATCCGGTCTCCGCCACCAAAATTCACCTGGCCCAAAAAGCTGAGGGCGGCCTGTTTGGCCTGATTGATGCGTTCGCCGTCCATGCTGCCGCTGGCGTCCAGGACCAGGCTGACGCTGCACTTCTCCTCTCCCTGGACCCGGCGCACATCAATGAGCGTCTGTTCCTTGGCCACACCTCCAACCAGCTCCTGAAGCACAAAGTCCTCGGCGGTAAGCCCATCCACCACCTGATCATTCTCGTCCAGGACAGAGGAGTAGAAGGTAATCTTCGGGAAGGCGGAATTATCCACCTGCCGAATTTGCAGCTGGAGCGGCTCCGGGGCGCCTCGGGGAGCGGAGGAACCTTCATCATCGCGGTCATCCACAGTTGGAATGCTGTTCTCTCCACGGCTGGAGGAGACATCCTCCACCCCTCCCCCGGCAGAACGCGGAAGTATAGCCCACACTGCCACCGCTATGGCCGCCGCCGCTGCCACGGCCAGCAGAACCGCCAGCCAAATCATGCCGGATTTCTTTTTTTCTCCCCCTTCGCGCGGAGACTTGAGGGCCTTCTGCTTCGTCTTTTTCGCCGTTGGGGCCGGCGGAGACACAATGGGCTTTGGCGCAGTAGAGCTGCCGCATACGGTACAGAATTTCGCATCGTCCGGCAGCTTCGCGCCGCAGTTTGTACAAAACATATCTCTAATCACTCCAAATCTCCCAAAAGATTTCTTTCATTATAAAATCACATCCCTAATTTGTCAATTCCAGTCGTTCAAAAGGGAACGAATCGCTGTCTTTTTTTCGTTCCTTATACATTGACGGGAACGTCCCTTCAATGGTATAATACACCGTTACTTTTATAAGGTATCGGAGGTAATGCCATGTCCGCCATCATCCAAACCAGCGACCTGCGTTTCTCTTACCCTGCCGCCGAGGGAGTCACGCCGGTGGTGCTGGACGGGGTGAGCCTGTCCATTGAGGAGGGCTCCTTCGTGGCCGTGCTGGGCCACAACGGCTGCGGCAAGTCCACCCTGGCCAAGCATATGAATGCCATCCTCCTCCCCTCCGGGGGAACGGTCTATGTGGACGGCATCGACACCGCCGACGACAGCCGGCTGCTGGACATCCGGCGGGCGGTGGGCATGGTCTTTCAGAACCCGGACAATCAGATTGTGGCCAACGTGGTGGAGGAGGACGTGGCCTTTGCCCCGGAGAACCTGGGGGTCCCCCCGGCGGAAATACGCCAGCGGGTGGACGACGCCCTGAAGGCGGTGAACATGTATGACCACCGGGAGCACGCCCCCCACCTTCTGTCCGGCGGACAGAAGCAGCGGGTGGCCATCGCCGGGGTAATCGCCATGCGGCCCCGGTGCATTGTGCTGGACGAGCCCACCGCCATGCTGGACCCCATCGGCCGGAAGGACGTGCTGCGCACCATCAAGGAGCTGAACCGGACCCGGGGGGTGACGGTGGTCCTTATCACCCACCACATGGACGAGGCCGCCCAGGCCGACCGTCTCATTGTCATGGCCAAGGGCAGGGTGGTGGCCGACGGCGCGCCGAAAGCGGTCTTCTCCCGGGTGGAGGAGCTGCGGAAGGTGGGCCTCACCGTCCCCCAGACGACCCAGCTCCTCTGGGAGCTGCGCCAGGCGGGGTACGACGTCCCTTTGGACGCCCTCAGCGACGAGGAGTGCGCCCAAGCGCTGTACAGCTTGCTTATGAAGAATCCCCCAGTCACCGCCTGACGGCGGTGCCAGCCCCCTTTAGCAAGGGGGCCTTAGCGCTCTGAAAAAGCCCCCCTTGCTAAAGGGGGGTGCCCCGAAGGGGCGGGGGGATTCCCTACGGACGCGACCCTCCGGGCGTGTACCACTATAAATAAGGATGTATCTCTATGCAGCCCATAATCGAAACGAAACAGCTCACTCACACCTATTCCGCCGGGACGCCCTTTGAGCACACGGCACTGGACAGCGTGGACTTCTGCGCCTACCCTGGGGAGTACCTGGGCATCATCGGCCACACCGGCTCGGGCAAGTCCACCCTGATTCAGCACCTGAATGCCCTGCTCCGGCCCACCTCCGGGACGGTCCTCTTTCAGGACACCGACATCTGGTCCGACCCCAAGATCACCAAGCGGACCCGGTTTCAGGTGGGGCTGGTGTTCCAGTACCCGGAGTACCAGCTCTTTGAGGAGACGGTATACAAGGACATCTCCTTCGGCCCCAAGAACATGGGACTGGACGATAAGGAGATCGACCGCCGGGTGCGGTCGGCGGCCTACTTTGTGGGCCTGCGGGACGACCACCTGGAAAAATCCCCCTTTGAGCTGTCCGGAGGCCAGAAGCGCCGGGTGGCCATCGCCGGGGTCATCGCCATGGAGCCCAAGGTGCTCATTCTGGACGAGCCCACCGCCGGCCTGGACCCGGAGGGGGTGGAGTCCATTTTGGGAAACATCCGGGAGTACCACCAGGCCCACAACGCCACCGTCATCCTGGTCTCCCACTCCATGGAGGAGGTGGCCCGGTCGGTGGACCGGCTGGTGGCCGTCAACGACGGGAAAATCCCCTTCCAGGGTCCCCCCCGGGAGGTCTTCCGCCACGGGGACGAGCTGGAACAAATGGGACTGGGCGTGCCCCAGCTCACCCGGGTGTTCCACCGGCTGCGAGCCATGGGGGTGGACATTGACCCCTCGGTGTACACCCTGGACCAGGCCAAGGCCGCCATCCTGGAAAAATTGGGAAAGGGGGCGGTGTAATTGGCGCTGAAAGACATTACCCTGGGCCAGTACTTCCCGGGAAACTCCCCGGTCCACCGCCTGGACCCCCGGACCAAGCTGATCTGCGTGGTCCTCTATATCGTGGCCCTGTTTCTGGCCGCCTGGTTTGTCACTTACGCCGTTATGCTGGCGGTACTGGCCGGGTCCATCTATCTGTCCAAGGTCCCGGTGAAGTCGGTTTTCCGGGGGCTGAAACCGGTGCTGTTCATTGTGGTCTTTACCGCCGTCCTCAACCTGTTCTACACCCCGGGGGACACCGTGCTGGCCCAGTTCTGGGTCTTCACCATCACCCTGGAGGGCGTCTGGCGGGCTTTCTTCATGGTTGTGCGCATTATGATGCTTATTTCCGGCACCTTCCTGCTCACCTACACCACCTCCCCCATTCTGCTCACCGACGGGCTGGAGTCCCTGCTGGGGCCGCTGAAAATGGTGCGGGTGCCTGTCCACGAGCTGGCTATGATGATGTCCATTGCCCTGCGGTTCATCCCCACGCTGATTGAGGAGACTGACAAGATCATGTCCGCCCAGCGGGCCAGAGGGGCGGACTTTGAGAGCGGCAACCTGATCCAGCGGGCCAAGGCCCTGCTGCCCCTGCTGGTGCCCCTGTTCATCTCCGCCTTCCGCCGGGCCGACGAGCTGGCCACCGCCATGGAGTGCCGCTGCTACCACGGCGGCGAGGGCCGCACCCGCCTGCGGCAGCTGAAATACAAGGCCGCCGACTATGTGACCCTGTTCCTCTTTCTGGCCATCACCGTGGGAGTGGGCGTGTTAGGACACTTTGGGCTGTAAAGCTGACAAAACCTCTTGACGCAGACCCAGTCCAAAGAGATAATAGGCGTTGACCAGTTTTGCCATGTACCAGGACTGGGCTTCTTCAAAGTCGAGATACAGCTCCCGGCCCAGCTTTTCCGCGATTTGTTCGCTGACAGCGTTAAATTCCCGCTCCGCTTCCCGGAACTCCGAAAGTGTGCTGCAAAAGGCACAGACCTGCTCCGCTATGTAGGGATTGTCTACGAAAAGCATTTTTAAGGTTTTGTTCATAGTGGTATCTCCTTTTGTATCTTTTAGTTACGTCTTTATTTTATACCGCTTTTAGTTGCGTGTCAATAGCTCAGGAGGAAATATGCAGATTTTTTCTGAACGAATGAGAGAGCTCCGAAAGGAACGCGGTCTGAAACAACGGGAAATGGCCGAAATCTGTGGAGTAAAACTGCGCAGTTATCAGGGCTATGAGTATGGGAGACATTATCCCGAAGTTCCCGGCTTGATCCAGATTGCCAGATTCTTCGACGTCAGCACCGATTACCTTCTGGGCTTGACGGATAAGCGGAAAGTGAACAGATAGCACCCTTAGCTCCCCCTTTGGGGGAGCTGTCGAGCGAAGCGAGACTGAGAGGGCCCTCTCCGTCACCGCCTTCGGCGGTGCCACCTCCCCCAAAGGGGGAGGTAGGGCGGAAAAACTAGAATGGTGGTCGCATGGAACGAAACATTGCTCTAAAGCTGATGTACAACGGCACGGCCTACCACGGGTGGCAGGTGCAGAAAAACGCAATTTCGGTGGCCGAAACGCTGGAGAAGGCGCTGTCGGCCACGGTGGGCCATCCGGTAAAGTGTACCGGGGCGGGGCGCACCGACGCGGGGGTCCACGCGGAGACCTATGTGGCCAACTTCCGCACCGTCTCCCGCATCCCCCTGGACAAGCTGCCCCTGGCGGTGAATACCCGGCTCCCCGACGACATTGTGGTGGTGAAAGCCGCCCAGGTGCCTGACGGCTTCAACGCCATCGGCTCCTGCTTAAAAAAGGAGTACACCTACCGCATTTACAACTCCTGGCTGGGCAATCCGTTTTATGTCAACCGGGCCTGGTTCTACCCCAAGCGCCTGGACGAGGGAATTATGGCCCGGGCGGCGGCGCAGTTTGTGGGCACCCACGACTTCCGGGCGGTGCGCTCAGTGGGCACCGAAACCAAAACCACCGTGCGGACCGTCCACTACTTCGACGTGGAGCGCTCCGGCGACCTGATCTCCTGCCGGGTGTGCGCCAACGGCTTTTTATACAACATGGTCCGGGCCATGGTGGGCACCATCGTCTACGCCGCCGAGGGCAAGCTGGCCCCGGAGGATATTCCGGCTATTCTGGAGTCGGGCAACCGGACCCTGGCCGGACCTACCGTCCCTCCCGGGGGGCTCTACATGACAAGATTGTGGTATGAAGAGGAAATTTAAACAGTAAAGATGGAAGAGAAGAAAAATGTGCCCGTCCCAAAGCGGCTGAAAAAACCAAACCGTATCCTGCGGCTGCTGGCCATGCTGGTGACGGCGGCGCTGATTTTAGCGGCCATCATCCTGGTTCTCTACCGGGATACCATCAACATCAATACTATCAAGCGCTGGCTGGCCTACCAGAATATGGATACCGGCGTCACTGGGGAGTCCGCCCCTTTTTCCCACGCAGGGGGCGACAAGCTTTCCATCGCCTATCTGGACGGCGGCATGGTGACGGCTTCTGCCGCCGGGGCCCACTACTACAGCCTGGACGGTGAACGGCTGGCTGAGGAGATATGTTCCCTGGAAAATCCGGTGCTCGCCGCCTCCCGCACAACCGCCGTCGTCTACGACGCGGGCAACCAGTCCCTGTTTGCCTTCCGTAATGGAGAGGAGTCCTTTTCCCTCTCTCTCAGCGGCGGCGCGGACTTGTTGTCCGCCAGACCCAACGAGAGGGGCTGGCTGGCCATTACCGCCCAGCAGAGCGGCTATAAGGGGGCGGTCACTGTCTACAATCAGAGGGGGGCTCCGGTAATCCAGATCAGCCTGTCCTCCACCTTTGCGGTGGATGCCGCGGTCTCCCCCGACGGCAGTATGGTGGCTGTGGTCACCATTGGTCAGCAGGACGGCTCCTTCTACAGCCATCTGCTTCTCTACCGGGTCAACCAGAAGGAGCCCTTCGCCCAGATCGACCTGGGCAGCTTTACCGTGCTGGACATGGATTTCGACGAGGGCGTGATCTGGCTGGTGGGCGAGGACCGGCTGCATACCGTCTCCCTCCTTCCAGAGAGCCAGGAGATACACACCTACTACATCAATCCCAACTATCTGAAGGGATGCTCCCTGGGGGGAGACGGCTTCGCCTTCCTTCTGGTGGGCCGCTACCGCTCCGGCAGCGCCACACAGGCCCTGCGCATTGACAGCTCCGCCCAGGTGCTCCAGTCCATTCCTCTCACCGGCCAGGTGCTGGACTACGCTGCCGCCGGGGAATACTGTGCCCTGCTCACCGGCAGCCAGCTCTCGGTGTACAATGGCAGCCTGGAGTTCGTCGCCGGGGTGGAAAACAGCCGTGCCGCCCGAAAGGTGGACCTGAACACCAACGGCTCCGCCGTGCTGGCCAACGACCAGCAGGCCTGGCTGTATATCCCGTAGCCGGGCCCTGAAAACCTGCCGGTTGGCCCGCCGGAGTCGTTGGGCCCCACATATCAGCCCGCCGGGCTCATTGTTAAACCCGGCAGCGCAGCAAATTCGGACGCATCGTGATGCGTCCCTACAGCAAGGGAGATTCTCTATGACCTATCTAATCTACGACCTGGCGGTCCTCGCCGTTCTGCTCTTGTTCGTCTGGCTGGGCTATCGGAAGGGCCTTGTGCTCACTCTGTGCTCCCTGCTGGCCGTCTTTGTGGCCCTGATCGGGGCCTCCTTCCTCTCCAACTCCCTGGCCGAGCCGGTGGCCAAAGCCATCGAGCCCGCTGTCGCCAGCAGCATCCACGACACAGTGACCAGCTACTACGAGCGCTCCTCAGCGGAAAACACTTCTGCGGAGGAGAATGACTGGCTGGCCCAGCTCCCTCTGGAGGAGCTGCTGGAGCCGCTGAAGGACTCCAAATTCTTCCAGGGCTTCGCGGAAACCTTCCAAAAGGCAGTGGATGACAAGGCTTCTGACATCGTCACCCACGCCGCCCAGGCGCTGGCCCACTTTGTGGCAGTGCAGATCGCCCGGATCGTAATTTTTACCGTCGCTTTCTTCGCGATGCTTATTGCCTGGTTCTTTTTCAGCCACACCCTGGACCTGGTGGCTCACCTGCCCGTTCTCTACACCGCCAACCACTGGGGCGGCGGGGCTGTGGGGCTGGTAAAGGGAGCGCTGGTGGTGTTTATCGCCGTCTGGCTGCTCCGGGACAGCTATATCCCCCCTGCTGCAGTGGAACAGACCTACCTTCTGAAACTCTTCTGTACTGTCAGTCCGCTGTCATTTTTCCTGTAAACCCTGTATTTCTCAGGGCCAGTGTTCATAGCCAGTT
>CANPFP010000020.1 GCA_947573385.1 uncultured Bacillota bacterium | reverse complement strand
GTATTAGGGGAGCATTTTACATATTTCCGCAATCTTTCGATATGAATACCCCTTTGCGCAAAGGTTCCACATATATGTTCATTTAAATCCAACCTGTATGCGGATGCATACAAGCCATATTCAGTTGGGCTAATTGGTGGCCATGGCTGATCCTCCCAATAATCCTCATAATCATCATCGCTATCCACAACACAATTTTGATTATATTCGGATAGCTCCTGTCCATCCGTACCATAAATGTCATCATAACTAAAATCATAGCCCATTTAATTATCTTCCTTTCATCCATGTATTTCTCTTAACTTACGTTCTAATCAACTTCCCAAAAATCCATCTTTCCAAAACCCCAATTTTTGCCCCCTACTGTATACAAGAAATTAAATTCATGTATTCGTTGACGTACTCTCAATTTTTCAAAAGCTGAATGACTAATTTTCTGCTTTTTACATTTTATCATTCTAACTCCCAATTTATTTAACTGTTGAATCCTCCTTACTGCATACCACTTTTTCAACACAGCAACCCTTAACTGTATTCCTTGCAAAATCCATAAACTTTAACCCCCCCTCCATCATGTCACCACCTCTATTTCTCATTCTGGCCTCCTCTGGCCCTCTCCATTTCTTCAGCATACCCCTTACCCCTCCGGTCCCTTCCAACCCCTTCAGAGCCATCCAGAACACCCTACGCTTTAGTAATTACCACCTCTCTTTTTTATCTACTATAAATATCAACTAGCTATAAGAAAAGCACCCACTTCAAGAAGTGAGTACTTTTTACTTTATCTATGCTCTTTTAATAGTTGTACCAAATAACCTCTATACGCTTATTATCTTTTTTACTTCCTACTCCTGTAGTCGTATGAAATTCTTCCCGGTGCCAGCCTGTTTCCTCATTCAAATATTTGTTGTATAGCTGTAAATCATAGTTTGATACCAAAATCCTGCATTTC
Organism: uncultured Bacillota bacterium; assembly: GCA_947573385.1. Lineage (GTDB taxonomy): Bacteria > Bacillota > Clostridia > Oscillospirales > Oscillospiraceae > Lawsonibacter. The sequence continues at coordinate 25,446 of CANPFP010000020.1, read as the reverse complement.
GCCTTTTGAATACAACGCAAAAACTTTTCCTGATCGTCATATCCAAATGACATTGCGTATACCTTACCTAAATTCGTAGGCATTTTTTTGCCGTCGTATTTCCGTCTTATTGCGTCAGCTAAACGTGGTGTATGGTCAACATCAATATCTTCCAGCATTTCCGTTTCTTTTTCTACGCTGATATATGATGGGTCGCAGTACATCATAACTCTTGGATTGTTTATCCACTCGTTTAAAACTCTAAACGCTGGCGGAAGTTCACCAAAAGAAGTATTTATATCTACAAACATCATGCGTCTAAAAAAGGCCATAGCGTCAATTTGATATACTTCTACGCCCTCCAACCTTTCCGCACAGTCAAACAACTTAGCGATCTGCCGCTTGTACTGGTCGTTTGTTTTAAACTTCTCGGCGCTCCACGTTTGCCCCATTCCGTCTCGTGACTGTTGGAACACTACATAAGTAGCTAGGGCTAAATCCATGTCAGACACATATAGTCCCAAATCAGAAGAGCGTTCCAAAAACCCGGTATTTTCCTTGACCTGATACGCTTCTACCCAGTCAGCAAGACAATTCTTCAATTCCTTTTGAAACTGCCGACGATCTTCAAAGGGGGTTCCTTTTGCTTGCTCTTCTTCATCCTGCAATACTTCCCTTAATCGTGTTAAACTCTCCTGAACTGCTGGCGCAATTTTATGAGGTGGGGTTTTCCGTTTTGGATTAACTGCTTTTTCCGCCATTTCGTATGCTTGCCACAATATTTCATCAAGTAAATTATTTGCAGTATAAGGTTCTACTATTTTCTTCTCAATCAATAACTGTCGTAATCTCTTTTTGGACTGTACTTCTAAATCATCTTCTGCACTGTCAAAAACAGCCTTTTGTTTATTAAATTCCTCCTCGCTGTATACTGTTTCATCTTCCAGCCTATGTATAAACTCAATCGACTTAATCGGGTCAGACAGTATGCGCATTAGTGCCGTTAAACCTGAACTGTAGTCATTGTAACATTCAACTTTATGACGAGGTTTATTTAACAACACCCGGCACATACCACCAAATGGAGTTACAAAGATGTCCGTATCATCATAATTAAGCCGGTCAGCTATAAAATGAGCCATGCGACCCTTACCGCCGTAGTATGGTGCAATCGAAATAGTGTCCCGCTTATTCATCCCCGTCACCCTTAACTTTTTTTCGCTTCTCCTGCTTAATTGGCAGTGTAATGCCTAACTTTTCTCTATAAAAAGCAACTACTCTTTCCGGCTTGTTTGATAATCGTTTTAATATTGCATAACGTCCAGACACCACATGAATATATCCACCCTGCGCAAGCTGCGTGCGCAAGTTTTTCATTTCATATTCACTATATCCACAGTCAGTAGAAAGTTCATTAAACATATTTACAGGTACATAACAGAAATCATCTGAAATGTATTCTGTACTGCCTATAAAAAACTCCTTGACTTCTCCAAGGAAATCACTATACCGGGTGTCACCTGTTGCAAAAGTTACTGTACTAACTTCAATATTAACATATTCTTCCTCAATCCTGCGGGCCAAATCTCTATAATATGTGTCTCCCATCACTACGCCGAACCTTTTAAAGTCCTTAATATCTCGGCCCAAATCAACAATAGATGTAACAATGGAGCCATTCTCGTTTCTGTCTTTAAAGTTGGTAATCTTCATGCTTTCGACATGAGTTTCACTGTCCTTATAGACTTCCAGCTTAAAAGAAAACCTTGCCTCAATATCAGCCTTATTGCTTTTATTTACATCAACACTCATTACACCTGTTTGCCTATCAAACATCCAAACTACATTCTTCTTATCTTCTTTTCCTGCCATAATACAGCCCTCCATTTTATGTATCGGGTAACTGTATTAAATGTAACATATAGAAAGATTTTTGTCTATATAAAACGAAAAAGATACTCGCTTTAATCAAGCAAGTATCTTCACAAAAAATAATATAATGGTTACAGCGGTTAATGCGGTTACATTGGTTACAACCGCTAAACAAACTGACCTATATAATTAAGATAGCAAAATTAACTGCGATTGTCAAGCCCTAATTTTTTCCATTCCCCCCTCGCCCTATTTGCACACAGGTGAGAATAAAGTGAAACTTTTCCCCAACACTTACCTACAGTACTCAACACTTATCAATAGTAATACCAAATGCTTCCAATTAGTCTCAACTATTCCTAATCGCTCCATCCATCAGAAAAATACTGTATATCGTTTCAAAATTGAGGTATCGCACAATATATAGTACAAAACAACAAAAAAGAAGATAGAGATTCAACGTCTCTACCTTCTTTTCACTGGTTGCGGGGACAGGACTTGAACCTGCAACCTCCGGGTTATGAGCCCGACGAGCTACCAATTGCTCTACCCCGCGATATGGTGCCGGAGACCGGGGTCGAACCGGCACGGGATCGCTCCCACGGGATTTTAAGTCCCGGGCGTCTGCCAATTCCGCCACTCCGGCATGGGTGGCTTCCGGTCTTAGATGCTTAATTAGTCTATCACAAACACAGACAGATGTCAAGAAAAATTTTGGCGTTGATTTACGATGCAGAAAGCAAAGAATAACTTCTATTCAAGCTACACTTTCCCGGCTCTTTCGATGGGTCAGCTTTATTGGTACAACGGTGGACACCAACAAACTGGCATAGAGTATATATCTGTGTGCTTCTTGCCGCCGCTACTACTTGCGCTCCGATTCCTCGGAAACAACAGCTTTGCTCAATTGTATTTGTACTTACTCTAAAGCGGAGCAGTGATCCTTCATCTCGCTCAGCAGCACCTCTGCCGCCGGGGAAAACACCGCATACTTTTTCCAGGCAAAAAACAGCTTTGAGTAAAGAGACGGCATCAGGGGCCGGAAGCACAGGGGACTGTCCGGACTGGTGTCCGCCAGCTTATCAAAGGAGAGCAGACAGCCCAGTCCCTCTCGGGTGAGAACACCGCCGTTGTAGGCCAGATTGCAGGTTGCCACGATGTTGAGCCGGTCTACTTTCTCCTGAAACCAGTCTGAAAGCTCCTTTTGCAGACCTTGCCGCGGACAGATCAAGGGAACATCCAGCAGGTCCTCCGGCACAACTGCCTCCCGTTCCGCCAGCGGGTGATCCTTCCGCAGAATGACGCCCCAGGTGTCCGCGCCGGGCAGGGGGAGGTAATTATATTTGGACAGGTCATTGGATTCCACCAGCACGGCAAAGTCCAGCAGCCCCTGCTCCAAGCGCTCCGCCAGATCGCTCCGGTCGCCGCTGTACAGATGCACACGGATACGGGGGTACTGGGCCTGTACTGCCTTGATTCGCCGGGCCAGGTACTTAATACTGTCCGATTCCGCGCAGCCGATGTGGATATCCCCGCCGGAGATCTCACCCAGAGCCTTGAACTCCTCTGCCGTTTTGTCCACCATGTCCAGGATGTCCTCCGCCCGGCGGCGCAGCAGCATTCCCTCATCTGTCAGCCGGACGCTGAAGCTGCTGCGGACAAAGAGCTTTTTGCCCAGCTCCGTCTCCAGATCCTTGAGCTGTTTGGACAGGGTGGGCTGGGAGATATGGAGCCGCTCCGCCGCATGGGTGACGCTGCCCTCCCGAGCCACCTCCAGAAAATAGCGCAGTACCCGAATTTCCATGACTGACACCTCCGGCTATAGTATAACAGGCCATGTTATTCTCTGCAAGAATAACATGATATAGAAATCAAGTATTTGCTATTCTACTTCCTGTGTTCTATGATATGGGCACAGGGAGGTGGTGATATGCCTAATGCGGCGGACACCGATGGCATCCTGCTTCAGAATTTGGCTGATGCGGGGTGCGGTCCGGAAATTATCCGGCAGTGCATGGCGCTGGTCCAAAAACAGAATCAGGCAGAGCTGATGCGGGTCCTCTCCCGCCACAGACAGACGCTGCTGGATACCGTTCACCAAAATGAAAAACGGATTGACTGCCTGGATTATCTCGTCTATACACTGAAAAAACAAAACAAATCCCAATAACTTTGAGGAGGAATTTTACATGGATAAACTGACTTTGACCCAGGAGTGGGATAAGACCTTTCCCAAGAGCGAGAGCGTAAATCACAGCAAGGTGACCTTCCGCAACCGCTACGGCATCACTTTGGCCGCTGACCTCTACGTCCCCAAAAGCGCGTCCGGCAAGCTACCCGCCATCGCCGTCTGCGGTCCCTTCGGCGCGGTGAAGGAGCAATCCTCCGGTCTCTACGCCCATACCATGGCGGAGCGGGGCTTCCTCACCCTGGCCTTCGACCCCTCCTTCACCGGTGAGAGCGGCGGCACTCCCCGGTATATGGCCTCTCCCGACATCAACACCGAGGACTTCCAGGCGGCGGTGGACTATCTCTCTCTGCGGGACGATGTGGATCCGGAGAAGATCGGCATCATCGGCATCTGCGGCTGGGGTGGTCTGGCCTTGAATGCGGCGGCCCTGGACACCCGCGTCAAGGCTGCCGTGGCCTCCACCATGTACGACATGAGCCGGGTGAATGCCAACGGCTATTTTGACGCCGAGGACAGCGAGGAGGCCCGCTATGAAAAGAAAAAGGCTTTGAACGCTCAGAGGCTGGTTGACTACAAGAGCGGCGAGTACGCTCTGGGCGGCGGCGTGGTAGATCCCCTGCCCGAGGACGCGCCTTTCTTTGTCAAGGACTATTACAACTACTACAAGACTCCCCGGGGCTACCACCCCCGGTCCCTCAATTCCAACGGCGGCTGGAATGTCATTGGCTGTATGTCCTTCCTCAATCAGCCCATTCTGGCCTATGCGGAGGAAATTCGCTCCGCCGTTCTGGTGATGCACGGGGACAAGGCCCACTCCTGCTATTTCAGCAAGGACGCTTTTGCCAGGCTGAAGGGGGACAATAAGGAGCTGCTGCTCATCCCCGATGCCGTCCACACCGACCTCTACGACCGGATGGACATTATCCCCTTCGACAAGCCGGTTGACTTCTTCCGGAAGAATCTGAAATAATAAGGGGGTCCCTGCATGGTAAAGCAGACTAAGGAGGTCTACGCAGAGAAATGAAAGCGCTTATGCTGAATGGCAGCACCCGAAAAAACGGCTGTACCTATCTTGCTCTTTCGGAAATTGCAAAAGTGTTGAACGCTGAGGGGGTGGAGACGGAAATGATCCAGATGGGCGGCAGTCCCATCCGGGACTGCATCGGCTGCAACAGCTGTGCCGGAAAAAATCGGTGCATCTTTGAGGACGACATCGTGAATGAGATCATCGCAAAGGCGAAGAAAGCGGACGGCTTTATATTCGGCTCTCCGGTCTACTACGCCCACCCCAGCGGACAGCTGTTATCGTTGCTGGACCGGCTCTTTTACGCCGGCGGCGGCGCCTTTGCTCACAAACCGGGAGCCGCTGTGGTGACGGCCCGCCGCGCCGGGATAACCGCCTCGCTGGATGTGCTGAATCGACACATGACAGACGCCCAAATGCCCATTGTGTCCTCCACCTACTGGAATATGGTCTTTGGCCCCGTCCCGGAGCTGGTAGAGCAGGACAGAGAGGGCCTCCAAACCATGCGGAACCTGGGACGAAACATGGCATGGCTTTTGAAGTGTATCCAGGCAGGGCGGCAAAGCGGTATTGAGGTTCCTTCTGCAGAAACAGCAAATTGGACAAACTTCGACCGAACAGTAAAATGATGGAGGTATTATGAGCAAAAGAATCTGTACTGGCTTTATTTTGATCTGTCTGCTCCTTACGATGCCCGCCTGCGCGGTGGGTGCAGGACAGCCTGCGGCAGGAAACGTGGAGAAGATATCAAACCAAACAGATGGATTTACCGATGTGCCCTCTGATGCCTGGTACGCCGGGGCCGTTCAATACTGCCGGGAGAACGGCCTGATGGCCGGCACTTCAGACACCACCTTTGCCCCGGAGGCCACCCTGACCCGCGCCATGCTGGTCACGATTCTGTGGCGGCAGGCGGAAAAGCCGGTGGTGAATTACCTCATGCAGTTTTCCGACGTCCCTGAGGGCCAGTGGTACAGCGAGGCCGTCCGCTGGGCGGCCAGCGAAACGCTGGTGGCCGGCTATGGCGATGGCCGTTTCGGTACCAATGACCCCATTACCCAGGAGCAGCTGAATCTGATCTTCCAGCGGTACACGGATCAGCCCGTCACCGGCGGTATTCCCGGCTTTGACGGCAGCTCCAGGCACGCCACACGGGCCCAGGCTGCGGCGGCGGTGATGAACTATGCCCAGCTTTCCCAGCAGGGGACAACCGGCGGAAAGGTGCTGGTGGCCTATTTCTCCGCTACTGGAAATACCCGCCCGGTGGCGGAAAAAGTGGCGGAGGTGACAGGCGGCGACCTCTTTGAAATCGTCCCCGCCCAGCCCTACACCGCCGCCGACCTGAACTACAACACCGACTGCCGGGCCAACGCCGAGCAGAACGACCCCGATGCCCGGCCCGCCATCGCCGGCGCCGTGGAGAACATGGAGCAGTATGATGCGGTGTTCATCGGCTACCCCATCTGGTGGGGCCGCGCCCCCAAGATCATCCATACCTTCCTGGAGACCTATGACCTGAGCGGCAAGACCGTCGCCGCCTTCTGCACCTCCGGGAGCAGCCCTCACGAGGACGCCACCCTCCGGGGCTATGAGCCGGACGCCGTTTGGCTGGAGGGCCGGCGGTTCTCGGGCACATCCCAGGTGGAGGACTGGGTAAACGGACTTGATCTGACGAAATTCGAGGGGGATCACACAGTGGGCATATTCAACTTTGACAGCAGGACCGTCACCCTCAACAGCGGCTATACCATGCCCATCAACGGCTTGGGGACCTACAGTCTCCACGGTGAAACCTGCGTCAATTCAGTAAAGTCCGCTCTGCAAAGCGGGGTCCGGCTTATTGATACCGCCTCCGCCTATGGCAACGAGGAAGAAGTAGGCCGAGCCATCCGGGAGGCCATTGACGAGGGCATCATCAAACGGGAAGATGTTTTCGTTATCACGAAGATCTACCCCGGCAGCGAAATGGCCAACCCGGAGCAGTCCATCCAGGCGTGTCTGGACCGGCTGGATATTGACTATGTGGACATGATGCTCCTGCACCACCCTGACCGGAACGATGTAAAAGCGTACAGGGCCATGGAAAAATTTGTGGCGGACGGGAAAATCCGTTCCCTGGGCCTGTCCAACTGGTATGTAAAGGAGCTGGAATCTTTCCTGCCCCAGGTGACAATCACCCCGGCCCTGGTTCAGAACGAGATCCACCCCTACTATCAGGAAAACGATGTGATCCCCTATATCCAGGACCTTGGGATCGTGGTCCAGGGCTGGTATCCTCTGGGCGGCCGTGGCCACACGGCGGAGCTGCTGGGGGACGAGGTGATCTCCGCCATCGCTAAGGCCCACGGCGTATCCTCCGCCCAGGTGATCCTCCGCTGGAATCTCCAAAAGGGCGTGGTGGTCATCCCCGGCTCCAGCAATCCTGACCATATCAGGGAAAATACCGAACTTTACGGCTTCACACTGACTGATGAGGAGATGGCTCGGATCAACGCCCTGAACCGGAACGAAAAGCACGATTGGTATTAAAAACAGACTTCCTATGTGCCACCGCTGGATGGTATATAGGAAGATTTTTTATATTGCATAAAAACTTGCTCTGAAAAACACAGATTTCGAGCAGGAACGGAGCACCTATAAAATCCGCGGTGTAAACTGAAATTGAAATGATTTTAATATTTTTGATATTACACTGATATATAGGAAAGCCCGATGTAAGATAAAATAACCAAAGACAGAAGGGAGGACACAGAAATGTTTCAGTCAGACAGTTTTCTGATTCGCTTTTTAACAAAAACATGTGACCTGCTGTTTTTGAACATCATGTTTGTTCTCTCCTGCGCAACCATTATCTTTTCCGGAGCGGCAGTCACGTCCCTGTACGCTGTCACGCTGAAAATGATGCGGGGGCAGGACTGCGCTCCAATCAAGGATTTTCTCCGGGCGCTGAGGGAAAACTTCCTGCCGTCCTTTCCGGCCACCATCCTGCTGTTCGTGGATGTGACCCTGCTGGCAGTCCTGCGCACAGCGCTCTATGCCGAGATGCTGCTCATGCCGCCGACGCTGTTTGTTCTGCTGGCAATTATCACCATTCTTTCGACAGCCCTGCTGTCCTGGCTGTTCCCCCTGCTGGCCCGCTTTGAGAATACCTTTTCCAGGCATCTGAACAATGCTGTCCGGCTTTCGCTGGCCAACCTGCCCGTCACATTTTTGCTGACCGCGGTCAATCTGCTGCCCCTTCTGCTCTGCCTGCTGATCCCCCCGTCGCTGGGGGTGGTATTCGCCTTTTGGCTGCTGTTTGGCTTCGCGGCGGGGGCCTGGGTGAACTCCTTCTATCTGAACAGAATCTTTCAAGCACTGCAAGGAGGCTGAATGAAATGAACGATATACTCTCCTATGAAGGATACGGCCTGGTTTTTGAGGACAGCTTCGACGGCCCGGCGCTGGACCGGAGCCGCTGGAATGTGGAGCTGCACGAGCCGGGCTGGGTCAACGAGGAGCTGCAAGAGTATGTGGACTCTCCGGAGAACATCAGCGTCAGCAACGGAAAACTGCTGATCTGCCCGGTCAAGACGGTCCTTAAAGACGGAAAGATCACCTACACCTCCGGACGCGTTTCCACCCAGTACAGGCACGACTTTACCTATGGCCTGTTCGAGGCCAGGCTGAAGGTGCCCAAGGGGAAGGGCTTTCTGCCCGCCTTCTGGCTGATGACCACCGACGAGGACAAATATGGCCAGTGGCCGGTGTGCGGGGAGATCGACATTATGGAGGTCAAAGGGGACCGAACCGGGACGAACCACGGCACTCTCCACTACGGTCTGCCCCACGAGCAGAACCAGGGGACCGTAACCCTGCCCCAGGGAGATTTTTCGGAGGAGTTTCACAACTTTGCCCTGGTGTGGGAGCCGGAGGTGATCCGCTGGTATGTGGACGGCAGGCTGTTCCACCAGGCTGTCCAGTGGCCCTCCGCCCCCTTCCACCACGACATGTATCTCATTCTGAACCTGGCTGTAGGTGGGAGCTGGGTGGGGTACCCGGACGAGACAACCGATTTCACACACGCCGCGTTTGAGGTGGAGTATGTGCGGGTCTATCAGAAGAAACCGTAATTTTTGGAGGTGAATATGGTGGAACAGATAAAATTTTTAGACGAAAACGGGACCTTTACACTGCGCAGGCCTGAGAATGTGAGCGGTCTCTATTTCCCTCTGGCCAGCGAGACGGGACTCAAGAGCGCCCTTTCGCCCAATCTGGGCGGCGACGCCAAGCTGGACCAGGAGACATTCCTCCTGGAGCCGGTGAGCATAGAGGATCTGCACGCCAGCCGGGCCACCCGAAATATCTGGTGCAAGGTGGACGGCTCCGGGGTCTGGTCGGTCGCCGGAGTGTCGGCGGAGCAGGAGCTGGTCAAATTCACCCCGGCCCAGGACGACAGCCAGGTGACGGCGGGCTTGATGCGCCACACCCTGGAGCGGACCTCCCGGACATTCAATTTGACCGCAACGGTCACCTCCTTCGTCCCCAAAGACAGGAATGTGGAAATTCTCCTGGTGTCCATGGAAAACCGGGGGACTTGCGGCCGGGAGCTGTCGGTCTACGGAGCCATCCCCATCTACGGCCGCAGCGCCGCCAACCTCCGGGACCACCGGAACGTGACCTCCATGCTCCACCGGATTAAAACAACAGAGCATGGCGTGCTAGTGAAGCCCACCATGTCCTTTGACGAGCGGGGCCACCGTCGCAATGAGACGGTCTACTATGTGCTGGGCTGTACCGGAAGCGGCGGCGCGCCGGAGGCGTTTTACCCCACGGTGGAGGAGTGGATCGGGGAGGGCGGCGCCTATACCCACCCCCGTGCGCTCTACGAGGGCCGTCCGGGCCGGAGCGCCGGCTGTGAAGCCGCCGGGCGGGAGGCCATGGGTGCGTTCCGGTTCCCCACCGTCACCCTGGAGCCCGGACAGCGGGCGGAGTACATCCTCCTTCTGGGGGCGGAGACCAGCGAGGAGGCCGTTCTGGAGACCTTCCGGACCTGCAATACCACAGCCAAGGTGAAGGACGCTTTGGCGGCGGCAGAGGCCTGCTGGCAGGAGCAGGTGAATGTCCGCTATCACACGGGAAACCCCGATTTCGACCGCTGGATGCGGTGGGTCAGCTTTCAGCCCTTCCTGCGCAGGCTCTACGGCTGTTCCTTCCTGCCCCACCACGACTATGGCCGGGGGGGCCGGGGCTGGCGGGACCTGTGGCAGGACTGCCTGTCCCTGCTGCTGATGGATCCCCGAAACGTGGGGGCCATGATTGAGAAAAACTTCGGCGGCGTCCGGGTGGACGGCACCAACGCCACCATCATCGGCGCCGGGGACGGAAACTTTATCGCCGACCGCAACGGCATCGTCCGGGTATGGATGGACCACGCCCTCTGGCCCCAGATCACCACAAAGCTGTACATTGACCAGACCGGGGACATTGGTATTTTGAACCGGGAGGTCCCCTATTTCAAGGACCGGCAGGTGATGCGGGGGGAGGAGTCCGACCCCAAGTGGAGCGAGGAGGAGGGTTCCCTCCAGCGCGCGGCCGGGGGCGAGGTCTACCGGGGCAGTATTCTGGAGCATCTGCTGATTCAGCAGCTCGCCGCCTTCTATGACGTGGGGGAGCACAACATCTACCGTCTCCGGGGGGCGGACTGGAACGACGCCCTGGATATGGCGGAGGAGCGGGGGGAGAGCGTGGCCTTCACCTGTGCCTACGCGGGAAATCTGCTGGACCTGGCCGGGCTGCTGCGGCAGTTGGCCGAGGGGCAGGATACCGTCGAACTGCTGGCGGAGCTACAGGAACTGCTGGTGGACGGCCCGGAGGTCTATGAGGATATTTCCCACAAAACGGCGGTCCTGAAGCGGTACGCCCGGCGCTGTATCCATGAGGTCAGCGGGCAAACCATCACGGTTTCCCTCGCTGCCCTGGCGGAGAATCTGGAGGGCAAGGCCCGCTGGCTGATGGAACACATCCGCCGTCAGGAGTGGATCAGAGACGGGGAGAGCGGCTGGTTCAACAGCTACTATGACAACCACAGCCGCCCGGTGGAGGGGATTCAGCCTGACGGCAGCGTCCGAATGATGCTCACCGGGCAGGTGTTCGCCATTATGAGCGGAACGGCCACAGAGGAACAGACGAAGGCCATCACCCGGAGCGCGGACCGGTATCTCTATCAGAAAGAGGTTGGCGGCTACCGGCTGAACACGGACTTCCGCGAGCTGAAAATGGATATGGGCCGCATGTTCGGCTTTGCCTACGGGGAGAAGGAGAACGGGGCGGTTTTCTCCCACATGACGGTGATGTACGCCAACGCCCTCTACCGCCGGGGCTTTGTCCGGGAGGGGTACAAGGCCCTCCAGACCCTGGCGGACACCGCCATGGACTTCCAGACCAGCAAAATTTATCCCGGCATCCCGGAGTATTTCAACGCAGAGGGCCGGGGGATGTACCACTACCTCACCGGCGCGGCCAGCTGGTATATGCTGACGGTCATCACCCAGGCGTTTGGCGTCCGGGGGGAGGGCGGAGACCTGGTCATCGAGCCAAAGCTGGTGCGGGAGCAGTTTGACGGAAACGGCGAGGCGGCCATCGACTTCTCCTTTGCCGGGAAGCAGTTCCGCGCGGTGATCGTCAACCAGGCGGGCAAGGATTTTGGGGAATATCGTGCCGCCAGAACGGTGCTCAGCCGGGAAACCATCAGCGCCCTGCCGGAGCGCGGGAATACCATCAGAATCGAATTGACATAAGGAGGCGTTATCACCATGAGGTATGGATATTTTGACGAACAGGCCAGGGAGTATGTCATCACCCGGCCCGACACCCCCGCCCCCTGGGCCAACTACCTGGGCTCCCCGGAGTACGGGGCGCTGATCTCCAACAACGCCGGGGGCTACAGCTTTGTCCGCTCCGGGGCCAACGGGAGAATTTTGCGCTATGTGTTCAACCAGTTTGACCAGCCGGGGCGGTACATCTACCTGCGGGACAACGAGGACGGAGACTTCTGGTCCGCCTCCTGGCAGCCGGTGGGCAAGGATTTGGAGATTTACCGGAGTGAGTGCCGCCACGGGACCGGCTACACCAAAATGCTGGCCGATTACAGCGGCATCCACAGCGAGGCGGTGTACTATGTCCCCCTGGACGCCTCCCACGAGGTGTGGCAGCTGACGGTGACCAACCGCTCCGACCGGCGGCGGGAGCTGACCCTGACGGGCTACGCCGAGTTCACCAGCAACGGCAACTACGAGCAGGACCAGGTGAATCTGCAGTACTCCCAGTTTATCACACGGACCCTGTTCGACCGGGACCGTATCCGCCAGCAGATTCACGGCAACCTGGACGCCCAGGACAGCGAGGTGGACGACAAGCGGGTGATTGAGCGGTTCTTCGGCTTGGCCGGGGCGGCGGCGGCCTCCTTCTGCGGCGACAAGGCGGAGTTTTTAGGACCTTACCGGGGCTATGGCAATCCTGTGGGCGTGGAGCGGGGCAACCTGGGCGGAGAACTCAACTACAACGGCAACAGCTGCGGGGCGCTGTCCGCCGTTGTGACCCTGGAGCCGGGGGAGAGCCGGACCGTCGCTTTCCTCCTGGGGGAGAAATCCAACCGGAACAGCGCCGCCCTGCTGGACGCCTATCAGGACCCGGCGGGGGTGTGCGGCCGGGAGCTGGAGGCGCTGAAGGCCTATTGGCATGGAAAGCTGTCCCGCTTCCAAGTCAAGACGCCCTGTCCCGAATTTGACGCCATGATTAACACATGGAACGCCTATAACAGCTTTATCACCTTCACCTGGTCCCGGGCCGCCTCCTTCTTCTACTGCGGCCTGCGCAACGGCTACGGCTACCGGGACACGGTGCAGGACATTCAGGGCATCATCCACCTGGAGCCGGAGGCGGCGGGGGAAAAGCTGCGGTTCATGCTCTCCGCCCAGGTGGACCACGGCGGCGGACTGCCCCTGGTGAAGTTCACCCACAGCCCCGGCCGCGAGGACACCCCGGAGGACGCCTCCTATGTCCGGGAGACCGGCCACCCCGCTTACCGGGCGGACGACGCCCTGTGGCTCTTCCCCACCGTCTACAAGTACATCGCCGAGACGGGGAACACCGCCTTTTTGGACGAGGTGGTCCCCTACGCCAACCGGGACGAGGGGACGGTGTACGACCATCTGAAGCGGGCGCTGGACTTCTCCCTGAAGCACTTGGGCCCCCACGGGATGCCCGCCGGACTTCACGCCGACTGGAACGACTGCCTGCGCCTGGGGGCGGAGGGGGAGTCCTCCTTTGTGGCCTTCCAGTTCTACTACGCCTTTACCGTCCTGCGGGAGTTTGCCGCCTGTGAGAAGGACAGCGGCTATCTGGCTTGGCTGGAGCGGGAGCAGGGAAAACTCAAAACCCTGCTCAACGACCTGTGCTGGGACGGGGACCGGTTTATCCGGGGCTTCACCGAGGCGGGCGAGGTGATCGGAAACCACCGCGCCCCGGAGGCCAATCTGTGGCTCAACCCCCAGAGCTGGGCGGTGATCAGCGGTCTGGCGGATAAAAAACAGGCCGAGCTGGCCATGGATAACGTCTATGACCGGCTGAACACGGAGTACGGCGCCATTTTGATGGACCCGCCCTACCACGCCCACGCCTTCGACGGGGCGCTGGCGGTGATCTACAACGCCGGGGTGAAGGAGAACGCCGGGGTGTTCTCCCAGTCCCAGGGCTGGCTGATTCTGGCGGAGGCCCTGATGGGCCGGGGAGACCGGGCCTTTACCTACTTTAAGGAGAACGCCCCCTCCATGCAGAACGACCGGGCCGAGATACGCAGGATCGAGCCCTACTGCTACGGCCAGTTTACCGAGGGCAAGGCCAGCCCCCACGCCGGGAGGTCCCACGTCCACTGGCTCACCGGGACAGCTTCCACCGTCATGGTGGGGTGCGTGGAGGGCATTCTGGGGATGCGGCCCGACCTGGGGGGCATCAAAATAGCGCCCTCCATCCCGAAGGAGTGGAAGACGCTGGAAATCTGGAAGGAGTTCAGGGGGAAAAAGCTTCACATCCAGGTGGAGAACCCGGAGGGGAAGGAATCGGGTTGTGCAGCGCTCACGGTAAACGGAGCGGAGCTGTCCGGGAATTACGTGCCGGAGGAGCTGCTCACCGAGACCACCGAAATCGTTCTGACTATGTAGCGTCCTCCCGGTTCACGTTCCAGTTGTTCAGATAATTCTGCTTCCGGTAGGCCTTGGGAGTCATCCCCGTTTGGGAGCGGAAATGCTGGATGAAGTGGCTCTGGGAGGAGTAGGACAGCATAACGGCGATCTCCACAAAGTCGTAATTGCTGAACCGGAGGAGGTTTTTCGCCATATCAATTTTCCGCTGGCGGATGTACTCGCTCACCGAGATGCCCGTCTCCTGCTTGAAGATGCGGGACAGGTGGGTGGGAGAGATGTTGATGGCCTCGGCCAGCTCATTCACCGTGATCCGGTCCATGATGTGGACATAGATGTAGTCGATGGCCTGGGCCACCTGTTTGGAGGAGGCGATGTTCTTCCGCAGATGCCGCATCCGGCACACGAAGTCCAGCGCCATCTGGTCGTGGACATAGACGATCTCGGCCATGTTGGTACAGCAGTCCATCCGCCGGATGTACTCGTCGCTCAGGCCGAAGGCCTCCTCCAGGGGCATACCGCCCTCCATGCAGAAGCGGGTAATCATAGCGGCGGTGACCACAAAGTGGTAGCGCAGATTGGTCACCGGGTTATCCGACAGCTTGCCCGCCCCCTCCATGTTCTCAAAGGCGCCCCGGCTGCAATTGTCCTGCACCGCGTCAATGAGGCCCGCCGCCACCGAGCGGTAAAAAAGGAACTCCTCCCCCGGCTCCCGGTGGCTGGTGACCGCGTTTTCTTCCTCAAGCAGAACGGGCTGCCAGATCGGTTCGACATTCATACAAAGGGCCTCCCTCCAATTTTGCCCCGAATATATCACAGCTCTGCCCTTTTATCAAGATATGCCGGATATTTTTGTGGAATTTATCAGCAGAAAAATTTTTGCCGGCCGGGAAATATGTTATGAATCTGATATTTGCACTCTTGATTTAATATACCAGGACAGGCTCCAAATCTATAATAACATCAGTACGGCAGCCCCATGGGCTGCGCAAATAAAGAAGGAGGAGTGGAACATGAGAAAAAAGAGAATCTTGAGCCTGGCGCTGGCGTCTGTGACGGCGCTGGGGCTGCTCAGCAGCTGCGGCGGCGGCAGCGGCGGCGGCCTGCTCAGCGGCGTGCAGGCCAGCGACGGCGGCAAGGTCCTGAACATCTACGTGTGGAACGAGGAGTTCCAGGGCAAGTTCAACGAGAATTACCCCCAGGTGGAGCGGCTCTCGGACGACAAATCCATCGCCTATCTGAAGGACGGCACCGAGGTCCACTGGATTGTCAACCCCACCCAGGACGGCGTCTACCAGCAGAAGCTGGATGAGGCGCTGCTCAAGCAGGGCCGGGCGGCCGCCGACGACCGGATCGACATGTTCCTGGTGGAGGCGGACTACGCCCTGAAATATGTTGACCCGGAGGTCAATGTGGCGCTCCCCATCTCCCAGCTGGGGATTACCGACGCGGACATCGCCAACCAGTACCGCTACACCCTGGAGGCCATGACCGGCTCCGACGGTGAGATCAGGGGATTGAGCTACCAGGCCACCCCCGGCATGCTGGTCTACCGCCGCTCCATCGCCAAGGCCGTCCTGGGCACCGACGACCCGGAGACCGTAGGCGCCGCCGTGGCCGACTGGGATAAGTTTTACGAGACGGCGGAGCAGATGAAGGCCGCCGGCTATTACATGTACTCAGGCCGGGCGGACACCGCCCGGGTGTATTCCAACAACGTCTCCGCCCCCTGGGTGAAGAACGACAAGACCGTGGTGGTGGACCCCAACATGATGAACTGGGTGGACCGCTCCATGGAGGACATTGAGAGCGGCATCAGCCACAACGTGCCGGGCCAGTGGAACGACGAGTGGAACAAGGACATGGGCCCCGACTCCAAGGTGTTCTGCTTCTTCCTCCCCGCCTGGGGTCTGGATGTGTGTATCGCCCCCAACGTGAAGGATACCGCCGCCGCCCAGGATTGGGCCGTCTGCCCCAGCCCCCAGAGCTTTTTCTGGGGCGGCACCTGGCTGGTGGCCGCCAACGGCACCGATAACGCCTCCCAGGTCAGAGATATCATGCTGACCATGACCGCCGACCGGGACCTTCTGCGCACCCTGGCCATGAACTACGGCGAGATGAGCAACGACCAGCCTCTGATGGAGGAGCTGGCCCAGTCTCCCGACTTCGGCATCGAGCTGCTGGGCGGACAGAACTACATCGGCGTGCTGTCCGATGTGGCGGCCACAGTGGACCTGTCCAACATCTCCTCCTATGACCAGGGCTGTGTGGAGGAGTTCCAAAACACCTTTGGCGATTACTTCAACGGCGTCATCAGTCTGGACAAGGCCAAGGACAACTTTGAGATGGCCATCACCGAGCGCTACCCCTGGCTGGTGGGCGGCGGCGTGCTTTGGCCGTAAACCGCTGTGAAAGGAGGACTTCTGATGAAAAACGAGAATAGAATCAAAAGCGTCAGCTACGCCAAATGGGGATATATTTTTATCCTCCCCTTCTTTTTAAGCTATGCCATTTTCTCTCTCATCCCGCTGGCGGACACCATCCGCAACAGCTTCTATGAGTACTACGCCTTCGGCCTGAAGACCGTGGGCCCCAACTGGACCGGGCTGTCCAACTACACCTCCCTGCTCTCCTCCGACCTGCCCAAATACGCCTGGAACACCTTTGTCATGTGGATTCTGGGCTTTGTACCCCAGATTATCGTGGCGCTGGTGCTGGCCTCCTGGTTTACTGACGCCCGGCTGAAAATCCGGGGCAAGCAGTTCTTCAAGGTGGTCATCTACCTGCCCAACCTGATTATGGCCTCCGCCTTTGCCATGCTGTTCTTCGCCCTGTTCTCCAACGCCGGACCTGTCAACAGCATCCTGCTGCGCATGGGCGTGGTGGGAGAGGCCATCCGGTTTATGGAGTCCACCCTGGGCGCCCGCACCCTGGTAGGGCTGATGAACTTCCTCATGTGGTTCGGCAACACCACCATTATGCTGATGGCGGCCATCATGGGCATCAATCCCTCCATCTTTGAGGCGGCGGAGCTGGACGGCTGCACCCATATCCAGAAATTTTTCAAGATTACCCTGCCACAGATCAAGCCCCTGCTGACCTACACCCTGATTACCTCCCTCATCGGCGGCCTGCAGATGTTCGACGTGCCCCAGATCCTCACCGGCGGCAAGGGCGCCCCTGACCGCACCACCATGACGCTGATTATGTACCTGAACAAGCACCTCCAGGCCAAAAACTACGGCATCGCCGGCGCGCTGTCCGTCTTCCTGTTTATCATCAGCGCCATTCTCTGCTGGTTCGTCTTTAAGATGAACACCGACTCCGACCCGGACGGCTCCAAGTCCGCGGCCAAGCGCGCCAAGAAAGGGGGCAAAGCGTAATGGAGAACAAAAAATCCAGCGGACGGACCGTTCTGGCCCATGTGGTGCTGATTATCCTGGCGTTTCTGTGTCTGTTCTTCTTCTACATCCTGATTGTCAACGCCACCCGCTCCCATGCGCAGCTCCAGCTGGGCTTCTCCGCCCTGCCCGGCTCCAGCCTGCTCACCAACTTCAAAAGCGTCATCAACGACCCGGCTATCCCCATCCTGAAGGGCATCCAGAACAGTTTGATTGTCTCCGGCTGCTGCGCCGCCATCGTGACCTACTTCTCCGCCCTGACGGCCTACGGCATCTACGCCTACGACTTCAAGCTGAAGCGCGCCGCCTTCACCTTTATCATGGCCATCCTGGTCATGCCCACCCAGGTGACCGCCCTGGGCTTCCTGCGGCTGATTACCGGCATGGGGCTGGACGACTCCCTGATTCCCCTGATTATCCCCTCCATCGCCTCCCCCGCTGTGTTCTACTTCATGCACAGCTATATGCAGTCCTCCCTGCCCAAGGAGCTGATTGAGGCGGCCCGGATCGACGGCTCTCAGGAGTTCGGCACCTTCAACCGCATTGTCCTGCCCATCATGAAGCCCGCCATTGCGGTGCAGGCTATCTTCACCTTTGTGGGCTCCTGGAACAACTACTTCATCCCCGCTCTGGTAATCACCTCCAAGAGCAAGCAGACCCTGCCCATCATGATCGCCACCCTCCGGGGCGCGGACTACATGAACTTCGATATGGGCAAAATTTACATGATGATTACCATCGCCATTGTACCGATCATTGTTATTTACCTGCTTCTGTCCAAGTTTATTGTGGAGGGCGTCACCCTGGGCGGCGTCAAGGAATAAATCAGAAAGCGCCGTCGGCCGACGGCGCTTTTTTCAAGGAGGAATTTTTATGGAAAAATGGATTCGCGCCCGCTATCAGCCCAACCTGCCCCTGAACGGGAGCCAACGGGTGACAGCCAGTCCGGAGCACATCGCCCTGTCCCGGCAGGCCGCGCGGGAGGGGGCGGTGCTGCTGAAAAACAACGGAAATCTGCTCCCGCTGGCTCCCGATGCCCGGGTGGCCCTGTTCGGCAAGGGCAGCTTCGACTATGTGAAGGGCGGCGGCGGCAGCGGGGATGTGACCGTGGTCTATGTCAAAAATCTGTATGACGGCCTGAAGGAGGAGGGGATATCCCTCTATGAGCCCCTGTCCGATTTTTACCGGGACTATGTGGAGCAGCGGTATGAGGCGGGGGACGTCCCCGGCCTGATGGCCGAGCCGGAGCTGCCCCAGAGTCTGGTGGATTCTGCCCGGGGGAACGCGGACGTGGCCGTGATCGTCCTCAGCCGCTTCTCCGGCGAGGGCTGGGACCGGGAGCCGGTCTTCTACCAGGAGCCGGACTACCCCTGGCCCGATGAGCTGAATATGCCCCGCAAAGCCAAGGCTGTCTTCCCCAGGGGGGACTACTACCTCACCGAGGAGGAGCGGGCCATGGTAAACCAGGTCTGCGCCGCCTTTGACAAGGTGGCGGTGGTGCTCAACGTGGGCGGCGTGGTGGACGTGTCCTGGTTCTGTGAGGACGACCGCATTTCCTCCGCCCTGCTGGCCTGGCAGGGGGGCATGGAGGGGGGCGGGGCTATCGCCGCTCTGCTCACCGGCAAGGCCAATCCCTGCGGCAAGCTGCCCGACACCTTCGCCCGGGACCTGTCCGACTACCCTTCCACCGCTCGCTTCCATGACTCCCCCCACTATGTGGAGTACAGCGAGGATATCTATGTGGGCTACCGGTATTTTGAGACGCTGCCAGGAGCGGCGGAGCGGGTGTGTTACCCCTTCGGCTATGGCCTGTCCTACACCAGCTTTGCCCTGGAGACGGCGGGGACCGGGGCGGAAAACGGCAGAATCAGGGTGGACGTCCAGGTGACCAACACCGGAAGTTGTCCGGGGAAAGAGGTGGTCCAGCTCTATTACTCCGCCCCCTGGGGGCTGCTCCAGAAGCCGAGGCGCTGTCTGGCGGCCTTTCAAAAGACAGCGCTGCTGGAGCCAGGAGAATCGGAGACAGTGGAGCTGTCCTTTGCCATTGCCGATATGGCCAGCTTCGATGATTTGGGGAAGGTCGCCCCCTCCGCCTGGGTGCTGGAGAAGGGGAGGTACGCCCTGTACATGGGGACCTCCGTCCGGGACGCCGTGGAGCTGGGCTGGGCCTGGGAGCAGAAGGAGACAGAGACAGTCCGGTCATGCGGGGATGTCCTGGCCCCTTCCCATCTGGCCGAACGCCTGTTGGCAGACGGGAGCTATGAGAAGCTGCCCGCCGCCCCGGCGGTGGACACCAATGCCAACCTGTTCCAGCCCCTCACCGCGGCTCAGTCGGAGGCGGTGGCCCCCGCCACGCCTGGCCGGGGGCGCTGGATGCTGACCCAGCCCTTTGCCGAGGGAGTACAGCCCCTGTCCGCCGTGGCGGAGGGAAAGCTGACCCTGGAGGAGTTTATGGCCCAGCTCAGCGACGATGACCTGATCCATCTCCTGGGCGGACAGCCCAACGTGGGAGTATCCAACACCTTTGGCCTGGGCAATCTCCCGGAGTACGGTGTCCCCAACCTGACCACCGCCGACGGCCCCGCCGGTCTGCGCATCCAGCCTGAGGTGGGCGTCTGCACCACCGCCTGGCCCTGCGCCACCCTGCTGGCCGCTGCTTGGGACCCGGAGCTGACAGCCCGGGTGGGAGCCGCGGCAGCCGCGGAGGTAAAAGAGAACAATATTTCCGTCTGGCTGGCTCCGGCGGTGAATATCCACAGAAGTCCCCTGTGCGGCAGGAATTTTGAATATTACTCTGAGGACCCCCTGCTCACCGGCAGGCTGGCCGGGGCCATGGTGCGGGGTATCCAGTCCCAGCATATTGCCGCCACCGTGAAGCACTTCGCCTGCAACAACAAGGAGACCAACCGGAAATACAGCGACTCCCGCCTGTCCCAGCGGGCCCTGCGGGAGATTTACCTGAAGGCTTTTGAAATCATCGTTCGGGAGGAACAGCCCTGGGCCATCATGAGCTCCTACAACGTCGTCAACGGCCGCCGGGCCTCGGAGAGCCGGGAGCTGCTGACCTCTATTCTCCGGGAGGAGTGGGGTTACACCGGATTGGTGATGTCCGACTGGTGGACCCGTGGGGAACAGTATAAGGAGCTCCTGGCCGGCAACGATCTGAAAATGGCCAACGGCTACCCGGAACGGGTGGAGGAGGCCATGAAGCTGGGGGCGGTTAACCGGAGCGACCTAAAGATTTGCGCTAAAAGAGTGCTGGAATTAATTTTGAGAATTGACTAAGTTCTCTTTGGGATAGATACGCCGACCTCCAGGGTATTGCCCTTGCAGCTGATTGCCCGGATAGCCGGGGTCTCCAACGCAGCCAGTCGTAATTTGTTAGAATGATGTTTGAGGAAGCAGGCACACTGCAGAGCACGTGGAGGTGAGTAGGCCCGGTAAATGCCGAACTGAATACTTATCTCTAAGGAAACACTGATTAAAGCAGGAAAAAGTCAGGCAAAGGGTTTCCTTGCTGGCATTGGTTTCCGGCCTTGACCAGGGGCATTTTTGTGTTCCTTTGCTGGATTTCGTTCCTTTTTCGGGATTTCTCCCTTGACTGTTTCCCAAAATTCATCTGATATTGTCCATGCCTGATAGTTCTTCTTTTCGCTCATCTTTATCACTCTGGGTATTTTACCGCAGATGCTTTTATTTTGGGATAGGCTCTTAATATTGAGACTGGGATAGGAAGAACGTAGGTAGCATCCTTTTCGTCTATAGAACCGTTACGATAGAAGGGAATTTTAACCGATAGCGGCACAAATTGCAAGGGCTGTTCGAAAAAGTTTGAAGAAACGCGCCGCCCAGAAAACGGGGCGGCGCGTCAGCTTGTCAAAAAGTTCTGGTAAAGTTGGCTTGCATTGCCAAAAATTCCGTGTTATAATCGACACGAAAAACAAAAATGCGGCGGCCCACAAGTGCTCGCAACACTTGCAGGCCTGCACAGGTGAAAACCCACCTATACAACGGCATCCAACCGCATCCGCAAGGGATATTATACGGTATTTCACTCTTGTTTGCAAGAGTGCCTTTGCTGTATTTGTTCCTCTCATTTTTGGTATTAGGTGGACTATGTTTCTCACACTGTGCAGGCTTGCTTTGCGCAGTGTTTTTGGTTTTCATTGGTTGTCCGGGGGCTAAAACGCCCCCGGCTCCATATAAAAAGTAGAGGAGAGATGAAAATGAAGCACAACAGGTTACGCGGATGGATAGCCCTTACCCTAGCTTTCTGTCTGGTTTTAGGACTGACCGGGTGCGGAGACAGTGGCAAAAAGAAAACTGTAACCGGGAAGACTCCGGAGGACACCCTGGAAACTTTTTTTGAAGCCCTGTCCAAGAACGATGTTGAAACCATGATGGCATGCTGTTATGTTGAAGACTATTTAGACCGGGTATCCTTCTCTCAATATACTGATCGTATCCAATCCTATATGCCGGTTGGTGGGATTTCAGCTCCTACAGAATACGACTATTACCGGGAACTGGTTGGCTACGAACTTCGCGGTCAATATGCCCGCTCGTTTAAAATGCTGGCTTTCAGTCTCCTGGCTACGGATGCGGAATACGAGAATTTATTGAATAATATGTCTATACAACATGTTGACAGAAAGTGGGCAAAAAGCTTTTCCCGCACAGTAGACCCGGAAATCCTCAAGGATTTAGAGGTCCTCAGTATTGATGAAGATTGTCCGGAAATGCAGAGAGATTTGAAATATAGCAAAAATTTTCTCGCTGTAACTGGGGCGGATGACTGCGTTGAGCGGACTGTCTTACTAAAATTAGATGGCCAGCTGTTTTACAAGGGCTTTAAACTTGCTGAAATTGACGAACGCTGGCAAATCTATTCATTGAGCGCAACTCTTTTAGGTGAGAACTCAAACGGAGTTGCTACCCAAGTGGACAGCAAACAGGATTATCGCGATATCATTGAATAAGCACGGCCCTGCTCCTTAGTCACAGAGGAGCAGGGCTTTCAGTTGTCATCACCCGGCGGCTTTCCCCTTCATAGAATGGTAGGGCCCCTCCAGGCCCCGCCGCAAAGGAGGCTGTTATGGAACTTGATATCAAGCAGCAGATTCTCACGGAAAACGACTGCTATAAAATCGGCCGGACCATCACGCCCAAGGGGGTGATGGTCCACTCCACCGGGGTGGCCCAGCCCGATCCGGAGGTGTTTATCAGCCGCTGGAACAGGCCGGACGTGGAGAAGTGCGTCCATGCCTTCGTCGGCCGGGAGCAGGTGATTCAGACCCTGCCCTGGACCATGCGGGGCTGGCACGCCGGCACCGGCACCTCCGGCCGCAGCGCCAACAACACACACATCTCCTTCGAGTGCTGCGAGCCCGCCGGCCACACCTATCAGGGCGGCACCATGATCGGCTACGACGTGGAGACCAACCAGCCCTATTTTGACGACATCTACCACAACGCCGTCCAGCTCACCGCCATGCTGTGCAGCCAGTTCAACCTGGACCCGGCGCAGCCCGGGGTGGTCATCTGCCACGCCGAGGGCTACCAGCAGGGGGTGGCCAGCAACCACAGCGATGTGCTCCAGTGGTGGCCCAAACACGGCATCACCATGGACCAGTTCCGCCGGGACGTGGCTCAGGCGATGGACGACGGAGACGAGGAGGACAACATGACACAGGAACGTTTCAACGAGCTGATGGAGGGCTATCTGGCCCAGCGGGCCGGGCTCCAGCCCGGGGAATGGTCCGCCCCCGCCCGGGAGTGGGCGGAGGACCAGGGCATCGTCTCCGGGGACGGGGACGGTCTGCGCTACCGCTCCTTCGCCACCCGGGAGGAGACGGTGCAGATGCTCTACCAGCTGAGCCGGAAATAAGCGAAGCGCCGCCCCGGGGGGCGGCGCTTTTTCATGAATCAATGAAGCTTCGGATGCGCAGCGTCACACCCAGCCCATCGGCAATTTTCTTGCAGTTCTCGATTTCTTCCGGGGTCTTATCCTTGTCCACAATGGTCAGCACCACATTGGGGACATAGGTGGCGGACTCCCTGGCAAAGTCCAGCATGGCCTGGTAGGCCGCCTCCCCCTGGACCGGGTGGCACAGGGCCACATAGGCGGCGGCGTTGTCGTTGTTCAGCGAGATGGACAGGGTGTCGATCCGCCCCTTCAGCTCGGGGCATATGTCCCGGCCGTGAATAAGGTTGGCGTGGCCGTTGGTGTTGATGCGCACCGGGGGCAGCTTATCCCCGAACTTCTCCTTCAGCCGGTCCACCAGCCACAGCAGATCATCCAGCCGGTAGGTGGGCTCGCCGTAGCCGCAGAAAACGATCTCCCGGTAGGCACACACATCCCGGCTGAGAAAGCTGTCCAGGGCCTCCTCCCGGGTGGGCTCCCGCTCCAGCCACAGGGAATCCTCGGTGTAGATGGAGCCCTCTGCCTTGCCCTGACGCAGGCAGAATTCACAGGCGCAGTTGCATTTGTTAGTCAGGTTGACATACAGCGCACCCTCATACTCATAGGTAATGGTCATCGTGTTTCCTCCTCAATTCCAAAAAACCGCTTGCCGTTTTCCAATGTGATTTCCGCGACCTCCTCCGGGTCCATCCCCTTTACCTGGGCGATGGTCTCCGCCACCCGGTACACCTTGCCCGAGTCGTTCCGCTTGCCCCGGAAGGGCTCCGGGGTGAGGTAGGGGGAGTCGGTCTCAATCATGATGCGGTCCATGGGCAGCCAGTCGATCACCTCCAGCGACCGCCGGGCGTTTTTATAGGTGACCACCCCGGTGAAGGACAGCATCCAGCCCAGCTTCACCAGGGTCTTGGCGTCCTCCAGGCTGCCGGAGTAGCAGTGGTACACCCCGGTGACCTTGGGGTGGGCGCGGACCACCTCCAGACAGTCGCGATGGGCCTCCCGGTCATGGACAATCACGGGCAGCCCCAACTCCTCCGCCAGCTCCAGCTGGGTGTGGAAGACCTCCTGCTGGAACTCATGGGGCGGGTTCTCCTTCCAGTAGTAGTCCAGCCCGATCTCCCCGATGGCCCTCACCCTGGGATGGGCGGCCAGGGCACGGAGGGCGTCCGCCGTATCCTGAGAGAAGCCCTCACAGTCCGAGGGGTGGACCCCCACGGCGGCGTAGACAAAGGGAAACCGCTCCGCCAGCTCCACCGCCGTCCGGGAGCTGTCCAGGTCGCAGCCGGGGTTGAGAACCAGCTCCACCCCTCTTTCGGGCATGGAAGCGAGCACCTCCAGCCGGTCGGCATTAAAGGCCCCGGAGTCGTAATGGGCGTGGGTGTCGAATAAACGCATGGTTGGTTCCTCCTAATCCGGCTTGACAGAGCGCCGGAGGGCTGTCATAATAAAAAACAAGGCTAAGGATTGGCCCCGCCGCTCTTGCTTAACGGCAGTATACTCCATCAGGGAAGAAAAATCAAGGGAGACGGTCTTATGTATCTGGTCTTGGGCATTTTTCTGATGTTTGGCGGCCTGGTCATGGCAGTGTTTCCGGAATTTATCTATGAGCTGACCGAGAGCTGGAAAAGCGATGCCATCGGGACCCCCTCCAAATGGTTCATCATCAGCACCCGGTTCGGCGGGGTAATGTGCATCCTGGCAGGACTGGGAGGGATCATCATAACGTTCATTTAAAGTACAGGCCGCCCAATAATGAGGTTCCGTAACGATGGTTTCAAAAAAATGTAGTAAAGACAGTCAATACGGTGTATTGCAGAAAATCTGAATAGGCGATTGCGAAAGTAAGGGCGAAAGGAAGAAGTAAGCGCCAAGGAAGGGAA
>CANPFP010000019.1 GCA_947573385.1 uncultured Bacillota bacterium | reverse complement strand
GAGGCCCTGAAGGCCTACGGCTACCAGACCTCCGCCGAGGCCACCAACGCCACCGGCGCCAACATCCAGCTGATGCTGGACCAGGACGCTGAGATTGCCATCGCCATGCAGGACGCCGTGATGCAGGCCTACACCGCCACCGGCGCCTACGAGGGCCAGGAGGCCGCCACCGGCCTGCGCGCCCTGATGCGCCTGTGGCCCAACTATGTGCAGCTGGTTACCACCGCCAACACCGGCATCAAGTCCGTGGAGGACCTGAAGGGCAAGCGCGTGGGCGTGGGCGCCCCCAACTCCGGCGTGGAGATCAACGCCCGCATGGTGCTGGACGCCTATGGCATCACCTACGATGACATCACCCCCGACTACCTGGCCTACGGCGAGGCTATTGACAACATGAAGAACGGCCAGTGCGACGCCGTGTTTGTCACCTCCGGCCTTCCCAATGCCACCGTGATGGAGCTGGGCACCAGCTATGACATGGTGGTCGTGCCCATCGACGGCGCCGGCCGCGACAAGCTGGTCAGCGACTACCCCTACTACGCCAAGTCCGTCATTCCCGCCAACACCTACAACAACACCGAGGATGTGGAAGGCGTCTTTGTGTACAACATCATGCTGGTCCGTGAGGACCTGTCCGACGCCATGGTCTATGACATGCTGGAGGGTATTTTTGCCAACATCAGCACCATCAAGGCCTCCCACAACGCCGCCGACAAGAACATCGACATCACCTTCGGCGTGGACGATATCCAGCTGCCCCTGCACCCCGGCGCCGAGGCCTTCTGGAAGGACCAGGGCTACATCAAATAAATAAGCTATCCACTGTATCCGCATGGGCGGGGGGGGGGGGGGGGGGGGGCCCCCCGCCCCCCCCCCCGGGGGGGGTTGGGTGTGGGGCTGGGTTGGGGGGCACAGGCGAACGCGGGGGGGGACCGCCGCCGCGCCGCCGTGTCTGTTTTGGAGCGAGAAATGAAGGGTTGCACCAGACGTCTGCTGCCTGGGGCCGCGGCCCTGGCAGTCCTTGGCGTATTTCTGTGGTGGGGGCTTTTTGCCCCCGCCGGAACGGTTTTCCAGCTCTACGACCGCCGGAACGAGAAGGTGGTGCTGGAGGTCCCGGCCGGGCCGGGCGACCAGTTCAGGCTGGAAATTGAACATTCCTTTGAGCACATCCCCTGGCTTGAGTTCTACACAGTCCTGCCGGACGGCAGCTTCAACCTGGACAAGATCGCGGTGGCCGGCTACGGCGCGGGCATCCCCGCCGAGATGGACGTGCCCACCCGCATCGAGGATGGGATGGTGTGGATGGAGGACATCAACAGCGTCTTTCCAGAGCTGAAATGGCTCACCTCCGACACCTACATGAAGGGCCTTGAACTTAACGGGGAGGAGATATTCGACTTCCGGACCCTGCCCAACGCAAGCCGCATCCGGGGGTCCATCATTGAGAGAAGGGGGCATTTCTTCCATGGCTGATACCGAACGCGACCTCACCGTCGAAACTGCCGAAGCCGCGCCCATCGACGCGGCCAAGGGCGCGGAGATTATGGAAAAGTTTGAAAAGGAGTCCCGCACCCGTAACTTTTCCTTCCAACCCCTGGTGAAGGCGGGCTATGTTCTGTGCCTGCTCTTTACCGTATACCACTTGATTTTTGCCTCGGGCATGGTGTCCACCCAGAACATCAAGCACCACGCCGTCCACGTGGGCATGGTGCTGGTGCTGGGTTTCCTGTTTTACCCCGCTTTTAAGAAGTCCAGCCGGAAAAAGGTGGCCTGGTATGATTGGATCTGCATTGCGCTGTCTGTGGCCATGCCCTGCTATGTGTTCTACCGCTACATGGCCTGGACCTCCACCGGTTTCCGGCCCACCACGCTGGACATCATCATGGGCACCCTGCTCATCCTGCTGGTAATGGAGTGCTCCCGGCGCATCAGCGGCCCGGCCCTCACCATCCTGTCGGCCATCTTCCTGATCTATGGCATGTACGGCCGGTACTTCCCCGGCATCTTCCAGCACCGGGGCTACACCTGGACCCGGATGGTCCAGTACCTCACCTGCGATATCTCCGGCATCTACGGCAGCTCTGTGAAAGTGTCGGCCACCTTTATCGTGCTGTTCATCATCTTTGGCGAGGTGATGAACAAGTGCGGCATGGGCCAGTTCTTCAATGACATCGCCAACTCCCTGGCCGGCCACACCAAGGGCGGCCCCGCCAAGGTGGCGGTGCTGGCCTCCGGCTTCCTGGGCTCCATCAACGGCTCTGCCGTGGCCAATGTGGTCACTACCGGCACCTTCACCATCCCCCTGATGAAAAAGACTGGCTACTCCAAGGAGTTTGCCGGGGCCGTGGAGGCCACCGCCTCAGTGGGCGGACAGCTGCTGCCCCCCATTATGGGCGCCGCCGCCTTTGTCATGGCGGAGACCCTGGGCGTGCAGTACCCGGTCATCATCAAGGCCGCCGTTCTCCCCGCCCTGATCTACTACCTGGGCATCATCCTCCAGGTGCAGATGCGGGCCACCAAGGACCATCTTCACGGCATCCCCAGGGACCAGCTGCCCCGGATCGGTCAGGTGATGCGGGAGCGGGGGCACCTTCTCATTCCCATTATCTTCCTGCTGTACATGCTGATCTGGAGCGGCAAGACAGTCATCGTAGCCGCGTTCTGGACCATCATCGTCACCATCGTGGTGGCCCAGCTCCGGCCCATCAGCCGCATGTCGGTTAAGGACCTGTGCGACGCCTTTGTGGCCGGGGCCAAGTCCACCATCTCGGTGGCCATTGCCTGCGCCTGCGTGGGCATCATCGTGGGCGTGTGCGCCCAGACCGGCTTCGCCCTCAGCGTGGCCTCCGCCATCGTCAGCATCGGCCGCAACGCCGTGCCCGACAGCCCGGCCATCAGCCTGTTCCTCACCCTGCTGTTCACCATGGTCACCTGCATGATTCTGGGCATGGGCCTGCCCTCCATCCCCTCCTACCTGATTACCGCCACCATCGCGGCTCCCGCCCTGGTGGAGCTGGGGGTGCCCGACATCGCCGCCCACATGTTCTGCTTCTACTTCGCTATGTTTGCCAACCTGACCCCCCCTGTAGCTCTGGCCTCCTTCGCGGCGGCCGGCCTGTCCGGCGGCAACCCCATGAAGACAGGGGTGGCCTCGGTGAAGCTGGCCCTGGCCGGGTTTATCATCCCCTACATGTTCGTCTACAATCAGAAGCTGATGCTGGAAAACGTGGGCCTGCTGGACGGCATTCAGGTGGTTGTCACCTCCTGCGTGGGCGTGCTGCTTATCGCTGCCGCCGTGGAGGGCTACCTGAGAGGACGGATGAACATCCTGCTGCGGCTGTTCTCTTTCGCCGCCGCTGTAATGCTTATCGACAGCCAGCCGGTCACCGACGTGATCGGCATCGCCTGCCTGATTGTCATTCTGGCGCTTCAAATGCTTGTATTCCACCGCCACGATCAACCCGGCGCAGCTTCCGCTTAGACCGGCCGAATTGACCCTGTCCTATCCCTGCATTGATATCCATCCCCCGGAGTCTTGTGACTCCGGGGGATTTTTGTGCCGTTTTCAAGGGCGTTTTATCGCCTGCGATGCCGCTGCCCGGATGTCGGGACGGTGCATTGAGCAGAATTCAAAAAATTAATCTGGCTTATTAAAATCATTCATTTGCTTTATCTTTTCGCCGGCTGTATGATAAATTTGAAAGCAGACATAAAACGAAATTCACTAAAATTATAAAATGAAAGGATTAACGATCGACATGGCAAACAAAAAAGTGGAAATAATGATTGATGACACCCGGATCGTCGCGGAACTCTATGTGGACAAGGCCCCTGAGATATGCTCCATGATTTTGGGCAATCCCGGCCAGCGGGCTGTGGTGCAGCACGCCAAGCTGAACGGTCAGCTGATTTTCGGCACCCTGCCCTACCCCTGCGGCTTTGAGAACAAGTGCCGCGGCGGCGACCTGGACATGTTTGACCTGGCTTACTACCCTCCCCGCTGCCAGCTGTGCATCCCCTACGGCGTGTGCACGGACGAACCTTTGCCCATCAGCCGCATCGGCCGTATTATCGAGGGCAAAGAGGCCCTTCAGGTGGCCGGCATCAAAAACTGGCTCAAGCAGGGCAGCATCATGACCATTGTGGGCGAAGTTGAGTAAGGAGGGTTATACAATGAACTGGAAAACTGCTATTGATACCTTTGAAGAGCGCCGCCTGGCAATCTGGGAGCATATGCCCCGCGATGTGTATGACCTGAGCAACGGTGTGGTCCCCGGCGACACCAATGTGTACGGCCAGTATGTGATGACCGCTCTGTACGCCGACTCTGAGCTGCGCACCCTTTGCGACGAGGTTTTGTTTTATCTGGTCGAGACCGCCAAGGAGGGGAATGTAGACCTGCATACCCTGGTGCGCTATGCCAAAAACCTGCTGGATTACAAGGCAAAGTTCTTTGTATTCACCGGCGTGCCCATGGCCGGGGAGCTGCTTGACATGTACCTAAAAGCTCTGGACTCCGTGGAAAATCTGGAGCAGCTGATTAAGCTGTCTGAAGCTGCGCTGATGTACTTTAACCGCCATCATATGTGGGTGGACCTTATTATTCCCTGGGGCGTGTTCAACGGCTTTGCCAAGCAGGATTTTTCCAAGTACCTTTAAATTTGTCCTCTTCGTACCCCTCTTCCCTGATTTTTGAAAACCTTTTATACAAAAGCCGAACCGCACTGAAGCCCTCTTTCAGTGCGGTTCAGTTTTATCCGTTTCAGGGATAATATCCCTCCCAGGTCTCCTGAACAAACGTCTTCAGTTCGTCAATAAATGCTTTGGCCGCCGGAGCGGCGTGCTTCATGGAGTGGATGCAGATGCCCAATGTTCTGACGTGGTGCTTGTCCAGGGGCAGAATGGCGATGTTGTCGTGAATAGGAATAATAACCAGTTCAGGAATCAGAGAGACGCCCAAATCCCGGCCGATGAGGGAGAGGGTGGCCAAATCTCCCTTGATGCGGAATCTGATATCGGGGATCAGATTTTCTGCGTGCATGACCTGGCTGATGCTCTCATCCGCCCCCTCCTGCGGTACGATAAACGGATACTCCACCAGCTCCCGCACAGATACCGCATCTTTTTGCGCCAAGGGGTTTGATTTGGATACCACCGCCAAAATGGGGTCTTCCCAAAGGGGCAGAAAGTCGTAGCCGTCCGGCACTGGCAGGGAAGTGATAGCTATATCCACCTTCCCCTGGGTGAGCCACTCATTCATCTCATCGTGAGTCCCCTCGTTAATGCACAGGACAATATTTGGGTGTTCGGACAAGAAGGTTGAAATTATTTCTGGAAGCCAGTGGGTGGAGGTGCTGTAAAAGGTTCCAATTTTCAGGGAGCCCCGCTCCATTCCCCGAATCTGGTAAGCGGTTTCCATCAATGCCTCGTTGTTGGATATAATCTGCTGCATATAATATTGCAAATATCGGGCGTTTTCTGTAGGGAAAACGCCGTCCTTGGCCCGTACCAGCAGAGGAAAGCCCAGCTCCCGCTCCAACGATGAAATCATGTGGCTGATTCCAGGCTGGGTGTATCCCAGAACTTCCGCCGCTTTTGTCAAGCTATTATGCTCAATAGTAGTTAAAAAAGCCCGATATTTTAAAATACTCATATCTTCCTCCATGCATTCAATTTTCCTATGAACACTATAATAATTATTAAATTGCTAAATGGCAAAAATCAATATACAATATATTTAAATTAAGTTATCGAAATGGCCGGTTTTTCTACAGTTTTCACGATGACTTTTCAGTTTCTTTCGTGCATTATTACACCAGTATTATAATTCGCTAAATGGACATATAAATGCGGACAAGGAGGCAGACCATGAAGAAAATTATAAACCGCCCGGAGGACATTGTTCCTGAGATGTGCCACGGCCTTATCTTAGCCAGTCCCGGCTTGAAGTGGAACAGTCACTATAAGGTTGTCTCCCGCGCCAGCCTGAACCCTGACAAGGTCACCCTCATCAGCGGCGGCGGCAGCGGCCATGAACCCGCCCACGCCGGCTTTGTTGGCCCGGGTATGCTGGACGCGGCCGTATGCGGCGACGTATTTGCCTCCCCCTCTCAGATTCAAGTCTATCAGGCCCTGCGCCAGACCCAGGGAAACAAGGGAGCGCTGCTGATTATCAAAAACTACAGCGGAGACATGATGAATTTTAAAAACGCCGCCTTTCTGGCGCAGGAGGACGGCATTCTGGTAGATTACGTCAAGGTGGACGATGACATCGCAGTTCAGGACAGCCTGTATACCGTTGGCCGCCGCGGGGTTGCCGGAACCATTTTTGTCCACAAGATTGCCGGAGCCGCTGCCGAGCGGGGCTATGCGCTTTCCCGGGTAAAGGAGCTGGCCCAGCGGGCTGCGGACCATGTAAAGACCATCGGCTTTGCCGAAACCTCCTGCACTGTACCCGCCAAAGGGACGCCCACCTTCCAGCTGGGCGAGGAGGAAATTGAATACGGCGTGGGCATTCACGGCGAACCCGGCCGGTCCCGGGAGCCCCTCGCCAGTGCCGACGTCCTGGCCCGGCGCATGACGGGGCAGCTGCTCTCTGAGCTTGGGCTGGATCGGGAGCAGAAGGCTGAAATCGCACTGCTCATCAATGGCCTGGGCGCTACTCCCGCCCAGGAGCTGTATGTGCTGAACCACTCCGTCCGGCAGATTCTGGCAGAATACCCCGGAATTCAGGTGGTCTGCTCTCTGGTGGGCAACTATATGACCAGCATCGACATGGCGGGGGTCTCCGTCTCAATCCTGAAGCTGGACAGCGAGCTGAAGGAGCTGCTGTTTGATTCCTGTAAAACCGTCGCCTGGACCATGGACGGTCCTCAATCTCCCGTTCCATACGTGCCCCTGGCTGGGAAGGAGGAGCCGGCTGCTGAGGTGGATGACAAAATCCAAACCGACCCCGCATGGGCGGTCATTCACGGCGACGAGCTCACCTTGTCCAATCTGATCTATATTGTGGACGCGATGAGCGCCTGCATCATCCGGAATGAACAGGCCTTCTGCGAGCTGGACTCCTTTGCAGGAGACGGGGACTTCGGCATGAGTGTGGCCAAGGGCTTCCGCCAGCTGAAACGGGAGTGGAACAGCCTGACTGCCCAGGGCGTTACCTTGGAACAGTTTCTGTTCCAGGCATCCATGATTATTATGGAGTACTGCGGCGGGGCCTCCGGTCCCATCTGGGGCGCTGGCTTTCGGGCCGCGGGCCGGTACTGCCAGGGCAAGGACAGCCTGAGCAAGCGGGAGTTTGCCGGGATGCTCGCCGCTGTTGTTCAGGGGATTCAGGCCACTGGAGAGCGCTCCTTCGGGCGGGGCGCTCAGGTGGGGGACAAAACCCTGATGGATGCCCTGATTCCCTGTGCCCAGGTGTGGCAGGAGAAGGCCGGCACAGAGCTGACTGTGCTTCAGCTGTTCCAGGAGGGGGCCAGGGCCTCGGTCGAGGGGGCCAAAAGCACAGAGAAGATCGTAGCCCGCATGGGCCGGGCCGGAACGGTGGGGGAGCGCAGCCTGGGTTACCCCGATGCCGGCGCCCACGCCTTGGGCGTAATATTTACCGAATTGGCCGGGCAATTGAGCTAACCGGTCTGCAACAGAAAACCGACAACATTATGATGCACGACACGGGAGGGAATTGCCATGGATTATCAGCTGGAACTTACCAATGTTGCCAAACACTATAAAGATTTTATCGCAGTCGACAACGTTGACCTGCAAATTAAAAAGGGAGAAATTATCTCTTTACTCGGCTCCAGCGGCTGTGGCAAAACTACCACGCTGCGGATGATTGCCGGTCTGATTGAGCCCACCAAGGGTACAATTCGCATTCAGGGAGAAAATATGAACGGAGTTCCCCCCCATAAGCGGGATATCTCTATGGTGTTTCAAAATTATGCCCTCTTCCCCCATCTCAGCGTATATGAAAATATTGTCTACGGCCTGAAAATGCGGAAAATTCGGGACAAAAAGGTGCTGATGGAGCGGGCGCGGGAGATGATGGACATCGTTCAGCTCAGCGGCGTGGAAAACCGTCTGCCCCGGGAACTGTCTGGCGGACAGCAGCAGCGGGTCTCCCTGGCCAGGGCCATGATTGTGGAGCCGAAGGTGATGCTCTTTGACGAGCCGCTGTCCAACCTGGATGCCAAACTGCGGGAGCGTACCCGGGTTGAGATTCGGAATTTGCTGAAAAGGATGAATGTCACCGCCATTTATGTGACCCACGACCAGGAGGAAGCGCTGACCATCTCAGACCGCATTGCCGTGATGAACAAAGGGAAAATCGAACAGATTACCGTTCCTACTGAGCTGTACACCAAACCGGCAACCAAATTTATTGCCGGGTTCGTAGGCCACGCCAATTTCTTTGAGGGCACTGTTCAGCATGTGGACGGGGACCGGATTCTGGTAAAGTCCAAAGGCAGACATCTGATCCAGGCCGTTGTTCCCGGTGCCGGCCGGCTTTCCGCGGGGAAAGAGGTTACCCTTGCCATCCGGCCGGAAAATATTTTGGCTGGTGCCTCTGGTCAGAATATGCCAAACCTTGTTTCCGGCACTGTGACCGCGCGCATCTATCTGGGCTCCACCGTGCGTTATCTGGTGGACGCGGGAGAGGGAAAGGAGATTGAAATTGATCTACAAACCAAGCATCTGGTTGACTGCGGAGAGGGAGACACAATCCATTTCTCTCTGGACGAGAACAACCTGATTTTGGTGAATAGATAACCTGTCAACCTCAAACATGAAAGGAGAAAAACAAATGAAAAAGATTCCTGCTTTGCTGCTCTGCGCTGCAATGACCCTGTCTCTGGCCGCCTGCGGCGGCGGACAGTCCAGCGGAAGCACCTCCGGCTCCAACAGCGGAAACACCTCTGTCAAGAACAATGAGGGTCTCCCCTACGCCGGTGAGACGTTGGTGGTTCAGGTCTGGGGCGGCACTTATGAAGAGACGCTGCGCAACCACGTGATTCCCAGCTTTGAGACCAAAACCGGTGCCAAGGTTGAGGTTGTCAGCGGTGCGGCCCCCCTGGCCCAGCTGGCCACAGAGGGCAGCAACGCCTCCATTGATGTGCTCCATGTGGACACCTTCGAGGTGGTTCAGGGCACCGATATGGGGGTTCTTGAGACACTGGATACCAGCAAAATTGAAAACGCCAAAGATTTGTATCAGGAAGCCTTTATGTATGACACCGCCGTGGTCACCAACTGGGGCACCTACGGTCTTGTCTACCGCGCCGACCTGGTGGAGAAGGAGCCCACCAGCTGGCTGGATCTGTGGGATCCTGCCTATGCCGGTGGCAAGGCTGGCATGATCGACTACAGTATGGGCGGCGGCATGGAGTTCCTGGAGGCCGTTTCCCGCATTCAGGGCAGCCACATTGAGGATACCGCCAACTGGGACAAGCTGTTCAACGAGCTTCAATCCCTGAAGGGTAATATCGGCATTTATGCCAGCCAGCACGCCGATCTGGAAAGCGCCCTTTCCAGCGGAGAAATAGTCATCTCTGTAGAAACCAACGGCCGGGCCATTGGTCTGATGAAAGAGGGCTACGACGTGAAGTTCTGCCAGCCTAAGGAGGGCTCTATCGCCATGACCTCTCTGGCGGCCATCAGCAGCGGCTCCACCAAGAAGGATCTGGCCTATCTGTTTGTCAATGAGCTGCTGGCCCCCGAGGGACAAAAGGCCTACGCCGAGAACAACTACTATGCCCCTTCCAACTCCAAAACTGTTATCGACGAGGAGCTTCAGGACTACATGCCCTATGGGCAGGAACAGGTTTCCAGCCTGATCTACATGGACTCCGCCGCTCTGGAGAGTGTAAAGCCCGCCCTGATTGAGCGCTGGAATCGGGAATTTAAGTAATCGCTGTCTGACAAAAGGGCGGGGGACTGACCCTTCCCCGCCCTTTTGGAGTTGCGCCGCTGCAAAGGAGGGAGCCCCATGAGACGAGAAAAAGACACCTGGTCCTATGTGAACATCTGGTATCTGATTATCCCGCTGGCCTACGTCACCTTTTTGTTTCTCATCCCGATTTTCAAAATGATTTACATGAGCTTTTTTGAATTTCAGGGTGTGGGCAAGGCGCTGGGGGTATTCACATGGCACAATTATGCCAGATTTTTGATGGACCTCTACTATTGGAAGGTTTTAGGCCTGACTGTAGGGCTGAGCTTTCTGTCCGCTGTAATCTGTGCGGTGATGGGCTATCCTGTGGCTTACCATCTCTGCCGGGTCAATGCCAAGGCAAAACACATCCTCACCGCGCTGTCCATTCTGCCCCTCTGGGTGCCCATCACCGTGCGGCTGTTTGGCCTGATGTCCCTTGTGGAGACGGGTACCCTGCTGGCAGTGGAGCTGGGTCTGGTATACTGCGGGCTGCCCTATATGATTATGATTCTCACCGGCCCCATCGGAAACGTCAACCGCAGCGTGGAGGAGGCCTCGTATGTCTGCGGGGCGGGGTTTTGGACCACCTTTTTCCGCATCACCTTCCCGCTGACCATTCCAGGACTGGTGTCTGGCTTCATGCTGGTATTCGCCCTGAATACCGCCGCTTTCGTGGTTCCCGTTACTCTGGGCAACGGCAAAATTATCACCATGACCACATTGATTCAGCAGCAGGCCACCTATATCTACGACTGGGGCTTTGCCGCCGCCATATCCGTCATTTTCCTGATCGTCTCCATGATTATCAGCAATTCCGGCAAGCTCTACGACCTGTGGCAGGCCAGAAAGGCGGCACGGTCTGAAAAGCTGCTGCGCACCGCCGTGCGGGGAGAGGGGGAGAACCTATGAAGCTGACAAGTCTGGCCGGAAAGCTGGCCCGGTTCCTGGTATATCTGTTTCTGCTCAGCCCTTTGCTGGTGGTTGTAATCACCGCATTCAGTGATACCAATAGGGTGGTTTTCCCGCCCCGGGGATTTACCCTGCGCTGGTTTGAACGGGCCGTCCACAGTGCGGAGTTCAATTCTTCCCTGTTGCTGTCCATCCGCATCGCCGTGGTCAGCGTGGTGATTGCCTGCGTGCTGGGAACGATGGTCAGCCTATGGTTTTGGAAGTCTAATAGCAGGGCGAAGGGAATTTTTGAATCTGTCTTTCTCTCCCCCATTATTATTCCCACTATCATCAGCGCGGTGGCCTTTTTGCAGTATTTTGTCCTGTTTGGCGGGCTGTTCACCAACTACTGGAAGCTGTGCCTGACCTATGCGGTGATACAGATGCCCTATGTAATCAGAACGGTTACCGCGAACCTGGTGGGACTGGATACCAGCTTTGAGGAGGCATCGCTGGTGCTGGGGGCCTCCCCTGTTCGCACCCTGTTCCACGTCACCCTCCCCTGTATCCGCCAGGGCATTGTGGGCGGAGCGGTGTTCTCATTTGTGGTTGCCTTTGATGAATGCGTTATCATCCTGTTTATGAAGAGCGCGAAAACCGTCACCTTCCCTCTGCGGCTGTATTCCTATATTACGGAATCCTTTACCCCCCTTATCTCTGCCTACTCCACCCTGTTTATTATAGTGGCTGCGGCAGTAATCTACCTGGTGGAGAAAAAAATCGGTCTCAGCAAGCTCTATTAATCCGAAAACGCAGCTGAAAAGCATATCCCGCCGACTTCTGCATATATCTCAAAGACAGCCTTGAACCGTTCCCATTTGGAACCGCTCAAGGCTGTCTTTTTTTGTGAAAGAGACCCCCTCCGTTCAGGGGGAAAATTAATATTTTTTCAAACGCCTATAGAAAGTCAAACCGATTGATGCTACAATACAAGCAATAAAGCATCTGTCATACCGCGCCATCACTCCATAAAAGCTGCCCCGCCGCTGTATAGAAGGAGGCAACTTCATGCCCAACCATACAAAAAGAGCCATCAAGGAGACCTTTATCTCTCTGTTAAATGATCGGCCGCTCAACCGGATTACCGTCAAGGACATTGTGGAAACCTGCGGAATCAACCGCAACTCCTTTTATTACCACTATGAGGACCTGCCCGCCCTGATGGAGGAAATTATCGCCGGCCGGGTGGAGGAGCTGATTCAGGCCCACCCCACCATTGATTCCCTGGAGGACTGTTTCGATGCGGCGCTGGAATTTGTACTGCAAAACCGGCGCGCTGTGCTGCACATCTACAACTCCATAAGCCGGGACGTTTTCGAGCGCTACCTGATGGATGTGTGCTTGTATGTGGCGAAGACCTATGTGGAGACCGATTTCGCCGGCCGGCCTGTAGATGAGCAGGATAAGGAGATGCTCATCCGCTACCACAAATGCGAGTGCTTCGGCAATATCATCGACTGGCTGAACGGCGGCATGAAGGACGACATCTCCGTCTACTTTCACCGCATCTACCAGCTGAAACGGGGATGGGAGGACGGAGTCCTCCGCCGGGATGTTAAGGCATAGCGGCGCCTGGAAAATCGTGCAGGGAATTTTTATGGAGAGAGCGGCGCTGTTGTGATGTGGCCGGCCGGCTGCTGACCGGCTGCTTTCTCTGTTTCATGCTGTTCCTGATGGAGATACAGCCAGGGGGTGCTGATGGGCAGCTTGACAAAGTCTCCGCGCCGGTAGACCTCTTGTATGCTGCCCCGGCGCAGCCGGACCAGCCGATCGGCCAGGGCCAAGGAGTCGGCCAGGTTTACCGCCAAAATGACCACCGCAATATCCCGTTTCAGCAGCCGGTCAATCAGCTCCCAGATATGGCTGCGGATGGACACCTCGGCCTTTTTAAAGGGATGGATGCAAAATACCACCTTTGGCCGCTGAAGCAGCAGCCGGGTAAACACGAGGTCGTATTTCTGGCGGGCGGTCAGCTCGTTCACCCGCAGATCGAACACCTCCGCCCCCAACAGCGGCGCGTACTCCGTCCGAATGCTCCGGTACATCCCCCGGTCGGTCCAGATTCCGGGGAAGCGGTGGTCCATATTGAAGCACAGGTTGTCCATATAGCTCATGTCGTGAAAGAGCATGGTTTCCATCGGCCGCTCCTGAACAATGGCGATATTCCGGTCCAGACCGGAGCGCAGCGGCGCTCCTCCTACCAGCAGCCGCCCGCTCTCCGGACGGCCATGCTCCAACACGGCGAGGAGGTCGCTCTGGGCGCATCCGTCCATATCCTGTATGACCACGCATTCCCCGGCGCTCACCCCCAGGCTGACATCCCGGAGGTTCCCCCGGCAGACGCCTTGCAGCTCCAGCACCGTTTCGCCGGACCGCTCCCCCTCCTTTAACCGGGCCCGGACCCAGCGGTCATAGTCCTCCACGCAGGGCAGGAAAGGCCGGCCCCGGCTGCCGCTCTCCAGGTCAAAGCATTTCAGGATGCGTCCGTTGGACATCAGCGCCGTACGGTGACAAAAACGGAGCGTCTCCTCAAAGTGGGCGGAGAGATAGAGAAAAGAGATGCCTTTTCCGGCGTAGTGGGTCAAAATTTCCTGGAGCTTGGCCAGCTCGCTGTCGCTGATAAAGGCGTCTACATTTTCCAGCACAATCAGCCGGCTTCCCGCCACCACCGCCTTGAGCAGCTCGACCACAAACCGCTGAAAGGTGGTCAGGCTGTCGATATAGGCATCTGCCCGAATGGGCACCCCAATCTCCTGAATAAAAGGGGTCAGCTGCTCCTCCAGCACCCGGGGCCGGATGTGCCATTTTTTAAACCCGGGCCGCAGAACAAAGATGTTGTCTGCCACCGTCAGGTCCTTGGCCAGACAGCTCTCGTTGCGGATCACGCTGATCCGATTGTGTCCCGGCCGATGGTCGTGCCAGTCGTTCACCAGCTTTTCATGGTAATAGATATAGCCGTACCGCAGGGGCAGGTTGTGGACCAGCAGGGAGAACAGGGCTTCCACCCCGCAGTTGTTTGTGGGCACCAGCCCCAGGATTTCCCCCTCCCACACTGACAGACTGAAATTATCCAGCTGGGTAACCCCCTGATATTCATAGCTCACCCGATCCATACGCAGTGTTTCTGTTCGCATATACCCTCCTACACAGAGCGCAGGGCCGCTTTATTGGGAACATCCCGGTCGCTGGTGATGGCGGGCAGCAGAACCTCCACGTCGGTCCCAGCTCCGGGGATGGAAAACACCCGCAGGCCGTACTCCTCTCCAAATAACAGATGGATGCGGTTGTTTACATTGACCAGAGCGATGCCGCCCTCGGGCTGCTCGCTTTGGGAAGCCGTGGTCCAGGCGCTTCTCTGCAGGCGCCTGTTCATCTTCGCCAGTGTCTCCTCGTCCATACCCACCCCGTCGTCAGAGACACGAATCAGCAGCAGCTTTCCTGTGCGCTCCAGGTGTATTTTCAAGTGGCCTGTGCCGATTTTACACTCCGTACCATGGATAATGCTGTTTTCCAAAATAGGCTGCATGGTCAGCTTGGGCAGACGGCAGTTGTAGATCTCCTCCCGGTCCGCACTGTCACATTCGATGGTGAGCTGAAGGCGCTCCGCAAAGCGGTACTGCTGTATTTTAAAATACGTCTCGCAGTTTTGCAGCTCCTCCTCCACCGAGACCAGATTCTCCACCTTGCTGATGGTGTAGCGGAAGAAGCTGGCCAGGGCCTCCGTCATGTCCGCTACC
The DNA here is from genome assembly GCA_947573385.1 of uncultured Bacillota bacterium. GTDB lineage: Bacteria > Bacillota > Clostridia > Oscillospirales > Oscillospiraceae > Lawsonibacter. Next base: position 12,231 of record CANPFP010000019.1, on the reverse strand, counting down.
GGCATCAGTCCGGCGATGAGGGCTTCGCTGCGGATGCTCTCCAGGGTGTTGTAGAGAAAATGAGGGTTTATCTGGTTTTGAAGCGCCAGGTATTGGGCCTGACGCTTGTTCAGCTTCAGCAGTTCGGAGGAATCCAGCATTTTTTGCAGACACTCCTGCATCTGCCGTCCCCCAGGGGAGAGGAACACCTCCCCCGCCCTCGGGGCGCTGTTGGAGCTGTACCCCTCTAAAAACCGGCAGGTTTCCTTCTCCTGACAGGAAAAGGGCCTGACAATCCACAGGAACGTCCATACCAGAAGGAGCACCGCCGCCGCCGTACCCGCCGCAGCGAATATGAACCAGGAGCCGCCCAGCTCTGCCGCCGCAGCAAACAGGGCCAGGAGCAGCATCGCCCCCAGCGCCAATGTCCCGCCGCCTGCCGCCAGCAGACGGCGGGATAAATAACAAAACCGGTCCCGTCTCATACTGCGCCCTCCGTCAGCCGTAGAGCCGGCGGAACTCCGCCGGGTTTACGCCAGTCATTTTGTGGAAGGTCTGGGTAAAATGCTTCCGGTCGCTGTACCCCACCGCCTGACATACCTCCGTAACTGGTAAATCGGTGTCTCGCAGCAATTCCTTTGCCCGGTCAATCCGCACCTCGGTGAGGTATTTGGAAAAGCCCATTCCTGTCTCTTTCTTAAACAGGGCGCTGAAGTAGGCGGAGCTGAAACCTACGGTCCCGCACACATCCTCCAGGGTGATATTCCGCCCGTAGTTCTCCTGGATGAACTGCTTTGCCCTGCGGATGGGGCGGGTGGTCTCATTTTCCCGCCGCTCCTTCAGCGTTTGGAGGGTTCCGCTGTGCAGCCGCTCCAGCTCCCGGAACAGCAGATCCATCCGTCCCCGCTGGCCGCACCGCCTCTGAAACATTTCCGCCTCCCCGCTTCCGGCCCGCAGGACAAAAATCTTTCCGGCGTCCAGCACCAGCTCCAGAATCTCATGGCCGGATATTCCGGGGGAGGACAGCATGGCGGCCCGAAGCCCGTCCCTGGCCAGGCGCAGCGGCTCCTCGTCCAGCATTTCTATCCCCTGGTCCACCAGCTTGGTGTAGTGGTTCAAAATCGTCTGTCTCGGTACGCCGGAATCGCCGGACGCCCCCTCCAGTATCCGCCCGCGCCCCTCAATCAGCCGCCCCTCTGCCGCCAGCCGGGCCGTGTCCAGGGAGTCCGCCAGGTCCTGGACGCACTCCACGGAACAGCCCAGGCCGATGGTGAACTCCACCCTGCCGAACAGGTTTTTGTTGGCTTCCAGCTTTTTGAGCAGCTCCCGCAGGCTGTGCCGCACCCGGTCCCGCTCGCCGGGCAGACAGGTCAACAGGCCGTACCCGGCACAGTCGCGCAGGTAAAGCGCTCCCTCCGCGCATACGGGCAGCACGGCGCTCTGGAATAACTCCTCCACCTTCTGGCGGAGGATGGATTGGGTCGGCGTACCCGGCTCGCCCTCATCCAGGTCCAGCTTTAAAAGAAACATCTGCGCCTGACGGCCCCGCAGGTGGAACTGGTAATTGTTGGCCAGTTCTTCCTCTGTGAACTCTCGCCGCCCGTCCAGCAGGTCCCGGATCAGATACCCCCGGAGCCGCTGGGGATCGGCCTGGCCGCCGCTCTGGTGCGGGCCGGCCTCTGCCCCGGCCTCCAGCCGGAGGGCTATCTTTTGCAGGGTCTTATACAGTTCGGCCTGATTCACCGGCTTGAGGATGTAATTGCCCACGCCCAGAGAGATGGCGGTCTGGGCATACTCAAACTGGGCGTACCCGCTGATAATAACGATTTCGATGTTGGGGTTGTGCTCCCTGGCCTGACGGATGAGGTCAAGCCCGTCGCACCCGGGCATACGGATATCGGTAATCAACAGGTGGGGCTGGAACTGCTCCACCATCTGGAGGGCCTCCAGGCCGTTTTCCGCCCTGCCGACAATCTGCATATCCAGCTTTTCCCAATCCACCAGGGCTTCGATCAGCCGGCACACCAGCTTTTCGTCATCCGCAATAATGACTTTCCACATAAGGCCCCTCCTTTCCACATGATGCTCTGCCGAAAATTCCTGTTATAGGACAGCGTGCAGGAATGCAGCGAAAGATATGTTCTTACTGTATCATTACTTGCCGTTAAATTCAACAGGAACGCCGGGAGAAACCGGCGTTCCTGCTGTTTTTGGTATGTGGAGTTTATTTGGTCAGCACAGATACGCCGGTATCGGTGACCGCGCCGCCGAGAGAGGTGCCCTCCAGAGCCTGCACACAGGCTTCCACGCCCTTGGCGCCCATGACGTCGGGGTTCTGGGCCATGGTGGCCAGCAGGTAGCCGTCGCCGATCAGGCCCAGGATGGCGTCAGACTTGTCGAAGCCCACGCCGATGATGCCGGTGCTGCTGTTGGCCTTGATGGCGTTGCCCGCGCCGGTGGTGGAGCCCTCGTTGCAGCCGAAGATGCCCACCACGCCCTGGGTGATGTAGTTCTCTGCGATGGACTGGGACTTGGCGGCGTCGCCCTCGCCGTACTGGGTCTCCAGCAGCTCGAAGCCGGAGCCCTCAAAGGCGGAGCGGAAGCCCTCCTCACGGGCCACACAGGAGTCGGTGGCGGCGTTGACGTTGATGATGCCGATCTTGCCGGAGGTGGTGCCGTTGCCCTCCAGGGCCTTCCGCATCTCCTCGCCGGCGGTCTTGCCGGCGGCCTTGTTGTCAGTGGAGAAGGTGGCTTCGGCGTCCACGTTGGCGGGGGAGTCCACATAGACAATCTTCACGCCCTTGGCCTGGGCCTCCTTCAGGGCGGCGGAGATGGCGTCGGGACCGTTGGCGGCCACCATGATGGCGTTATAGCCGCCGGCCACGGCGTTGTTGACGCACTCGATCTGCTGGGCGTCGTCCTTGGTATTGGGGGACATAAAGGTGACGGACACGCCCAGCTCCTTGGCCTTGGCCTGAGCGCCCTCGTTCAGGGTGACCCAGTGCTGGTCGATGGAGTCCATGGTGATCAGGGCGATCTTCCACTCCTGGCTGGCGGTGGTACCGGTGGAGCTGGCGGAGCCGCCCTCCTTGGTGAGCACGGACACGCCGGTGTCGGTAACCGCGCCGCCCAGGCTCTCGCCGTTGATGGCCTTCACGGCGGCCTTCACGCCCTCGTAGCCCATCACGTCGGGGTTCTGGGCCATGGTGGCCAGCAGATAGCCGTCGTCAATCAGGCCCAGGATGGCGTCGGACTTGTCAAAGCCCACGCCCACGATGTCGGCCTTGCCGGTAGCCTTGATGGCGTTGCCCGCGCCGGTGGTGGAACCCTCGTTGCAGCCGAAGATGCCAACCACGCCCTGGGTGATGTAGTTCTCGGCGATGGACTGGGACTTGGCGGCGTCGCCCTCGCCGTACTGGGTCTCCAGCAGCTCGAAGCCGGAGCCCTCAAAGGCGGAGCGGAAGCCCTCCTCACGGGCCACACAGGAGTCGGTGGCGGCATTGACGTTGATGATGCCAATCTTGCCGGAGGTGGTGCCGCTGCCCTCCAGGGCCTTCTTCATCTCCTCACCGGCGGTCTTGCCGGCAGCCTTGTTGTCGGTGGAGAAGGTGGCCTCGGCGTCCACATTGGCGGGGGAGTCCACATAGACGATTTTCACGCCCTTGTCCTTGGCCTCTTTCAGGGCGGAGGAGATGGCGTCAGGGCCGTTGGCGGCCACGATGATGGCCTTGGCGCCGGCGCTGACCGCGTTGTTGACGCACTCGATCTGCTGGGCGTCGTCCTTGGTGTTGGGGGACATGAACTGGACGTTGACGCCCAGCTCGGCGGCCGCCTTCTGGGCGCCCTCGTTCAGGGTAATCCAGTGCTGGTCGATGGAGTCCATGGTAATCAGGGCGATCATGTCGCCGGAGCCTCCGCTCTGGCTGGGATTGTTCTGCTTGGTGCAGCCGGTCATGGCGGTGAGCATCAGACAGGCGGCACACAGAATTGCTGTAAGCTTTTTCATCATAAATCCTCCTATTTTTTTATAATTAGCACCTGACGGTGTCTAATTTCCGTTGGCTCAGCCGGCCTTGGCGGGCTTCTTCCGGGCGCCGTTGCGGACCACCACGTCCAGGAACACGGCCACCACAACGATGATGCCGATGACCAGCCGCTGGATGCCCACCTGGGCGCCGATCATGTTCAGGCCGTTCTCCAGGGTCTGCCACACGGCTGCGCCGGCCAGGGTGCCCAGCAGGATGCCGGTGCCGCCCAGGGGGGACACACCGCCGATGACGCCGGCGGCCACGCCGTACATCTCATACATGTTGCCGGCCTCCATGTTGCCCATGCCGGCCTGGCCGCACAGAATCAGACCCACTACGAAGGAGCAGAAGGCGCTGACCAGATAGGCCTTGGTGGTGGTGGACAGCACGCTGACACCGGACAGCTTGGCCGCGTCCACATTGGAGCCGATGGCGTAGATGTGGCGGCCCGTCCGGGTGCCGGACAGCAGGAAGAAAAACACCACAAACAGGGCAATGGCAATCCAGAAGGTGTTGTAAATGCCGAAGGTGGAGCCGTAGTAGAAGAAGTTGCCGAAGGAGTCGGCGGCCTCCTTGCCGATGCCGGAGACGATGGCGTCGGTGTTGCGGTTGCGGTTGACAATGTAGGCCACGCCCCGGGCCACGAACATGGTGCCCAGTGTGGCGATGAAGGGGGGCAGCTTCCACTTGCCCACCAGCAGGCCGTTGAGCACGCCGATGGCCAGACAGCACACCAGGGTGACCAGAATGGCGGCGATGGGGTGAATCCCCTTGGTCATCAGGGTGGCGGAGATCATGGCGCTCATGCCCGCCACCGAGCCGATGGACAGGTCGATGTTGCCGGTAATCAGGATGTAGCTCTGGCCGATGCCGATGAGCAGATATTTAGACATGGAGCGCAGCAGGTTCATGATGTTCTGCCCGGAGAATACGGTGGGGTTAATGATGCCGAAGGCGATGTAGATGACAATCAAGCCGGCGAAGGCTGTCAGCGCCCCGCCCATACCCCGGGTGTTCAGGATGCGCTTCAAGGGATTCGGTTTTGTTGTATTCATTCTTTCAGCCCTCCTTAAATGGCGATTTTCTTCTCAAACTGGGTGGCCAGGGAGAGAATCTTCTCCTGGGTAGCGTCCTCCGCCATCAGCTCACCGGTGATCCGCCCGTCACACATGACGATGATACGGTCGGCAATGCCCATGACCTCGGGCATCTCGGAGGAGACAAACATCACAGCGATGCCCTGCTTTTTCAGCTCGTTCATCAGGTGGTAAATCTCCACCTTGGCCGCCACGTCGATGCCGCGGGTGGGCTCGTCGAAGATGACCACCCGGGAGTTCCGGGCCAGCCACTTGCCCACCACCACCTTCTGCTGGTTGCCTCCGGAGAGGTTGGCGGCGTTAATCTCCACGTTGGGGGTTTTGATCCTCAGGTCCTGCACCGCCTTGGCGCAGGTCTCAGCCTCCTTGCCCCACTGGATTACGCCGAGTTTGTTGCACAAAAAGTCTAGGTTGGGCAGGGCGATGTTGTGCCGGATGGACAGCTTGGTGCACAGGCCGTCCTTTTTCCGGTCCTCCGGGGCCAGGACGATACCCGCCTGAATGGCGTCCCGGGGATTTTTGATGGTCACCGTTTTGCCGTCCAGGATGATCGTGCCCTCTTCCTTGGGGTCCACGCCGAAGATAGCCCGGGTGGTCTCGGTGCGGCCCGCGCCCATCAGCCCGGCGAAGCCCACAATCTCCCCCTCGTAGAGGGAAAAGTTGATGTCCCGTACCATGCGCCCGGCGTTGAGACCCTTTATCTCAAACACCTTTTTGCCCTTTTTACAGGACACTCGGGGGAACTTCTCTTTAATCTCACGGCCTACCATGTGGGCAATGATTTCGTCCAGCGGCACGCCCTGAAAGTCCATGCTGGTAATGTACTGGCCGTCCCGCATGATGGTCACCCGGTCAACGATGTGCTGGAGTTCTTCCAGGCGGTGGGATATGTACACGATTCCACAGCCCTTGGACTTCAGCTCCTTGATGATGCGGAACAGGTCGTCGATCTCCCGGGCGGTGAGGGCGGAGGTAGGTTCATCCATAATCAGCACTCTGGCGTTGGTGGACAGGGCCTTGGCAATCTCCACCATCTGCTGCTTGGACACGGGCAGCTCGCCCACCACCTGTTTGGGGTCCAGATCAATTTTCAGCTCGTCCAGGATGCTTTTGGCCTCGGCTTCCATGCTGGCGTTGTCCAGCCGGATGCCCCTGCGCTTCTCTCTGCCCAAAAACATATTTTCCGCCACGGACAGGTGCTTGCACATATTCAGCTCCTGGTGGATGATGGCCACGCCCACCTCCTGGGCCAGCTTGGGGGTCAGGTCCCCGTACTCCTTCCCGAAAATCTCCAAATTCCCCTCGTCGCGCTGGTAAACGCCGCTGAGCACTTTCATCAGAGTACTCTTACCCGCACCGTTTTCCCCCAGCAGGGCCATGACTTCTCCGGAGCGCAGCTCAAAATCAACATGGTCCAGCGCTTTGACGCCGGGAAAAGATTTACAAATCCCCTTCATGGATACGATGGTTTCATTCATTCCTTGATCACCGGCTTCCTTTTTGTTTTACGCTTCGATGAATTTTTACACGTTTACCATTTGAATTTTTATTGGTAATGACAGTCTATCAAAGACACCGCTCAATTCCAAGGGGGGAGCCTTTTGACTTAGAGGGGGTTTCTTATTCACTTTTGTGAAATGTTTCCTAAAAAAGACAGTTGGTTTTATCCAACTGTCTCAGCTTGTCGAAAAAGTCTGCCAGTAGGCAGACTTTTTCGACAAGCTGAGCCGCCGTCCATTTTGGACGACGGCTTCTATCTAAATACAAATCCGTCAAAGGAACTGCGCAATGAGGACGGCGCCTACCATCAATGGGATATTTAAAGTGAGGAAGGAGGGGACACAGGTGTCCCAGATGTGGTCATGCTGGCCGTCGGCGTTCAGGCCGCAGGTGGGGCCCAGGGTGGCGTCAGAGGCGGGGGAGCCGGCATCGCCCAGCGCGGCGGCGGCGGACATCAGGATAATGGTAGCCTGGGGCGAGAATCCCAGCTGGGTACACAGGGGGACGTAGAGCACCGCCAAAATGGGAACGGTGCCAAAGGAGGTACCGATGCCCATGGTCACGATCAGACCGATCAGGGTAACCACTGCGGCGGAGATCAGCTTATTGCCCGACATGGCCGCGGCGGCACTGGAGACCAGCGATTCCACGCCGCCAGTGGCACGCATCACTTGACCAAAGCCGCCGGCCACCAGCATGACAAAGGCGATATTGTCCATCATGTGAATACCATCTGCGAAGCGGGTCTCAATGTCCCCCCATTTAACCGCCCCGCTGAGAAACATGACAAGCAGACCGGCTACAGCGGAGACAGTGAGGGACTGGGTGATGACCTCAACCACAGTGGTGACCAGAACAGCCAGGAGGGCAATGTAGTGGTCCTTGCCCATTTGCGTGGACTTGATCTCGTCAAAAGCGGTGAGGTCCGCCTGCGCGCTGCTGTACTCACGGGGCTTGCGGTAGCGGAACCAGATGTAGACCATGCCGGGGATAAAGCAGAGGACCAGCATCCAGTTGACGGCAATGACATCGGAGACAGCCACATTCAGGCCGTTGGCCGCCATTTCATCCGTCACAATGTTCATAAAGATCAGGCCGTAGCCCACAGGAATGCCCACATAGGGCATCATGCCAAAGACCAGTGCGCCCGCCATCAGCCGGCGGTCCATCTTCATACCGTTCATCATGCCCAGCAGCGGGGGAACCAGGATGGGGATGAAAGCAGTGTGGATGGGGATAATGGTCTGGGAGACAATGGCAATCACGATCATAATGATGACCAGGGTCAGCTTGCTGCCCTTCACGGTCTGGGCTATTTTTTTAGAGAGGATATCCGTCACTCCAGTATAGGCCAGACAGGAAGCGAAAGTACCCAGCAGGATGTAGGCCATGGCGGCCTCCGCGTTGTTGCTAAAACCTCCCAGCATGGTGGGGACGATGGTGTCCATCAAATCCAGGCCGGCCGTCAATCCGCCCACCGTGCAGGCTATAACCAGGGAGAACATCACATTCAGCTTACACAGGCACAGTACACACAAAACGATAACAGATAGAACAACGGGGTTAAAAATAACACTCATATATCAGACCTCTTTTCTATAGTGCCGTCTCTTATTTAAAATATGCCTGGTTATGCCAGGAGACTGCTGTTTAGTCAGGTCACCGGGCAAAACCAGGCAATTTGACGCTAGAATGAAGAGGAACCAGTCAAACCGCTGTAGGCCTGACTGCGCGAAGAGAAGGTACAGAGAGAAGACGGTGAAGAGGGGGATCACCGCTTCTCCAGACTATAGCCAAGGAGACCGGCCAGCTGGGCCACGTCGTCCACGTCCTTGCGCTGGAGATTTTTGCCCAGCTCCCAGGGGAGGACGGTATAGAACCAGCTGTTAATCCGGTTCACATAGCAGAACCAGGACCAGAGCAGATCACGGAAGTCCTCCTTGGACTCAATGGTGGGGTAGGATTCGATGATCCTATCGTGGAAGTAGGCAAACTTGGGCATATTCAGCCAGGGAGCAGGGCAATTCGGCTCCAGGACGTCGCCCAGCAGATGGGCAATGGGGCCGTTCAGATAGTCAAACAGCTTTTTGCACACATCCAGGGAGAACATGTCGTCACCCAGCACGCAGTACATGGTGGGTTCGATGGTCCACCAGCCCATGGCCTGGGTATCGGCGTTCAGGAAAAACAGGTTGCCCAGATACTGGTTGTTGGTGCCGGCGCCGCTGGGGAAAATGCCCAGCTTGCTCATGGTGACCTCAACGGGCTCTTTCAGCCACACCTTTTCCACCTCATCATGGATCTCGCGCTTTAAATCTTTCCAATTCACAGACATTACGACTCCTCCCCTCTGCTGAAAATAACGGTGGCCAGCTCATGGTACAGATAGGTGTGGTTCCAGCAGTCCAGGCCACCCCGGTGGAACTCCTCCAAATACTCGGGATCAACCTTTGCCATGATGGGCCCCATGTTGGGCAGGGGCTCAGTGCAGGGGCCGTAGGTCATGGCGAAGTACCAGCCGGACCATGCGATGTCGCCGTTGACACAGTCACACAGCGCGGGGACGCTGTCTCCTCCCAGAGGATTGGACTGGTCACCCACATACTTGGGGACATGGTAGGGGGGAACCGGACGACACTGGACATAATCGCCGGTGGACAGGGTGTTGTGCGCCTCGCACTCCATGGGCTGGGCAATCTTTTCCCAGAACTCGTCGGCCAACTCGGGGAACTTGTCTTCCAGGACGGTGGCGTAGACGGTGATGCGTGCTTTGGGAAATTCGATTTTAATCTTACGCAAGCTGCATTCCTCCTAAACAAATCTCGGTGTCTCGAACCGGAAGTTGTACACCCGACCGGTTTCGTTAGCCTGTTTGCATTATATCAGTCCCATATTCCAGGCCACAATTGTGAAAAAAGTAAAATGCGACCTGGAAGCGGGAATTTTTTATCCATTTAGTGTAAAAAAGATTAAATTTTAAATTGTAGTTCCGGAGCAAATGATATATAATGAAGCATTAAAAATGATGTGCGCGAAAAAGGGGGAATTGGATTGGTGGACGCTGTTGACCTTAAGATATTGACCCTGCTTCAGGGCAACGCCCGCATAAAGCTGAGCGACATTGCCAGAGAGGTGCATCTGAGTGTGACAGCCGTGGTCCGGCGGATGGAACGGTTGGAGGACAGAGGGGTAATCCGCGGCTACCGCACTCTGGTGGATATGGAACAGTTGGGAATAACGGTACATGGCTTTATGCTGGGAGGGGTTTATAATGTGATGCTCCCAAGGTTCTATGATTATATAGACTCCGTGCCTGAAATTATCCGGTGTGAAACAATCATCAGTGGCGGAAAGGAGGTCCTGCTGGAGTTTTGCTGTAAGGACCTGGATGCGCTAATGGACTTTTACAGCGGCGACATCAGAAAATATCTGGATTCTATGACGGTCTATCTGGTGAAGGGACCGCCGGGTAAAGATGCCCCTATTACGCTGGATAAGCAGCAGAACAGATGAACGGATTAAACAGCAAACAGCGGTCCCGGCAAATGACTAGACATCATTTGCCGGGACCGCTGTTTTGCTATACCGTAAACAATATAGACAACGCAGGCGCTATGTAAGACAACAATTTTTTACCACGTAAAAAATAAATTCAGGCGCCGGAGGAGACCATTCTCAGGAGCTTCTCCGCACCTTGTTTCTTATATGGAATCAGCTGCTCTCCTTTTCCGCCAAAACCCAGGGAACCACCACGGAGTGGCACTCCTCCCCCCGAAGCAGCCGGAGCATCAGCGTGGCGGACAACTCCCCAATGTTTTGCGTTCCGTGGGAAAGGGAGGTGATCCGGACTGGGGCCAGCTCACTGTATTGGCTGTTGTCAAAGCTGACAACAGCCATTTCCTCCGGGTGCCGGATTCCTCGCTTTTTCAGCTGAGAGACAATACGAAACGCAATTTCGTCATTATAGCAGACGATGGCAGAGCAGCCCGCCAGGTCGTCCAGGACAGAGTCTACAAAGGTCTCTGAAAGGAAGGATTTTCTGTCCTCGGTGTTATACCAGCAGATTTGACTGTCTTCCAGGGGCAGGGACAAATCCCGCAGGGCCTCTGCATAGCCTGCGTAGCGCAGAGTGCCCTGCATATCGTCGTTTTTAAAAATTCCGGCGATGTTCTGGTGGCCCTTCTGATGGAGATACTCCACCAGAAGCCTTCCACCGCCATAATTGTCCGCCAGCACCGAGGGGGTATCCGCCAGTTCCGGATAAGTCCCGTTGAGAAAGACCAGCTGCACCCCCTGACCGATCAGCTTTTGGTACAGATCTAAATTGGGATTAGGCAGAGCAGTTTTGCTCCCCTCCACCAGCACGCCGTCCAACCCCTTCATTGTGAGCAGAGTTTGAAGGATTTTGCGCTCTATGGCAATCTGGTTCTGGGTGGCAAAGAGGAGCGGAGCACTGCTGTTGGCGGCCAAGACGGTCTCCATACCCTGAAGGATGTCGGGAAAGATGTAATCGCTGATATAGGTGGTTACCACTGCGATGGTACAGTTGAGCAGGGTCTCTGGCCGGGTGCGTTTCCGCAGCCGGGAACCGCTGCCCTGGCGGCGGGTGATAAGGCCCTCGTCCTCTAAGACAGACAGGGCCCGGCGGACCGTTTGCCGGCTGATTTGAAAGCGTTGGCACAGCAGCTGTTCGGTGGGGAGCAACTGTTTGCTGGTGTATACGCCATTTTCAATCTCCTGCCGCAGAGAGTCGGCGATAGACTGGTATTTGGGAGCCATAGGCCGGCCTCCTTTATCTGATTGCCGTAGTATTATAGCATATTCACCCGATTTGTACAACACCAAATAATTTGTACTAATCTTCTCCATCATATCAGGTTACATGTAAATTCTCCTCCGGCCGGTTTTGAGGTTTTTGCATAAGGAAACAGGGATACAGCCTGGTATAAATTTGTCACAATATTATGCCTTGTCAAAAAACTTCTAAAGGTAAGGGGTATTTTATGCAAGTTGACCTGTTCTTTTTTTAATTTTCGCTTTAATGAATCAGGATTTTCCTCGCGAAAAAGTGTTTATAATTTACTGTTTTCACAGTAAATTATAACTTCTTAATGGAGAAGTTATAATTTGTATCTTTTTTATGATGATATCGCTTCAAATTTGTATTGTTTATTTCCTAGAAGTTCAAATACTTCGATACAAATAATTGACGGAAGGAAATACAAATGCTATACTGATTCCAGTTAGACCCCAGCACAAAATTTTAGAAAGCGAGGAATATGAAATGAAAATGAAGAAAGTTCTTGGCCTTGCACTTGCTGCAGCGCTGTCTCTGTCCCTGGTGGCCTGCGGCGGCGGTAACGGCGACGACGGCAGCGTTTCCAGCGACAAGTCCTCCGGCAGCGTCTCCTCCGGCGGCGCTTCCAGCAGCACTCCCACCACCACTCCTACCGGCGAGCTGATCACCGTTGGCGTCATCAACAACGACCCCAACGAGTCCGGCTACCGCACCGCCAACGACGCGGCCATGCGCTCCACCTTCACCGAGGAAAACGGCTATAAGGCCACCTTCTATAACAACAACGACGCCGCCCAGCAGATCGCTGAGGCCCAGCAGATGGTCCAGA
>CANPFP010000018.1 GCA_947573385.1 uncultured Bacillota bacterium | reverse complement strand
ATGTCGTGTCGGTGGTAGGAAGCTTCCATCTTTTTCACACCTGTCCTTATTTAGATCTCTCCATTCTATCTCAATTCCGGTATCTTGTGTAGACATCATCTAGAACCGTTGTAAAAAAGAGTCCGTTATACAACAGGGCAACCGGCCAAGTAACAGCTGGTTTTACAGCAGAATCAAGTTATTATTTTACTAGCTTTATTTTTCTCATATTTCTCTCTTGACGTACTAAAATATGCTCATTTATCATGTTAATGTAGAATTATCACTGTTTGGTTAACAAATGTACAGCGTCTAAGATGCACTCGCCGGTTATTGCACCTGCATCGAAATCCATAGTTTCAGGTATATCGGTAGGCAAATGATACTCCGGAGGGACAGTGATAAGGCCTTCTTCGTCCAAAAAACGCCAGCTGATGTTGGCTGCCTCAAGGCCTGCCTGGTGAAAAATCACATGATCGCTCATACCTCTGTGATAGACTGGCAGAGGATTTCCTTTATAACAATGCTCATAAGCCTGACTGAGCGTCCGGGAAGCCAAGTTGGGCATGGGCTCCAGGAAATTCCCCTCTTGATATGCTCCATTTGCAATCCCGCCTAAGGTCCCACAGGTTAAGACAGCTCCGGGGCCGGGGGAAGCGGCGCTATTCTCCATATTGAAAACCGCAAGATGACGTTCCCGCTCCTCCTGCGTTAGATTTTCTACATAAGCTGAGGCACCATGATATCCATTTTCCTCCGAGCCAAGAAACAGCAAACGCATTTCTCCCCTTAATTCACTTCGATACGGCCCAAGATAACGGGCCAATTCCAACAGAACAGCCACAGACGAGGCGTTGTCCCGCGCGCCCGGGGATCCTTCCACACTGTCATAGTGAGCCATGACGCAGATGACCGGTCCCTCTGCGCCAGGGTTGCATCTTGCAATCAGATTTTCGCTGGTCAAATCAAAGAGACTGCGGAAGGGTGTACGCTCTAAGGTATTCGTCTCCATAGAGAACCCCATGTCTTCAAGCCGGCTTTCCAGCCAGTCGCATGCTTCACGTTCTTTTTCCGTTCCCGTTGGACGGTCTCCGATCTCATTGCACAGATACTCTGTATCTGCCTGAATGTGTTCGGCATCTAGTCCATAAGGTCCCTTTGGCCTGGCGCAGCCGCAAAGAAGCAGACATATTATCGCTGCCCATAGAAAAATTTTATTCATGCTGATCCTCCCGTTCATACTTCTTTTAACTATATGAGAAGATCAGAAAGAAATCAAGGCGGTTTTATCTGGTTTGGAATTACTCTCATATTTATTTCAGGCTGAATGCGAAAAAAGGAGGCACAGTCCATGCCTTGGCTTATTTTGGGATTGACTTTGCTGTGGCTGTGTTATCTGCTGTGGGAAAACCGGTGCGCAGCCAAGGCCCGCGGGCGGCTGGCCCATGTGGTCCACGTCAATGGCATCCGAGGAAAATCCACAGTCTGCCGCCTGATTGACGCCGGACTGCGGGCGGGCGGACTGAGGGTCTTCTGCAAAACCACCGGCACAGACCCCATGGTCATCGGCGTCAACGGGGACGAGGAGTCTCTGGCACGCCGGGGGAAGGCCAATATCAAGGAACAGATCAGGATTCTCCGCCAGGCCGCCGGGCAGGGCGCTCAGGTCTTGGTCATTGAATGTATGGCGCTCCAGCCGGAGCTGCAATTTGCCGCCCAGCACCGTATTCTGCGGGCGGATATCGGAGTCATTACCAATGTGCGGCGGGACCACACGGATGTGATGGGAAACACTTTGACGGAAATCTGCAGGTCCCTGAGCAGCACAGTTCCACAAAACGGCGTCCTGTTTACCGGGGAAGAGACCCGGCGGGAGCAGCTGGCCCATGCGGCCCAAAAGCTAGGGAGCAGCTTTATCCCCGTATACCCCACCGGAGCGGAACCGCCGTTCGACTTTGCGGAAAATATTGCGCTGGCGCTGTCAGTCTGCGAGTATTTGGGCGTGAGCCGGGACATTGCCCTGTCCGGTATGGCCCAATATAAGCGGGACCCCTACGCACTGACCATACACAAGCTCTATCGCGCCGTCTGGGTCAACGGGCTGTCCATCAACGATGTGCAGTCCACCTGCATCGTGTGGGAAAAGCTGAAGGAGAGACACAACTGGGCTGGCAGGAGACTGATTCTTCTGGTCAACAACCGGGCGGACCGAGGCAGCCGGACGAAGGATATGCTTCAGGTCTGTATGGCACTGGCACCCTCAGAGGTCTGGCTGTTGGGGGCCTCCCAGGGATATATGGCGCTGGAGCTGAAACGACACTCCATCCCGGCCAGACGGTTTTCCGGCGCTTCTGTCCTGGATCTCACCGCCCCGGATGAAAACTGTGTTGTATTCGCGGTAGGCAATATCGCGGGAGAGGGTCGGGCTTTGATGGCCCGTATCCGAAAGGAGGGGGCTCCATTTGTATAGTCAAGTGATTATACTTAGCGTAATTATCAGCCTGATTTACACGGAGCTGACCGGCTATTCTGCGGGTCTGGTTATTTCCGGCTATCTGGCACTGAACCTTCAGAATCCTGTCCGGCTGTTCTTTACCCTTGCCAGTGCTGCGGCGGCAGTTGGGGTGTGCCATCTGCTCTCCAACGTCATAATCCTGTATGGCCGGCGGCGCTTTGCCCTGCTGCTGCTGCTGACCTTTTTCTTTTCCTGGGGTGTGGGGGAGCTTGGCTTGTCTGTTTCCGTGATTGGTACTATTCTGCCCGGACTGCTGGCACGGGAATTTGACCGTCAGGGCTTTTTAAACACGGGGCTGAGCCTGATTATCACCACTGGGGCCACATTTCTCTGTATGCTGCTGTTAAGGAGGTAGGCGATGGAGAGAGCAAAGCGGTTGATCCTCTGCCTTGCGGCGGTATGGCTGCTTGTGGGAGCAGTCCTGACCACTGCTGGGGCCAGAACGGAGAAAACGGCAGACTACAGCCTAAAGATTAAAGCGGCCAATCTTATGGGGGAATGGATGGACGCGGTCAAGGAAATGAAGTCCCAGGCCGGGTTGGAGCTGACGGAGGAGGACCTCCACGGCACCGGCCTTATGGGAGAGCGCTACACATTGATTACTACCACCCTGGGAGACCCGGCCGCCAAGCGAACCACCTGCAACCCGGATATGGCCGCTTTAGCGGTGGAGCTGCTGAACCAAGCGGGAATACAGCCTGGAGACACAGTGGGGGCGGGCTTTTCTGGCAGTTTCCCGGCCATGAACCTGGCGGTGCTGGCCGCCTGTCAGGCGGTTGATGTCAAATGCGTTTATATCGCTTCAGTGGGGGCCTCCACCTATGGGGCGAATCAACCGGAGCTGACCTTCCCGGATATGGTGTGCCGCCTGCACCAGGTGGGGATGCTGAACCGGGGGCCCTCTCTCGTTACCCCAGGCGGGGACTACGACTGCGGGATAGAGATGGACCCGGAGCTGCGGGAACAGACTTTGAACCGAATCCGCAGCTATGACGTGCCGGTCATGGAAGAACCGGACTTTGATAAAAACCTGTCTGCACGCATGAAACTCTATGAGACAGAAGGTCCCATTAAATGCTTTATCGGTGTGGGGGGCAACATCTCGACGCTGGGACTGGAGGATGAGATGATTTCCTGCGGAGTCATTTCCCCGGGGACGGTTCGCAATTTCTCTGACAGAAGCGGACTGCTTCAGCTGTACAATGCCCAGGGCCTTCCGGTGATCCACCTGTTGAATATCAAGCAGTTAGCAGCAGATTACGGATTGACCTTTGATCCGGAAGAACTCTTGTCTCCGGGGGAGAGCGCCATTTATTTTGAGACAGTTTATCCGAAATGGGGGGCGGTTATATGTTTGGCCGGAGCACTCGCCACAGTTTGGCTTGGCTTCCGCCGCTTACGGCGGGAGGACGGACCGCCCTTTGGGGCACGGTCCTGATACCTGTCCGTTTCCACCATCCGCCAGTTGCTGGAAATTGAAAGGGTACCGCTATGAAAAAAGTAGGGGAAATTGGGAAGACGGCTGTATTTGTGCACAGCCGCAGTGAGCTTGTGGCCGGCTTTGGGCTGATAGCCCTGACCTTTTTCATGCCACTGCTGTTTACAGTAGACAGTTTCCGGGTACAGCGTTTTTTGCATTCGGCTCTGCTAAACGGAGAAAGGCTGGACCTGATTGATGCAGGTCTGCGCCTTGTAGCACTAAATACCCTGCGAGCCCTGCCCCACTATTGCGGAGCGTTCTTGGTGACGGACGCCCTGGAATTTCGCTGGAACAAACGTGAGGTGTGGTACTGCAATGCCGGACTGATTTTGCTGCTGCTGTATGCTGCATATCAGGGCATTAATCTGGTGTATGGCATTTACTACGATTTTGGACTGCCCGCCATTGCTGCAGCATTTTTTATTATTCTGTTTGATAAGCTGGACTACAAATATATTTCCATAACAAAAAAGACAGCTTTTGTAGCTACTGAGCTGGCTGCGTGGCAGTTTTTTGACATCATGCCCGCAGCTTCCGTCCTGCCCGTCGGGCGGGGCGAGATGTCCCAAGCTGTCAAGCTGGCAGGCCGCCTGCTGGACGGGGAATCCGCACTGAACACGATGGGGATCCTGGGGATACTGCTGTTTGCGTTCTGTGCCATACTGCTGTTTACACTGCTGCGGGACGAAAATTATTTGCGTGAAATGGACGCCTTGAAAGAGCAGAACGCCGCCATCCGCTCCGAAGCACGCATGAACGAAATGAGGACCCGGACCTATCAGGAGATTCAGCATCTGGTCCACGACCTGAAATCCCCGCTGACTGTTGTACAGACCCTGGTGGGAACCTGCAAGCTGATGTGTGAACAGAAGGGCCAGTCTGATCAGACGGAGCTGCTGGGCCGAGTGGAAAATGCCGTAGACCAGATGAGCCAGATGATTTCAGAGATTCTCTATCAGGACAAAACCACTCTGGTCACGGTGGAGAAGCTGCTGAAACGGACCTTGGCACAGATTTCCATTGAGAGTTACGCCGGGTATGTACACCTGGAAGTGGCTGAGCCAGAGGCCAGAGTCCGGGTCAACGGGATACTGTTTTCCCGTGTTTTGGTAAATCTTGTTCAGAATGCCGCCCACGCTGTGGAAAAGGGACGTGCGCCCAATATTACACTGCGTTCAGATACCCGGGATGACTGGACCCGATTTCAGGTTATTGATAACGGAAAAGGAATCGCGGAGCAAAAACTGAA
Source organism: uncultured Bacillota bacterium (assembly GCA_947573385.1). GTDB lineage: Bacteria > Bacillota > Clostridia > Oscillospirales > Oscillospiraceae > Lawsonibacter. Next base: position 23,135 of record CANPFP010000018.1, on the reverse strand, counting down.
AGAGATATGGGCCAGGGGCTATTCTGATGCCGGTTCCAGTGGGCTGGGACTGTTTTTTGTCCGGAATGTTGTAGAGCGCCTGGGCGGTAAAATCAATATACAGAGCGCGGAAGGAAAAGGGAGCGTTATCACAATCGAAATACCGAGGGAGGAGTAGCGCAATGGATCAGGATCAAAATACAACGATCTTATGTATTGACGACGAGGAGGACATCTGTTTTGCCCTCAAAACCCTGTTCCGCACGCAGGGATGGAATACCATCACGGCCTGCGACGTGAATACAGGGTTGAAGCTGTTTACCCAGCAGCGACCCACTATTGTGCTCATCGACTACCATATGCCCGGTATCAATGGGGTGGACGGCGTGCGGATGCTGCGGCAGATGTCCGCGACAGTTCCTATTATTGTGTTCACCATCGACGAGTGCCAAAAGGTGGCCGACGAGTTTCTGGCTGCTGGAGCCAGTGACTTTGCCTTGAAGCCCATCAAAGCGCCCGATATCATCAGCCGGGTCCGGCTCCATCTGCGGTTGCTGGAACATCAAAACATTGATATCAGTTTTACCAAGGGTATCAGCCATAGCACTTTGGAGTTAATATTGAACTATCTGCACCAGTGTAGTCGGCCAGTAACAGCAAACGATATTTCCAAAGCTACCGGCTTGGCTTATCAAACTGTGTTCCGCTACCTCCAGCACATGACCCAACAGAAACTGGTAGATGTAGACAGTATTTACGGCAAGGTAGGCAGGCCCAAGCAAATGTATCGCATTCGGCAAAATTGATTATAAAAATCCCGCCTTTGGGCGGGATTTTTCTTGTCTCAACAGGCGGAACTGAAAATTTCTATAGGTAAAAAAAGAGAGATATGAGAGAAATATAGACAACGCCATATTGACTTTTATATGATTGTTTTGTCAAAAGCGCAGCGGGCCGGGCGCGCGACCGGCCCGAATTGCGTAATAAAGCAAGGAGGAATCTTAATGAAAAAGTTTGCAGCCCTGCTGACGGCACTGGCCTTGGTCCTCTCCCTGGCCGCCTGCGGTCCAAAAACGCCTCCCCCCGCCAACTCAGGCAGTAACGTCTCTCCCGGCAATGCCAGTACCTCTCAGGGGGATACTCAGCCAACGGACGATAACTACACCTCTTTGGACGACTTCATTTTATGGAACGAAGATGGCACTCTAACCACCACCGGACGTGACGCCACCGGTGAGACCGCTGTGGTCTCCTCCGGCAAATATGAGGCTTCCAAGATTGGACGGACCATCATTGAGAACGGTGGCAACGCAGTAGATGCCGCCGTTGCGGTCGCCTTCGCCCTGGGTCTGGTCGAGCCCAACGCCACCGGTTTGGGCGGCGGCGGCTTTATGACCATGCGCTCCGCCGAAACCGGCGATATCAAATTCATCAACTTCCGTGAGTGTGCCCCCGCCGCTGCCACCCCTGACATGTGGCAGGTGGACGCCGAGGGCAAGGTCATCGGCGGTCAGAATATGTCCGGCGGCAAAGCTGTCGGCGTGCCCGGAACAGTGGCCGGTATGCTATATGCCCTGGAGAATTACGGTACCATGTCCCGGGATGACGTTTTGGCCCCTATCATCGAGCTGGCCGAGAAGGGGATTACCGTCACCCCCACCTTCTCCGCCGATATGAACAACACCTATGACAAGCTGATGCTGTACTCTGAAAGCGGAAAGATTTTCCTGAAGGATGTTGACGGCATGCTGCTGCCCTACGATGTGGGCGACACCTTTGTCAACAAGGACTACGCTAAGACATTGCGTCTTATCGCCAAAGACGGCGCCGATGTGTTCTACAAGGGTGAGATTGCCAAAGCAATGGTGTCTGCCGTTCAGAAGTACGGTGGTGTGATGACCATGGAGGACCTGGCCAACTACCAAGTTGAGGTTATGGAGCCCGTCCACGGCACCTATCGGGGCTATGACATCTACTCATCTCCATCCCCCTCCTCTGGCGGCACCATCGTGCTGGAAATACTGAACATTTTAGAGAACTTCGATATCCCCTCCATGGAGCATGACTCTGCCGAGAAGCAGCACCTGATGGCATCTGCTTTTGCCATGGCCTATGCTGACCGTGGCCAGTACATGGGCGACACAAAGTATGTGGACGTGCCCGTAAACGGTCTGATCAACAAGGACTACGCTGCCAAGCTGGCCGCAAAAATTGACAGTGGGACCGCTATGACCAATGTGATGCCCGATGATCCTTGGATGTTTGAGCATGAGGATACCACTCATTTCTCCGTAGCTGACAAGGACGGCAACATCGTTTCCGTCACCTTTACCGTAAACGGCTACTTCGGCTCCGCTGTGGCCGCCGATGGCTACGGCTTTATCCTGAACAATGAGATGGGCGACTTTAATGTGGGTGCCGGCCACCCCAACTCCATCGCCGGCGGCAAAACTCCCCTGTCTTCCATGTCCCCCACCATCATCATGAAGGACGGCAAGCCTTTTGCCGCTATTGGCTCTCCTGGCGGCGTCACCATCATCGCGGCCGTGGCTCAGATTTGTTCCAACCTGATCGACCAGGGCATGACCATGCAGGAGGCTGTGGACGCCCCCCGTATCAAGGGCTACCGCGACTGCACTTTGGACTATGAAGGCCGCTTCTCGGATGAGACCATCGCCGATATGGAGTCCAAGGGCTGGACGATGAATGCCAGCGATGAGTTCAACCGTAGCTTCGGTTCTGTCAACGCTGTCCGCTATGCGGAAGACGGTACTCTGGACGGTGCCGGCGATCCCCGGCGTGACGGCAAAGCCCTTGGCTTCTAAGCACGGATTCAAACATGGAAAGGAACGATTATCATGAAAAAATTACTTACTTTTGCTCTGGCCGCGGCCATGACCCTCTCGCTGGCCTCCTGCGGCGGCGACAGCAAGACCCCCGTCGGCTCCAATAACAACAACACCCCTGCCAGCACCTCTGGCTCCCAGACCGGCGGCGATGTCTCTGGTTTGCCTGAGATTGAAGCCGGTTCCTGCACCACCCCTGCCATCCTCACCAGCATTGGTCAGAGCGCCGACGTGGAGATCGTGGGCACCCTGTGCAGCAAGGCCGGAATCGAGGTCACCCTGGATAACGCCATCACGGCCGAGGATCTGCCTGCCGACTGCAAAACCCTGATTCTGGCAGTGGGCGGCTCCTCAAAGGGCCTGGGTGCCGCCGGTATTGATGCTGACGGCGAGCTGGCCCGCACCGATGCGCTGCTGAAAAAAGCAGCCGACCAGGGCGTTACTATTGTGGCGATGCACACTGGAGGCTCTGCCCGCCGGGGCACCCTGTCTGACTCCTTCATCACCCCCTCCTTTGCCGCCGCCAATATTGCGATTGTGGTGTCTGAGGGCGACTCTGACGGTATGATGGCTGGTATTCTGGCCGGCAACAGCACCCCCAGCGCCTATGTGGAGCAGGTGGCTGACTGTATTGCCACTCTGAAAACCTTATTTGGCGTAGCGTAATCAAAATTGCGGTCCCCGTCTCCCCGGGGCGGGGACCAACAAGAAAATCTGGAAGAAGGAAGATATATGACCGCTTATTTCATCACATTTGTTATCATGGTAGGCGTGTTCATGGTGGGCTGCTTCGCGCTGAAGCTGCCAGTGGGCGTATCTATGATGATTGCCGCTCTGTGCGGCGCGATCGAGGGCGGCCTGGGTCTTGAAACCCTGCGCATGATGGTGGAGGGCGAATTTGGCTATGTAGACACCATCCTGACCATCGGCTGCGCCATGATCTTTATGAAGGTGATTGAGGACTCCGGCGCGCTGGACGCCCTGAGCAGCCTGATTATCGAGAAGTTCCACAAGGCGCCCGCCGTACTGCTCATCCTCATCATGCTCATCATCATGTTCCCCGGTATGATTACCGGCTCCTCCACCGCCGCCGTACTGTCCGCCGGGTCCATCATGGCCCCTGTACTGGCCCTTATGGGCATCGACGCGGTGACCGCCGGCTCCATCATCGCCATGGGCGCCCTGCTGGGCATGATTGCTCCCCCTGTGAACACCGCCGCCCTCATTATCTGCGCCGGCATTGATGTGCCCTATGTGGGCTTTGAGGGCCCCCTGGCCCTGCTCACCTTCCCCCTGGCCATCCTGTTTGTGCTGCTGCTGGGCTACAAGCAGGCCCGCCACCTGGACTATGAGAAGCTCAAGCCCGCCCTGGTGGAGCAGGATGCCGTCCGGAAACAGTACGGTCTCAAGATCTACATCCCTCTGGTGGTGCTGGTGCTCCTGATGGTGGCCTTTAAGGTCCTGAAGCTGGGGGAGGACATCGGTATGCCGCTGATGTTCCTGCTCAGTGCCGTGACCGGCCTGTTTACCGGCAAGAAGATCAACGTGCTCCAGGCCGTCCCCGCCGCCATCCGCACTGCAGCTCCCGTTATGGGCATCCTGATGGGCGTGGGCATGTTCATCGAGGTCATGACCGCCACCGGCGTGCGCGGCCTGGTGGTCATCAGCTGCCTGCGCCTGCCCCAGGTCCTGTGGCTGGTGGCCTGCGCCATCAGCATCCCCCTGTTCGGCGCGGTGTCCTCCTACGGCGCCTGCTCTGTGCTGGGCGTACCCTTCGCCTACATCTACGCTTCCCTGCTGGGCGGCAACTCTGTGATTGTTCTGGCTGCCATCAGTCTCATTGCCGCAGTAGGCGACATGATGCCTCCCACTGCCCTGGCCGGCCTTTTCGCTGCCCAGATCACCGACGTAAAGCCCTACACCAAGATTCTCAAGCGCTGCATCGTGCCCATCGTGATTCTGCTGGTGTACGCCTGCATCTTTCTGCAATTTTCCAAGAAGATCGCCGTACTGTTTTAAGGGAGGGTATGAAATATGATTACGTATATTTACCTGGGTATTGCGCTGATCGTGTTTGTCAGTACCCTGTACAACCTGATTTTCAAGGAAGAGAAGCTGGCTGATCAGATCAACGCCGGTATGATTCTAATTCCGCTTCTGCTGCGGATATTGCTGATTAAGTAAGGGGGCGGACGGAATGAAAAAGACTTATATGACAGGCATCGCCGTTACTCTGGCCGCCGCTATCATCGCAGGAATCGCCGGCATGAACTTCTATGCCAAGCGCCACTTTGTGGAGGACATTAAGACAGGTCCCAATGTGACCGAGGTATTCAAGCTGTCCAGATACAATGAAAATCTGGCCGGCACCATCGCCGACACCGACGTCTATGTGCTCAAGGGCGAAAAGGAGGGAGGCTCCCTGCTGCTGCTGGGCGGCACCCACCCCAGCGAGCCTGCCGGCCACATGGCCGCCATCGTCTTTGAGGAAAATGTGAAGGTGGAACAGGGGACGGTCTACGTGATCCCCAACATTAACAACTCTGCCTTTACCCACAACGACCCCTTGGACGGCAGCCCCCAGTACATGCACTTCACCACCAAAAACGGTGAGACCCGCACCTTCCACTACGGCTCCCGGGCCACCAATCCCATCGACCAGTGGCCCGACCCGGACATCTATACCCACACCTCCGGCCAGACCCTCTCCGGCTCCGAGACCCGGAACCTGAACCGCTGCTACCCCGGTGTAAAGGACGGCACCATCTCGGAGCAGGTGGGCTATGCGGTCACCAATATGATCAACACTCTGGAGATTGACATGGAGATCGACATGCACGAGTCCAGCCCGGAGTATGCCGTGAACAACGCCACCGTTGCCCATGAGCGGGCCATGACCATCGCCTCTGAGGGCGTGCTGGACCTCCAGCTGGAGGGCATCAAGATGTCTCTGGAGCCCTCTCCTGTCAGTCTCCACGGTCTGACCCACCGGGAGCTGGGCGACTTCACCAAAACCTACGCTCTGCTGATGGAGGTGGGCAACCCGGTCCAGGGCCGCCTGCGGGGCTATACCGACGAGAAGCTGTGTCTCACCGGTGAGGACCCCTGCTACGTCATCGCCTATGACCTGAACCTACTGTATGTGGACTACAGCACCGGCAATTTCCCCATGGAACTGCGTGTGGGGCGCCACCTGGCCGGCGTCAATGCCTATATCAACGCCTTTAACAACAACAGCGACAAGCAGATCGTGGTTTCCGGCATCCCCCCCTATAACGAGATTGTGAATGGAAACCTGGGAGACTATTTGCTATAACGGACCAAACAAATAAAAGTAAAGGAGGGTACTGCTTAGGAAAATTCCTAGGCAGCACCCCTTTTTTGTTTGTACATTATAACAACTGAGGACGGCATCGGATGAAAAGTTTTACTGAAACCGTTTCCGCCGGAGGTAGCAAACAGGATGATCGTCTTACCGGAAAAGTTGTAGCTTTCAAGGAAAGTGTTGGGGTCTGGGGCTTGATTTCGTAGAGGTCAGTCTCCGCAGTTTCCGCCAGCGTCCTGGACGCCGCAGCCGTGGTGCCGCTGGCCAAAAAATACACTACTAATTTTTGCTCATAATAGATTCATCCTGTGATTACTTGATTTTCTGATTGCCAGTAGACCAAACGTGTGGCTTTTTTGCAGCGGAGACAGTATTCTGCACCATCACGCATACTAAGGCATGGGGACATACGACTTCAGGGCCTTTTATCAAAACGGGGCGATTTTCAACTATCCCGCTTTGCCAGCAGCCGCAGGGCCTCCAGATAGCCCTCCAGTCCACGGCCCTTGACTGTCGCCACGCAGGCCGCCCGGATATAGGACACATGGCGAAACTCCTCCCGGGTTTCCGGGTCGGAGATGTGGACCTCCACCGTGGGGGTGGACACCGCTTTCACCGCGTCCAGCAGGGCCACGCTGGTGTGGGTGTAGGCCCCGGGGTTGATGACAATGCCGTCCACCCTGTCAAAGTAGGCCTGCTGGATAGCGTCCACCAGCGCTCCCTCGTGGTTGGACTGGAAAAAGTCCACCGCCACCCCCAGCCGCTCCGCCTCGGCGGAGATCATGGCCTTCAGGTCCTCATAGGTGGTTTTGCCGTATATCTCCGGCTGGCGGATGCCCAGCATGTTCAGATTAGGGCCGTTAATCACCAGAATTTTCACAGAAATCCCTCCAAATCAGCTCAGCGGTTTCTTCCAGGGCCACGCTGTTGTCGATCACCACGTCGGCGGCGGCGCTGTACAGCGGCTTTCGCACCCGGTACATCTCCTCCAGACCGCCCTTCCGGGACAGGGGACGGCCATCGGTGGGCAGCTCCTCCAGCGCGCGCCGGAGGAAATACACCCGCCCGGTGCGGCGCATGATGTCCCGGTTTTCCGCCCGGAGCACCGCCCCGCCGCCGGTGGCAATCACCTGGCCGCTCTGGGCGCAGATCTCGGCCAGCGCTTGGGCCTCCAGCACCCGGAAAGTCTCCTCCCCCTCGGCCCGGAAAATTTCCGGGATAGGCTTATCCGCCCGGCGGACGATCTCCTCGTCCAGGTCTACAAAGGGCTTGCCGGACAGCCGGGCCAGCGCCTGGCCCACGGTGGTCTTTCCACAGCCGGGCATCCCCACCAGCACCAGATTGGTCCGGTCCCGCCAGAGCTGAGCGATGATGTTCTCTGTCTCACCGTCGGGGATGGCTTTATCAAAAAACAGCTCCTCCGCCCGCTTCGCCTGGGCCACCAGCATGGGCAGTCCGCCAGTGCGGCGCAGGCCGCCCTTCTTCGCCTGGAGCAGCAGCCCGGTCCGGCCCGGGTTATAGATCACATCCGCCACCGCTTCCATGTCGGGGAACGCGAGCAGGTCCACCGGCCGGCCGGTCATATCGGGCCACATGCCCACCGGGGTAGTGTTGACAAGGGCCTCGGCGTCCCCATGGCGCTGGGGGAGGTTTTCATAGTTGTCTGGGCCGGCGCGGGAGACCACCACAACCTCCCGGGCCCCCTCCCGCCTCGCGGCGGCCTGAGCGGTGAGGGAGGCCCCCCCGCTACCCAAAACGACCACCTTTTTCCCCATGAGGGAGATACGCGCCCGGCGGAGCATGTACAAAAAGCCGTCGATGTCGGTGTTGTAGCCGTACAGCTTCCCCGCCCGGCGGACAATGGTGTTCACGCTGCCGATGGTCTTCGCCCCCTCGTCGATGACGTCGCAGAAGGCCATTACATCCCGCTTGTAGGGGATGGTGACATTCAGCCCGCCGATGTCCTCCCGGCGAAGGAAGTCCCCCAGCTCCTCGGGCTCCAGCTCGATGAGACGGTAGTCCTCACAGCCCAGGGCCTGATGGATGGGGACGGACCAGCTGTGTCCCAGCTTGCGGCCCAGCAGGCCGTAGATTTTTTCTCCCATAGCTCACACTTCCGCATAGTTGCCCAGGAACTGGAACTGGGCGCAGGAGCGCTCCATCTCCTCCAGACAAGCCCGGACACTGGGGTCCTTTACGCTGGCCTCCAGCTCCAGGAAGAAAATGAATTCAAAGTCGCTCCCCGCCACGGGGCAGGACTCCAGCTTAGTCATGTCGATGTCCAAGGCCGCCAGCTTAGACAGCACCTCATACAGGGCCCCCGGCCTGTTGTCCAGGGCGATAATCAGGCTGATTTTGTTGGCTCCGGCGTAGATCACCGGGTCCTTGGCGACGCAGATGAAGCGGGTATAGTTGTTGTCGCTGTCCTGGATATTGCCGTTGACGCACTCCAGGCCGTAGAGGGCGGCGCAGGGGTGGGAGGAGATAGCGGCAGCGTGAGGATTCCCGCTCTCGGCCACCTGTTTGGCGGCGGCGGCGGTGTTCCCGCAGGGGACCACCTTCACGTCCTTCAGCCCGCCCAGGAATTTGGAGCACTGGCCGATAGCCTGCTCGTGGGAGTAAATTTCGGTGATATCCTCCAGCCTGGTCCCGGGCAGGGCCAGAAGCTCGTGGCGGATGCACAGGCGGGTGGACCGGACCACGCTCAGGTCGTGCTCCTGGAGCAGCTGATACACCGCCCGGACGGAGCCGTTGGAGCTGTTTTCGATGGGCAGCACCCCGAATTTGCACAGCCCGGACTCCACGGCGGACACCACCGCCCCGAAGCTTTTTACATAGACGATATTGCCCCGGGGGAACAGCCGGTCGCAGGCCACCTGGGAGTTGGCCCCCTCCACCCCCTGGCAGGCCACCATCCCCGTCTGGGGAAAGACCTCGCTGTTGGACTCCAGGGAGACTCTCACCCGCTCCGCCACCTTGGTGGGGGCGGAGATCAGCTCCGCCTGACGGGACCGGGCCAGCTCGAACAGGGTGGAGTACAGGTGGTAGGCGTACCGCTCCTTGTCCCCGGCCCGCTGGGTGACCTTGGCCAGAATCTCCCGCTCCCGGGCCCTGTTCAGAATGGGCAGCTTGTGCTCGTTTTTGTAGGCGGCTACCGCCTCGCTCAGCTCCATACGCTCCAGGAAGAGCTTCAGCAGCTGGTCGTCTACCGCGTCGATCTTGGTACGAATTTCAGAAAGTTCCATGATTTCCCTCCAACAGTAAGTCTAACAGTACAGTGGCCGTCACCGCCTCCACCACCGGGACGGCCCGATGGGCGATGCAGGGGTCGTGGCGGCCGTGGATTTGCAGTTGAGCGTCCTCCAGCTTCGAGAGGCTGACGGTCTGCTGTTCCTTGGCAATGGACGCGGTGGGCTTGACAGCCACCCGCAGGGTCAGCGGCATTCCCGTGGTGATCCCGCCCAAAATGCCGCCGGCGTTGTTGCTGACGGCAGCAATTCTGCCGTTCTCCACTGTAAAGGGGTCGTTGTTCTCCGAGCCCCGGCGGGCAGCGGCGTTAAATCCTGCGCCGAACTCCACCCCCTTGACGGCGGGGATGCCGAACAGCGCCGCCGCCAGACGGTTCTCCACCCCGTCAAACATGGGGTCACCCAGCCCGGCGGGCAGGCCGATGGCGGCGCACTCGATTACGCCTCCCACGCTGTCCAGCACGTTTTTCGCCGCCAGGATCGCATCCTGCATCCGGGCCCCGGAGGCATCGTCCAGAGCCGGGAAGGGCTTTGCGGCAATTTCCTCAAGCAGCTCCCTTGTGGGGAGCAGGGGGAAGTGTTCGTCACAGACCGTACCCACAGAATCCAGGTGGGCCCCCACGCAGACCCCCCGCCGGGCCAGAATCTGCTTGGCAATCCCCCCGGCGATGCACAGGGGGGCGGTGAGCCGCCCGGAGAAGTGGCCGCCCCCCCGCATGTCGGCGTGGCCCTTCCACTTCACCCAGGCGGTGTAGTCGGCGTGGCCGGGGCGGGGCTTGTCCGCCAGGTCCGCGTAGTCCTTGGAGTGCTGGTCGCTGTTGCGGATGACGGCGCACAGGGGCGAGCCGCAGGTTTTGCCGTCCAGCAGACCGGAGAGAATTTCCGGCACGTCCCCCTCGTTCCGGGCGGTGGACAGCTTGTTCTTCCCCGGACGGCGCCGGTCCAGAAAGCGCTGGAGCTCCTCCAGGTCGATGCTCTCCCCGGCGGGCAGGCCGTCGATATTCACCCCAATGGCTTTCCCGTGGGACTGACCAAAGACGGACACCTTTAAAATTTTTCCAAACTCAGAGGACATCGAATTTCCCTCCCAACCGCTTATACTCTTCCCAGAAATTGGGGTAAGACTTGTTGACGCACTCCGCCCCCAGCAGGGTCACCGGCTCTGCGCACCGGGTTGCGGCTACGGCGGCCATCATGGCAATGCGGTGGTCGTTGCAGCAGTCCACGGTGACGCCGCCAGTTAGGCCGTCCCGCCCCCAGATTTTCAGGAAGTCCGGGCCCTCCTCCACCTGAGCGCCCAGGGCGTTGAGGGTCTGCGCCACGGTAGTCAGCCGGTCGCTCTCCTTCATCCGCAGGCGGGCGGCATTGCCCATATAGGTGGTGTATCCATTACGCAGAGCCGCCATAGCGGCCAAAGGCGGCACCAGGTCGGGGCAGTCAGCAACAGGAAAGCCCATGTTTCGGGGCATGGTCAGTCTGTAATAGAACCCGCCAAATTTCCGGTCGCCCTGGCATGAATACTTCGGCATACCGGACACCTCAACCGAATTGCCCAGAAACTCCGCTGCGTACCAGAAGGCGGCTTGGGACCAGTCGGTCTCGATGGTAAGGTCGCAGGGCTGGTAGACCTGTCCGCCTGGAATGACCCAGCCGGTGTCCTGTTCCTCTGCGGTAATACCAAACTTTTCCAGTACGTTCTCCGTCATAATGACATACCCGGCACTCTCCAGTGTGGAGGTTAGAACGATTTCGCTGTCCCCGTCCAACAGGGGCAGGGCGTAGAGCAGGCCAGTGACAAACTGGCTGGACACGTTGCCGGGCAGCCGGTACTCCCCCGACTTCAGTTCGCCTTTGACGGTGAGCGCGCCGTCCTTCTGCTCGTAGAAAATGCCCTTTTCGTCAAAGATGTCGAAGTAGGGCTTTTGGGGCCGCTCCATCAGCCTTCCCCGGCCGGTGAAAACGCCGCCGTTGTTCAGCGTCAGCGCAATGGGAATCAGAAAACGCAGGGTGGAGCCGGACTCCCCGCAGTCCAGATAAGGCAGCCCAGCGGTGTCCCACTCCCGGCTCCAGACCCCGCTGACCCGCAGGCGGTCTCCTTCCTGTTCCCACCCGCCGCCCAGAGCGCTGATACAGCGCAGGGTGGCCTCGATGTCCTGGGAGAGGGCCACATTTTGAAGGGTGCTGGTCCCGTTGGTCAGCGCGGCGGCCAGAATGGCCCGGTGGGCCATGGACTTGCTGGGGGGCGGGGTGACGGTCCCCTCCAGGGGGCCGGGGGTGATGCGAATATCCATCACTACCTCCCACACATGGCTTCCAGCTGTTCCAACAACCGGTCAAAGGTGACCGGATAGGGGATAGCGTGGCCCAGAGACTCCAGCACAATCAGGTTGATCTTACCCCCCAGATTCTTCTTATCCCGGAGCACCGCTTTGGTCAGGGTATCCCAGGGGCAGGGGATGTCGATGGGCAGACCATATTTCTTCAAAATATTCTGAATGGGATACACAATATCGGGGGTCACGCCCAGGCCGACGCCAATCTGAGCGGCCCAGTTCATCCCGGCGGCCACCCCCTGGCCGTGGGTCCAGGTCTCGTAGTTCCCGGCCAGTTCAAAGGCGTGGCCGATGGTGTGACCGAAGTTGAGTACCATCCGCTCCCCGGTATCCCGCTCGTCAGCCAGGACCACCTTCCGCTTGATATCGCAGCAGGTGTAGATGACCTCCTCGATGCGCTCTATTACTCCCGCCCGGCCACCACAGCGGTCCAGCAGGTCAAAAAATGCCCGGTCCCGGATACAGCCGTACTTGATGACCTCGGCCATACCGTCGGAGAAGGTACGGTCAGACAGGGTACTCAGGCAGTCCGGATCGATAAGCACCAGGCTGGGCTGCCAGAAGGCTCCGGCCAGATTCTTTCCGGCGTGGAGGTCGATGGCCACCTTGCCGCCCACAGAGGAGTCCACCTGTGCCAGAAGGGTGGTGGGAATCTGAACATAGTCCACCCCCCGCAACAGGGTAGCAGCGGCGAAGCCCGCCAGGTCCCCTACCACGCCACCGCCCAGGGCGGCCACCACGTCGGTGCGGGTCATACCAAATTCCATCAGCTTTTCCCACAGCATCACCAGCTGTTCGGCGCATTTCGCCCCCTCCCCGGCAGGAACGGTCAGGCTCAGCACCTGGAATCCAGCCTGTTTCAGGCTGTTTGCCACCCGCTCCAAATACAGGGGCTGGACGTTGCTGTCGGTGACAACAGCCAGCTTTTGCGCCCGGGGCAGGGTCTCCCGGCACAGCTCCCCCACCCGGTCCAGCAGACCGAAGCCGATTTTAATATCATAGGGCCGGGAGGTATCCACACGAAGGGTCTTGACCATTACTCTCGCTCCTTTATCTGTTTAGTTTCCGCCGGCGGCGGCCTTCAGCTCCCGGCCCTCCCTGAGAAGGTTGTGGAGCCGCCCGGCATCCCGGTCCTTCAAGGCGGACTGGTACTCCTCCAAATGACCGATGAGGACAGCCAGCTCGTGGGTGAGAAAATCCGCGTCGTCCAGAAACAACTCGGTCCACATATCCTCGTCCAGCCGGGCTACCCGGGTCATATCCCGGAAGCTGCCGGCGGAGAAGCCCCGCCGCCGCTGGGCCTCGGGGGACTTCACATAGGCGCTGGAGACAATATGGGCCAGCTGGGAGGTGAAGGCAATAATCCGGTCGTGCTCCTCGGGCTGGGAGAAGGTAAGCTTGGCAAAGCCCACGTCCAGGAAAAAGGCCTGAAGGGTCTCCAACAGCTTCATGTCGGTGCGCTTGTCGGGAGTGAGGATCATGGAGGCCCCCACATACAGGTCGTCGGTGGAGGAAGTAAACCCGCCACGCTCCTTCCCCGCCATGGGGTGTCCGCCGATGTAGGCAAAGCCGTGCTCTTCGGCGACGGGAGCGATCTGCTCCACCACCACCCGCTTCACCCCACACAGGTCCACCAAAATTGCAGACCTGCTGATCTGAGGGGCGTGGGCCTTGACCCAGTCCACCGCCGCCTGGGGCCGGATGGCCACCAGAATCAAATCGCACTGGGGCAGGGTTTCCCTATCCAAGGGGCCGTCAATGGCTCCGCACATCCGGGCCAGCATCATGGTCTCCTGGTCCAGGTCGATGCCGTATACCGTGTGTCCGGTGCGGTTTTTCACGCTCTTGGCCATGGAGCCCCCCATCAGGCCCAGGCCGACAATGCCTACCTTCATGCCTGCCCCTCCATACCCCGAATGGTGGCGTGGAGGGCCAGCAGTTTCTTGGCCAGGGGATCAAAGGCCTCTGGCTTCAGGGACTGGGGGCCGTCGCACAGGGCGTGGGCGGGGTCGTTGTGGACCTCGATCTGCAGGCCGTCCGCCCCGGTGGCCACCGCCCCCATGGCCAGCGGCTCCACCAGCCAGTACTTTCCGGTGGCGTGGCTGGGGTCCACGATAATGGGCAGGTGGGTCAGCTTGCGCAGCACGGGAATGGCGGCCAGGTCCAGTGTGTTGCGGGTGTAGCTCTCGAAGGTGCGGATACCCCGCTCGCAGAGAATCACATTCTCGTTGCCCCCGGCCATGACATACTCGGCGCTCATCAGCCACTCCTCATAGGTGGCGGACATCCCCCGCTTAATCATGACCGGCTTGTCCTGATGGCCCACCGCCTTTAAAAGGTCGAAGTTCTGCATGTTCCGGGCGCCGATCTGGATCACATCCACGTCCTTGAACAGGGGCAGGTGGGTCACGTCCATCAGCTCGGTAACGATGGGCAGGCCGGTCTCCGCCCGGGCGGCCTTCAGGTACTCCAGACCGGTCTCCCCCAGCCCCTGGAAGGCGTAGGGGGAGGTGCGGGGCTTAAAGGCGCCCCCTCGGAGCATGGTGGCCCCGCTGGCCTTGACGGCCTTGGCGATGGCCACCACCTGCTCCTCGCTCTCCACCGAGCAGGGCCCGGCCATAATGGTCAGGTTGCCGCCGCCGATTTGAGTATTCCCCACCTGGACCACAGTGTCCTCCGGATGGAATTTCCGGTTGGCGTTCTTGTAGGGCTCCTGGACCCGCTTCACGTCCTCCACAATGTCCAGAGCAGCGATAAGGTCGATGTCAATTTTAGACGTGTCGCCCACCAAGCCCAGGACGGTGTTGCCCTCGCCAATGCTGGTGTGGATGGTGATGCCCTTGTCCTGAAGCCAGGTAATCAGGCTGTCCAGCTGGCTGGGGTTGTGGTCATGCTTTAAAATAACAATCATTGCGGTATCCTCCTAAAGACTGACAGATTGGTACGAAAAAACCCGCGGCCGGTCCGGCCGCGGGTTCTCTGTACAGTGGTTTCTGCAAAACCAACCTTACACGCCCACATATTTGGCCAAACCGAAACAAGCCTTACCCTCAAAAAAGGTAAAGCTAAAGTAGCGGTAATAAGCATTGCGGGTCATGTTTGTCATGTTGCAGGTTCCTTTCGTTCTCAAAGGTTGTAAAAAGCATACCACTTTGCCCGAGAAAAGTGAACTGTCAGTCTCTCTAAAATTCAGCAGATTTTCCCCGTCAATTATGGCAATTTACATTGCGGCGGGACGGTCCGCCGAGGACCGTCCCGCCGTTTCCTGTATCTCCCGCCTTGCTCAGGGGTTCAGGCCCAGGCAGCCGTAGTAGATGGCACCCACGGCCTGGGCAAACTGGGCTACGGTGTAGTCGGGGTGGGCGTCCAGCTGCTTCATGAGAAGTGTGTTGGCCAGGCCGCTGTCGGCGGCGTACTGCCGCAGGGCGGGCTCCCGGCGGCCCGCACCCTCGCACATCAGCGCGAAGCAGGCGGGCAGCTTGACAAACCGGCCAAACAGGGTACGGTCGGGGGTCTCGGGCTGGAGGATATAGCCGGTCTCCCGCCAGGTGACGGCCAGGTACTCCCCTACCTCCCTGAAAATCTCCTGACACACCGGCTGGCCTGCGGCGGCCTGATTCATAAAGAACTCCAGACAGGGCTTGCGCATGTCCTCGGGCTGGGTGGGCACCGTCAGCAGCTCCCCCTCCCAGCGGAACAGGCCCCTGTCCATCGCCTCCCGGAGGACCTCCGGTGCCTTCTCCGGCAGCCACTTGGCCGCCAGGCGGAAGACGCCGGACTGGCTGGTGTACCGCTGGAGGGTACCGGGGAGGGCGGTGTTTACGTTGTTGACGCTGCGGGCGTCGTCGGAGCTGTAACCCCGCTGGACATGGCTGCCCAGGTCGATGATAAAGTTGTAGACCTCCAGGGGAATCTCCGGAATGGAGCCGTCGGGCCGGACCCAGCCGGTGCCCAGCTCGGTGCCCAGGGTGTGGGCGAAGAAGCCCCTGGACACATCCCCACCCCCGGCCGCCTGCTCCACTGCGGCGGCAAAGGCGGCCATAGGCCCGTCGTTGGTGTTCATTACCGGACCGCCCTCCACCACGTATTCCGCCAGCCGGCTGTTCAGGGCGGTAATTTTCGCGAACTGCTCCTCGTAGTCCAGTTCGGGATTGGCCCGCAGGCCGTGGGTCTTGTGGGTCTCGCCGCCCACAATGCGGTTTTGAATCACCACATCGGGGAAGCACAGGCCGATGGCGTCAAAGCTGCGAAGGTCAGCTCCGGCAGCCTGCTCCATGATCTCCGCTCCCCGCTCCATCTCGGTCAGGGTGGCGTGCTTACCCAGAGCGGTACGGTCGATCTCATCCTGCCGCCCGGCCCGGTACAGGCTGCCCGCCGCCCGGAGCAGACGGGCCAGCAGCAGCAGAGGGCCGGTGATCTGCTCCGCCAGGGGGTAGGAGGCGGGGAACCAGTCAAATTCCTTGCACAGGGCCAGCTGTCCATCCACGCTGACAGCCAGCTTTACATCAGTGCCTCCGATGTCCATGCCCATAAGCATCCGGCCCCGGGTCATGGCGGGCAGCTTAGAAAAGACGGGTTGGCCCGTCACCGCACTGGGGGGCTCTACCGCCGGCTCCTCCTTCACATCGTAAACACCAAAGGAGAATTTCTCCCCTCCGCCGAACAGCACTTCCAGAATCCGTTCGTTTACGTTGAGACACTTGCCGTAGCCGGTGCGCGCGGTCTTGGTCCGCTCAAGCTGGAAGACCCGGTCCAATCCCTGGGCCAGTGCCAGGGCGGTCTTGTCCGACTTGTCCAGATAGACGTCGATGCCCACCCCTCCCAGGGAGGACAGCAGGTTATACACACTGGCGTAGACGTATTCCGCCACAAAGTTTTCCTCGGTCTCCCCCATCGTCTCGGGCAGACGCAGATCAAAGGCCCGGACAGACCGGTCGTAGAGGGTGACATGGAGGTGGAAGGGGCGGGTCCCCTGGGCCTGGAAGGACTCCCGAACATCGGTAATATACACGCTCTGGTCGTTGGCCGCCTTCTCCAGGAAGGTTTTCAGCATGGTCAGTCACTCCTTTATAATGTGGGCAATGCCCTCCTGGGCCAGAATGGTGTAAAACCGTTCCAGCTCCTGGGGACTCAGCGCCCCGCCTGTCACAGGGTAGTCCTGTTCCAGGGCCGAATATTTGCTCCGGCAGAGGGGGTTAAAATTGAGCAGCTCATAGCGGGCCTCCGGGTTCACCAGCCGGATAAAGCGGGCGATGGAGCGGATGTTGTTTTCCGAATCGGTGTACCCGGGGATCAGGGGGGTGCGGGTAAGCACATTGGCCCCATTTTCGCAGAGGAAGCGGTAGTTGTCCAGAATGAGACGGTTATCCACCCCCAGCAGACGGCGGTGCTCCTCCGCATCCAGGAGCTTGATGTCCACCAGAAACTGGTCCGTCACCGGCAGCAGGGTCTCCAGCGCCGCCCGGGGCCCCTGCATGGAGGTCTCGATGGCGGTATGTACCCCCTCTTCTCTGCACAGAGCCAGCACCTCAGCGGCAAATTCCCACTGGAGGAGCACCTCTCCCCCGGACAGAGTGACGCCGCCGTCCGTTCCGAAAAAGGCACGGTCCCGCAGCAGCAGGTCCGCCGCCGCCCGGGGGGATACCTCCCGCCCGCACAGGGACAGGGCTCCCGCCGGACACCGGTCCACGCAGGTCCCGCACCGGGTACAGGTCTTCCGATCCACGTGAATCCGGCCGCCCAGGGTCAGCGCCCGGTTGGGACAGGCGGCCGCACAGCCGCCGCAGCCCAAGCATACAGTGGGATTATACCACAGGGCGGGCGCGGGGTCGATCCCCTCCGGGTTCTGGCACCAGGGGCACCGAAGGGGACAGCCCTTCAAAAACAAGGTGGTGCGCAGCCCCTCGCCGTCGTGGACGGCGAAGCGTTTTACCTCGAAAATGGTTCCGTTCATGCGCTCTCGTAGGTCTTGCGGGCGATGATCTCCTCCTGGAGGTCAGGAGCCAGCTCAGTGAAGTAAGCGGTGTAGCCCGCCACCCGTACGGTAAGGCCCCGGTATTTCTCGGGCTCCTTTTGGGCAGCCCGCAGGTCGGTCTCGTTGAGGACATTGAACTGGATGTGACTGATACCCAGCCTGCACACCGCCCGCAGCAGATTGACAAACTTGTGGATGCCCATGTCCGTCTGGAAAAACTGGGGCAGAAACTTCATATTCAGCAGGGTGCCGTTGCTGGCCTTGACAAAGGGCAGCTTAGCCACCGACTGGAGCAGGGCGGTGGGGCCGTTGGTGTCCCGGCCGTACATGGCGGATACGCCCCCGTCTGCCAGAGGGTCTTTGGAACGGCGGCCGTCAGCGGATGCGGCCACGTTCTGGCCCATGGGCACATGGGCAGATACGGTGTACAGACCCATCTGGTAGATGCCGCCCCGGCCGTTACGGTACTGCTTCAGCCGGTCGGCGAAGTAGTTGACCCACTTGGCCCCCAGGTCGTCCACCCAGGCGATGTCGTTGCCGTATTTTGGGGCCTTGTTCAGCAGCATGGTACGGATCACGGCATCGTCGGCGAAATCGGTCTTCAAGGCGTGGAGCAGCTTCCCAGCGGGGATGCGCTTCTCATCGTAGACCAGCTGCTTAATGGCGGCCAGGGAGTCAGCCACGTTGGCCACCTGAATGGCCTGGACACCGGCAAAGTTGTAGTGGGCGCCTCCCTGGGTGACGTCCTTGCCCAGGGACATGCAGTCGTCGATGACGGCGGAGAGGAAGGGAGTAGGCAGCAGCTGCTCATGCATCCCCTCCACGGCGGTGACGCACTCCACCATTCGGTCGGAGAAGTAGTCGATCTGTTTGGCAAAGGCCGCTTCCAGCTCCTCAAAGGTGGCGTAGGTGTCCAGACCGCCCAGATCCGGGCCGGTCTTCTCACCGGTGAGTTGGTCCACGCCGTGGTGGAGGGTGAGCTCCAGGGCCTTGAGCAGGTTGAACATAGCCGCATCGCTCCAGGCCAGGGCGTTGCCGTGGGTGGTCAGCTCCACACAGCCTACAATGGCGTAATTCATGGCGTCGGCGTGGCTCACCCCGTGGCTCTCCAGGGCGGGAACCACCGCCTCGTCGTTGAACACCTGGGGCATCCCGCTGCCCAGGCCGATTACCCGGCTGGCCAGCTCCAGCAGTTCCTGGGGGGAGTCCTTGTACATACGCAGGGACAGGTTGGGCTGGGGCAGCAGCAGGTGGGCCTGGGCCTGGAGGAACAGATAGCTCAGGTCGTTGGACGCGTCCTGTCCGTCCTCGGTCTGGCCGCCCAGGGCCACATTGAAGCCGATGGGGAAACCGGCAAAATACCGGGCGCTGTTGGAGTTGCGCAGGTACACCAGCTGGTTGAATTTCAGCCACAGGCACTCGGTAAGCTCCAGGGCATCCGCCAACGTCATACCCGCCTTCCGGCTGTTCTCATAGTAGGGATAGAGATACTGGTCCATCCGGCCGGGAGAGAAAGAGGAAGCGTTGCCCTCCATCTGGAGGATGACATACAGGAACCAGCTGGCCTGGACAGCTTCGTGGTAGGTCTCAGGGGGCTCCTTGGCCAGCTTGGCGCAGACCTCGGCCACCTCCTTGAGATTCTCCTTTCCCGTCTCCTCATACATGGATCGGGCCAGATCGGCGTACCGCCGGATGAAATGGCAGGCCCCCTCCATAGACAGGGCCACGCTCTTATAAAAATTGCGCTGTTTCTCGTCCACAACCGTCTTCAGGTGCTCCTGGGCCTGTTCCCAAATACCGTGGGGGCCCAGAGCCAGCCACTTTTTTGTGTTGGGACAGATATGGCCCTGGGAGTGGTCCTTCTGGTTGATCTTCACCACCTTGCCGATGGCGTCCACCTGAGGGCCCACCGCCTGGCGGACCTGATCCTCCAGGGAACGGCCCTTCCAATAGGGCAGGATGTCCCGGCGGAACTCGTCGATATCCTCCTGCCGGACCTGGAACTTGTCCTGTGGACGGGTGGGCAGGGTCTCAAACTCCCGGTCCACCCAGGAGGCCCCGGTCTCCGGGAAGACCACGCCCCCCCGAACACCGGCGGTACGGTTGCCCACAATGCGCTCCTCCGGGTCGATGCGGATCTCGATCTCCTCCAGGGCGGCCTTCAGTGCCAGGGCACGCTGGATACAGCGGGGCTTGCCCTCCGAAGCCTGATAGCTCCTGGTAACAATACGCGCCTGCTCAATGGTGGCATAGCGGGGCTCGGAGACCATATCCTCCTTCAGCACCCGGATCCGC
The DNA here is from genome assembly GCA_947573385.1 of uncultured Bacillota bacterium. Classification (GTDB taxonomy): domain Bacteria; phylum Bacillota; class Clostridia; order Oscillospirales; family Oscillospiraceae; genus Lawsonibacter. Next base: position 3,135 of record CANPFP010000018.1, on the reverse strand, counting down.
TCCGGGCAGGACAGGTTGGTGATACTGCGGATCAGTTCCATCTCCATTAGGTTACCTCCATTTCTTGTGGGTCCCGGCAAGGTATCCCGCCGGGCATATAAACAGGAATTATTCCTTTTTATATACTATACCATTTCCCCGTCCCCCTTCACACTCACAGATTTGCCCAAAAGGTGAACGATACTGAACGATTTTTTTGTCACCCTCTTGACGGACAGAGAAAAATATGCTACAAATTAACCAAGCGGAGGTGGAAATATGTCGGATAAACTGGCGGATTATTACCACAGCATCCGAGAGGGCCGTCCGCAGCTGAAATTCTGCGAGCGCTTTGACGATACCAGCCCCACCTGGAACTTTAACCGTCACAGCCATCCCTACATCGAACTAATGTACTTTATGGAGGGACAGGGCGACCTGGAGGTGGAGAGCCACCGTATGTCCATCACCCTCTACGACGCGGTGGTCTACCCCGCCAACTGGGCTCACCAGGAGACGGCCGCCACCGAGCGGCGGCGGGAGGTCATCTGCCTGTGGGTCTCCCTGCCCGAGCTGAAGCTGACCGAACCCATCCAGCTCCACGACACGGACGGCGGCCTGGGCCGGCTGTTTACTGCGCTCCATCAGGAGACCAAGCGGGACCGGCCTGAATCCCTGATTCTGGAGTATGAGATTAAGCTGCTTCTTACCACCATCCTGCGCAACCAGAGCGAATCCCGAGACCGGGAGGGTATTCTGGCCTATGTGCTGCAATACATCCACACCCACTACGCCGAGCCTATCACCCTGGACCAGCTGGCCTCGCTGGAGCACATCAGTAAATCTTACCTCTCTCGGTTGTTTAAGCAGCAGACAGGCCAGACGGTCATTACCTATATCAACAGCCTGCGTATTGAGACCGCTAAACGGCTGCTCACCGCGACCCGCGCTAACGTCAACGAGATTGCCTACCAGGTGGGCTTCGAGTCCCCAAAATACTTCTATCGGGCCTTCCGCACCCTTACCGGCGATACCCCGGCCGGTTTTCGCAGACGCTACCAGAACCAGGCTAACAGGTCATCGTAAAACATACAATAAAGCTTTCTCTTCCCCCCTTACAAAGCATCCGTTGAAAGGCTAATCACAGATATCGTAAATCTGTTGGGTAAAGCCTTGGATTTTCAATGTTTTCGGGAGTGCCGGAAAAAATTAAAAATGCTCTTTACATTTCTTTAAAATCTGTTATAATATAGAAGCTGTTCAGGTAATAAGTGAATGCTTGTACCTGTTGTTCAGCTTGGAACGCAAGCAGGCCAGTTATATGCCCTGCATTTCGGGGGCGTAACTCGGATGGTTGTCGTTCGGTTCATATCATGTAATCGTTAGTTCTATAAAATGTGGCACGCAACTCATGTACCACTCATATAGACCTGTAGCGCAGTTGGGAGAGTATCATATTCGCATCCATAGTGAGACACATCCGACCCGATTTTCTGTTCCCCGTTTTCCTGTCCGATTTGCTGGACTTTCCCCTGAAAATCGAATATTTCAAAAATCCAAAATTCGCAACTTTTTTCACATGAAAAGTGCCGATTTGGGCCTGTAGCTCAGCTGGGAGAGCGCACGGTTCGCATCCGTGAGGTTCGAGGGTTCGATCCCCTTCAGGTCCACCAACTTGAATGACCCTACCCAATCTGAACAAATTGTTGTCAGTTGTTCGGATTGGGTGGGGTCATTCTTTGCTTGTAGCCCTTGTGTTTCAAGGGTTACTGGTTTTTTGGCTTGGTATGCCGTGTGTCAGTGGCCAAACGCAAACGATTCAAAATTAGAGTGCAAAACGTGCAAATGGCGGGATTCGAACCCCTGCTGACATCACCGATACCAGCCTCAGGGCTTGCAACTCATGGCATTTTTCTCTACCTGACATGGCGTTAGGTTTCTCAATGTGCGATGTGGACGCTGGCAATTGTAAAAATCGATGTACGAATCCACCCCACGCTTAAAGTCTGCCTCGGATGTATAATCTTTTCTGTAGAGTTCCTCCTTTTTGAACGTAGCAAAGAAAGATTCGGCCACTGCATTGTCATGGGGTTTGCCAGAATTTGAAAAGGATTGCACCACAGAATGCTTATGGAGCAGTTGCTGGAAACGATGAGATGTATATTGTGAACCTCTATCACTATGGAAAATCAATCCAGCTTCTGGAGATCGCTGTTCCAAAGCCAGCTTGAATGTAGATGTAATTAGTTGAGTACTATTCTTCTTTGATACCTTATATGCGACTACTTTGCGAGAAAAGAGATCTAAAACCACACAAGTATATAGATAGCGATCTCCCAGCTTAAAACAAGTCACATCGCTGACCCAAATTTGATTTGGCCTGTCCGCATGAAATTGCTGTCGAAGAACATTCTTCTTCTCTGGCTCTCGGAGCTTCAAATAGTCTTGCTTTGCTGTCGTACGAACACTGGTCAAGCCCATTTCTCGCATCAGGTCAGTTACAAACTTTGTACTGACCTGATGCCCTCGCTGCACGAGAATCGTGCGAATTTTTTCAGCGCCCAATACTTGATGATACTCATCAAATACTTCCTGGATCAGAATACGGTACTCCTCCCGGCGTCTCTCAAACCATGCGTTGCCACGTTTATTGCGGAGGATATGGTTATAAAAGGTGCCCCGAGAAACATCCAAAGCCTCACAAAGTGTGTAGACATCATATTGACCATAAAGCAGTTCTAATTCGTGTAGTTTTTCTTTCAGTGGGGCATGGACAGTACAATCGACTGCTTTCAAGACAGAAATGATGTTTTCCAGTTTCTCGACACGACGGAAGAGCCTTTCATATTCTTTAACCGTGAATGTTCGTTTCTTATCAGGATGCAGTTCATTATATACTTTTGCCCAACGGTAAATCGTACGCTCACACACTCCATATTTCGTGCTTAGGTCTTTGGCTGAACTACCCTGTTTGTATTGTGCAATAATGTTGGTTCTTTCTTTATCTGTATAGGCCATAGATCATGATCCCCTCTCATGTAATATGACTCAGCATACCACAAAAGAAACATTGGGGCACTGGATAGAAGTTAATTCGAGTGACTAGTACTTTGCCAAGTTAGGAATTAGAAGATAACGGGGTATAGTTTTCTGAGT
>CANPFP010000017.1 GCA_947573385.1 uncultured Bacillota bacterium | reverse complement strand
CCACCAGCACGTTGACGGTGCCGCTGATCTCATAGCCCAGCTTGGCCTTGATCTGGTAGCTGCCGCAGGACTTGATGGGCTCATCCAGCACCAGCTTGGTCTTGGGGATGGTAATGGCGTGCTGGGCGGCCAGGGCTTCGGAGACCTCCTTGCCGGTGACGGCGCCGAACAGGCGGCCGCCCTCGCCGGACTTGGCGGCGATCTTCACCATGATCCCCTCCAGCTTTTTGGACAGGGCCTCGGCTTCGGCCTTCTCGGCGGCCTCCTGGGCCTTCTTGGCCTTCTCCTGCTGCTTCATGGTGTTCACGTTTTCCGCCGTGGCGGTGACAGCCAGCTTTTTGGGCAGAAGGAAGTTCCGGGCGTAGCCGTCGGAGACCTCCACCAGCTGGCCCTTCTTGCCCTGGCCGCGCACATCCTGCTGTAAAATGACTTTCATGTAAATCAAATCCTTTCTTGGTTTGGTGTTGCTTTGCTGTGGGACCCGACCACCTGGGCGGGTCATATTTGGTGAAATGAAATGGCCCGCCGAGACCGTCGGGCCCCACATATTCCCTCTACTCCTCCTCCAGATACTGGTCGATGGCCCTTGCCAGCTCCTGGGCCACCTCGTCCACCGACTTGCCGGAGACCTGCCCGCCGGCGGCGGCGGCGTTGCCGCCCCCCCCCAGCTTCTCCAGAATGAGCTGGACATTGGTGGCCCCCATGGACCGGCCCGAGATATTTACCCGTTCCCCGTCGGGGGAGATGACAAAGGATGCGTCGATGCCGATGATGTTGAGAAGCTCGTCGGCCGCCTGGGCGGCGGTGACCCTGCCCACCGGGCGGTCGGCCACCGCCACGGCGATGCCGTCCCGGTAGAGCTTGGCGTTCTGGATGATGGAGTACTTGGCAATGGTGCCAGCCAGGTCATTCTGGAAAAGTTTTTTCACCTCGGCGGTGTCCGCCCCGGAGCGGCGGAGGAAGGCCGCGGCTTCAAAGGTACGTCCACCGGTGCGCATGGTAAAGTTCTTGGTGTCCAGCACGATACCGGCCAGCAGGGCCTCGGCCTCTGCCCGGAGGAGGTGGGCGGGCTCCATCACATATTGCAGCAGCTCGGTAACCAGCTCGGAGGCAGAGGAGGCGTAGGGCTCGTGGTAATTCAGCGCCGCCCCCTCGATGTAGGTGGCCGCCCGGCGGTGGTGGTCAATCACCGCCACCCGATTGCAGGACTGGAGCACCTCCAGAGCCTGAACCTGTTCAGGGCGGTTGGTGTCTACCACCACCACCAGAGAGCGGTTGTCAGCGATAATCAGAGCCTCCTGGGCGGAGAGGAAACAGTCGTGGTACTCAGGCAGCTGATGGAGCCGGTCGATGAGCACCTGAGAGGGAGTGGGCCCTGTCTCCCGGATGATATGGGCGGGAACGCCGTTCTTCCGGCACAGGGCGCACACCCCTGCGGCGGCTCCCACCGCATCGTTGTCCGCCTGCCTGTGGCCCATGATAAACACCTGAGAGGAGTCGGATACCAGCGAAGACAGCGCATTGGCCATCACCCGGCTCTTCACCTTGGTGCGCTTTTCGGTCTCCTTGGACCGGCCACCGTAGAACTCAAAGGTGAACTTGTTGCGGATAACCGCCTGGTCGCCCCCCCGGGACAGGGCCATATCAATGGACAGGTTGGCAAAATCCAGCAGCTCCCGGAAGTGATCCCCGTCGGTGCCCACGCCGATGGACAGTGAGGCGTTCATGCCGCTGGGGTTGACAACCTGGTGAATTGCGTCCAGGATGTCGAACTTGCTCTCCACAAATTTGGGCAGATAGCGCTGCTCAAAGAGGAAGAGATACCGCTCCCGCTGGTAGCGGCGCAGGATACCCCCCGTTCCGGCCACCCATTTCTCAATGCGGTTGTCAATCTCTGCCATAATGGTGGAGCGCTCGTTCTCCGACAAATTTTTCAGCAGGTCCTCATAGTTATCCAGAAGCAGCACAGCGGCCACCGGCCTGGTATCCTGGTACTGGTCCCGAATCAGGCACAGCTCGGTGACGTCCACCCAGTAGGTGGTGGCCAGAAAGCCGCCCCCTCGTCCCCCGGTGCGCACCAGATGGCCGAAGACCAGGAACCGCCGGCCGGAGTAGGACACTTCAGTAGGGCACTGGCTTTTGCCCTCCATAAGCCAGCGGGGGTCAAAGTCAGGAATGAGGGCGGACAGCTTGGCATCGTACAGGTGCTCCCGCTGGTCGGACAGGCGCAGAAAGCGCTCGTTGGTCCAGATGATGTCGTCGCTCTCCGGACGGAAGAGCACCATGGGCAGGGGGGAGTTAATCATCGTGTCCTTGGTGGCGGAGTCCACGTTGCCGGTGTAGCTGTCCAGATATCTGTTCAGCTCCCGCCGCCGCCGCACCGAAGCCTGGCGGCTGTACAGAGCCAGACAGACCACAAGGCCCAGCTCCACCAGGGCCAACTGCCAGGAGAAGGCGGCGGACAGCAGCGCAAAGAGGATCAGGCAGGCAAAATACAGCCGAAAGCTGGGCTGAAGCAGCTTATTAATTTTTCGGTTCATGTAAGGAGGAGACCCCCTCTCGGTCAATATGAATCATAAAAGGTATTTCATTATATCAAATCCGCAGGGGAAGTACAAGCATAAAATCCCGTCTCGGGTCAAAATACGCGTTTGGCCCCTTGACCGGGGGGAAAATGCTGTTATAATAGAGGTTACCCTAAAACGGAAACAGGAGTGATCTACTATGGAAATCAAATTCACACCCGCAGCCACGCTGAAGGAGAAGCCTGATTCCTCCACGCTGGTGTTCGGTAAGGCCATGACCGACCACATGCTCATCATCGACTACGACGAGGGCCAGGGCTGGCATGACGCCCGCATCATCCCCTACGGCCCCCTCCAGATCGACCCCGCTGCCAAGGTGCTCCACTACGGCGAGGAGATTTTCGAGGGCCTGAAGGCCTACCGCACCGCCGACGGCTCCATCCAGTTGTTCCGCATCCGGGACAACATCGACCGGATGAACAAATCCGCCGACCGCCTGTGTATGCCCCAGATTCCCGAGGAACTGGCAGTGTCTGCCATCAAAAAGCTGGTGGAGACCGAGCAGGACTGGGTGCCCCGCGAGAAGGACACCTCCCTGTATATCCGGCCCTTCATGATCGGCCTGGACGCCGCCCTGGGGGTCCACTCCTCCAAGCACGTGCAGTTCATCGTGGTGGTGTGCCCCGTGGGCGCCTACTACCCCGAGGGGCTGAACCCCGTGAAGATTTACATTGAGAACGAGGACGTCCGGGCTGTGAAGGGCGGCACCGGCATGGCCAAGACCGGCGGCAACTACGCCGCCTCCCTCCGGGCCGGCAATCGGGCCGAGGAGCGGGGCTACAGCCAGGTGCTGTGGCTGGACGGCGTCCACCGCAAGTATATTGAGGAAGTGGGCGCCATGAACGTGATGTTCAAGGTGGCCGGCAAGATCCTCACCCCCGACCTGAACGGCTCCGTGCTGGACGGCATCACCCGCCGCTCCTGTATCCAGCTGCTGAAGGACTGGGGCTACGAGGTGGAGGAGCGCCGCATCTCCGCCGGCGAGCTCTTCGAGGCCGCCGAGAAGGGCACCCTGGAGGAGGCCTGGGGCACCGGCACCGCCGCCGTGGTCTCCCCCATCGGCGAGCTGGCCATGGGTGATAAGAAGGTCACCGTCTCCGGCGGTAAGATCGGTGAGATCACCCAAAAGCTCTATGACGAGCTCACCGGCATCCAGTGGGGCCGGGTGGCCGACCCCCACGACTGGATCATGAAGCTGTAATGTGCGCGCAAAAAGGCCTGGAAGCTAATGCTTCCAGGCCTTTTTGCTGCGCTTGCACAGATTGTCGGATTTTGGTATAATGATTGTGCTGTTCCACCTATACTCAGCAGCAGGAGGAGGTGGACGAATTGGAATACTTAATCAGTTTCCTTGTGTCTGTCGCAGCGAACGTAGTCTCCAACTGCGTGAGCAAATGGCTTGATGAACACAAAAAGGAACAGTAAGCCTGTCACAGCAGGAAGCGACCCCTCGGAGAGCTCCAATCTCTACCGGGGGGGTCGCTTCCTGCGATGGACGTATGGAGTACTTAATCAGTTGGCTTTCGCCGAATTCATTATAGCACAGCCCGCTGACACATGCAAGCGGAATTTTTTCTTGCCACCTCTGCCATCTTATGGTACAATAGTTTGCCAAATACGAATTAGAAGCAAGGGAGTGGACCCTTTTGTCAAACTACGAAGCGGAAATCAAGCGCCGGAGGACCTTTGCCATCATCTCCCACCCGGACGCAGGCAAGACCACCCTGACGGAGAAGTTCCTGCTCTACGGCGGGGCCATCGCCCAGGCGGGGCAGGTGAAGGGCAAGAAGAACACCCGGGCGGCCACGTCGGACTGGATGGAGATTGAGAAGCAGCGCGGCATCTCGGTGACCTCCTCGGTGATGCAGTTCCAATACGAGGGCTTCTGCATCAACATTCTGGACACCCCCGGGCACCAGGACTTCTCTGAGGACACCTACCGCACCCTGATGGCGGCGGACAGCGCGGTTATGGTCATCGACGGGGCCAAGGGCGTGGAGGCCCAGACCCGGAAGCTGTTCAAGGTGTGCGCCATGCGGGACATCCCCATCTTCACCTTCATCAACAAGATGGACCGGGAGGCCCGGGACCCCTTTGAGCTGTGCCAGGAGCTGGAGCACGAGCTGGGCATCGACACCTACGCCATGAACTGGCCCATCGGCTGCGGCAAGGAGTTTATGGGGGTGTATGACCGGCAGAACCGGAAGGTGATCCACTTTACCTCCAACACCAACGCCCGGGCGGCCACCGCTACCCACATTGAGCCGGACGACCCCGCCCTGGCCGACCTCATCGGCACGGGGAAACGGGACCAGCTGGTGGACGAAATCGAGCTGCTGGACGGGGCCTCCTGCGACTTCGACCTGGACCGGGTGCGCCACGGCAAGCTGTCACCGGTGTTCTTCGGCTCCGCCCTCACCAACTTCGGCGTGGAGCCCTTTCTGGAGGAATTCCTCCACATGACCACCGCCCCCCTGGCCCGGAAGGCCGGAGAGGAGATCATCGACGCCTTTGACGACGACTTTTCTGCCTTTGTTTTCAAAATTCAGGCCAATATGAACAAGGCCCACCGGGACCGCATCGCCTTTATGCGGGTGGTGTCTGGCAAGTTCGAGGCGGAAAAGGAGGTATACCACCTCCAGGGGAACAAGAAGATTCGCCTGTCCCGCCCCCAGCAGCTGATGGCAGCGGAGCGGGAGATCATTGAGGAGGCCTACGCCGGAGACATCATCGGCGTGTTCGACCCCGGCATCTTCTCTATTGGCGACACCCTGTGCGCCCCAGGGAAGAAATTCGCCTTCGACCCCATCCCCACCTTTGCCCCGGAACATTTTGAGCGCATTCGCTCGGTTGACACCATGAAGCGCAAGCAGTTCCTCAAGGGTGTGGAGCAGATCGCCCAGGAGGGCGCTATTCAGATATTCAAAACCCCTTATTCCGGCATGGAGGAAGTGATTGTGGGCGTGGTGGGCACGCTGCAATTCGACGTGCTGGAGTACCGGCTGCGGGCCGAGTACAACGTGGAGCTGTATAAGGAGGGGCTGCCCTTCGAGTACCTGCGGTGGATTGTGCGGGAGGAGGAGGACGCCCCGCCCCTGAAGGAGGAGGACCTCCTCCTGCCCAACGACGCCAAGCTGGTGGAGGACTACAAAGGCAACCAGCTGCTGCTGTTCGCCTCCCAGTGGTCTATCCAGTGGGTGACAGACCGGAACAAGGGGCTCACCCTCGCCGAGTTCGGCGGAGCGAAATTTTGATGCGAGAGAAGTTGCAATAAAGAGACGGCGCTGAAAGCGCCGTCTCTTTATTGCCATAGGAGCGCTCTGCTTTCAGCGTCTCGCGCGCAGTTATCAAAAGAACCTATTGCGTGATAGGTGTTTTCGTTTGTCTCCAGCGGCAGAAACATTGACCTTGCTAACTTTTACAGACTGTTGCTCAGCGGCTGGTGATAATGACTGTATCGCTTTACCATGTCAAGTATAAACTGTTTCCCGTTATCGTCTAATGAATATAGCAAGGTTGATATTTCTTGTATCGTCCCGTCATGCTGTTCTGTTTTCAAACTGTCCTTTAACAAGGCGTCTACTGTTGTCCCTAAAGCATTAGCAATATCAACGATTGTTTCCAGACTTGGCTTTCCGTCATTCCGTTCTATCTGCCCAATGTAGTTTGTGCTCTTGTCTACTCTCTCCGCAAGTTGTTCTATCGTTAAACGCAATAGCAAGCGTTCATCCCGTATTCTCTTGCCCAACAACTCATAGTCCATGAAAACACCCCCTTAACCTGTATTTTACATGGACTAAAATCTTTTATTAAGCAAGTGAAATCTTTCTTTATAGTTGATTAAAATCTTGTTTTATGCTACACTTCTATCTGTTTCCCAGCACAACAACAAAATTAGACGGAGGTTGACACAATGAAAAAACTACTTGCGCTCATGCTGGCGGCGGCTCTGGCCCTCTCTCTGGTGGCCTGCGGCGGCGGTGGTGGAGCAGGGGACAACAACACGTCCAGTGGCGGGAACGGCGACACAACAAGTACAGACACGCCCAGCGGCGGCATGACAAAAGAGGAAATGTTAGAGCAGGCGACAGAACTTACTGCGGTGGACATAGCCTCGGATACAACCGGGAATATTGCACGAGCAACGCAGGAATATTGCGGAAAAATATTTTCAATGAAAGGACGAATCGGTAAAATAAATGCTGACCATATTGCAATAGAAACAGGTACTGTTCGTTTTAAAGTTTATCTTCCGGTAGACGATATTGTTAATTTAGAAAGTAGTCAAGATGTGACCATTGTTGGAAAGACAGGCGCAGAAATTACAGAGGAACCATTAGGCCCAGGCATTCCCCAAAATGTATATGTTTATGAAGTCAACCCAGCCTACTTTGTAACAGATAGATATGAATATATCGGAATACCAAAAAGCGAGAATGATAGCTTTCCTGGTGCATGGAATGTTGAGTTTCCTAATTCTTATAACCCAGAATATCTAAGATTAGTTTACTTTGATGATAGTGTTGATGTTAGTCAATACGAAGATAAAGAGATTACATTTTCTGCAAAACATTCTGAAAGGCGACATTTTTATGATGCAGTTATTGTTGAATAAATAAAAGGCAGGCGGCTTGTATTATCAATACAAGCCGCCTCAGCTTGTCGAAAAGCGGCCTGACCTGGAAGGAACCAGGCAGGCCGCAAAATGCAGTATAGATAAATAAAAGGATAGAGGAGGGAAAGGAGCGGAGCGTTGTCGCTTTGTCTTCCATCTTGCCAGCTTTTTGAGGTTCATGGCAGCAAACTTAAGCCTCACCCAATTGGAAACCTGGGTCAGGCCACGGTAATATGTGTAACGCACAGCATGCTTTTCTTTCGCATCGGCAAAAACCCGTTCAATGGTTTCTTTACGTTTGGCGTAAAGGTCCTTGTATTCCGGGCAGATCACGCAGTCGTAGTATTCATCATAGACGTAAGCCCACCAGGGATGTCCGCCCTTCATCGTCATGGGCCGCTTGTAGGCTGTGGAAAGTACCCGGCCATCCTGGAATACCTTTTTGCAGATATGCGGGGTCTTGTAAGCGGCGTCCGCCACCACCGTCTCCACCTCTGGAAACGATTGAATCAATTTGTCGTAAACATCATCAAATGCCACGCTGTCATGGACATTTCCGGGAATAACCACTGTTTCCAACACATAACCGTTCTTGTCACAAGCGGTATGGGTCTCATAGGCGAAGCACCGCTTATGCTCCCCTTTGTGGAACACCCCACACTCCGGATCTGTGGTGGACATTGTTACGGTTTTCTGCTTTTTTGCCGCTTTCTTTCTCCGGGCCTGCTTCTTTTTGGAGGTATTGTCCCTTTTCCTCCCTCCGGTTTTGGGCGGTTCATCCCCATCATCCAGTGGCTTTTTTCCATGAGTCTCCCGGTCCGCGTTCACCTCTGCCAGCAGCTCCTCCGTATCCACCTGCCGCAATAGATGACCGGGCGGCACCAGACTTTCTGTGTCCACCATTTCTATAACCCCACGTTCGTTCTTTCCTCGTTCCAGCATTTTCGTCACCCCTTCCTATTTTACTTCATTTATTGCAATAAGTCTGCCCAAAAACAGATTTTTTGACAAGCTGCTATATTATTTTATATTTTCTTACCTTACATAAGATGGGCACTTGCTAAAAATTTTTTCTTTGCTCAAAAAACTAACCATTCCTCAACCATCCATCAGGTATATTAAGCTCACAGGTTGCAACACTGTCAAAAATAAAACATTTCAAAGGAGTCTTTCGTATGTTCAGGAAACATGGTAAAATGATTACATCTGTGGCTGCTGTCACAGCTATGACCGCTGCCCTCGCACTTACCGCTTCTGCGGCTTCCACTGTACCGGAGATTGCCACAAGTGCCGCAATTCCGACATCGTCCACCGTGATTGACGGCCCCGCTATGGAGGGTATCAACTGGCTCCACGTCACCGGGGCGCCAGTTGTTTCGTTCGCATCCGACCTGGGTGACGCCAAGCTTGTCAGTGCCGATGATACGGCCGTGATTGATCGAAACGCCAACACCTCCACGTTCGTTGTGAAGAACGGCGTAGATGCTGATGTGGTGATTGCCACTGACACTATCACCAATGACGGCACGATCCTTCTTGCCAAGGCGGACGGCGTAAACGCTGATCTGGTCTTTGCCGGGGAAAATAACAACCCCGACGCCCCAATTAAAATTGTCTTTGCCGAAAAGATGGACAATGTGATTGTCAGGGCCACAGACAATATCAAACTGATTCAGGAGTAAATACAGAGACCGTGGGAGGCATCCAGCTCCCCACGGCCTTATGCGAATGATAATGAGGTGCGTTTGGAATATGCGTATTTTATATGTAGAAGATGAGCGGGAGCTGTCATCAGCCGTATGTGCCGGGCTTCGCAAATGCAGCTATGCGGTGGATGCGGTCTTTGATGGCCGCGAGGCATTGGATTACTACCATACCTATGAATATGATGTTATCGTTCTGGATTTGAACCTCCCGGATATTGACGGTCTGGATGTTCTGCGTCAAATCAGGCAGGGAGATTGCAAAACAAAAATCTTGATGCTGTCCGCCAGAAGTGCGGTGGATGACCGGGTCAAAGGTCTGGATATGGGCGCAAATGATTACTTGACCAAACCCTTTGATTTTTTGGAGCTGGAGGCCCGTATTCGTACATTAAGCCGTATCGCCTACATCCAAACTGTCAGCACCTTGACCTGCCGGGAATTAACGCTCAATACGGCAACGAAAGAGGCCGCCTGCGGAGCGGTCAAAATTTCACTTACTAAAAAAGAGTACGCAATCCTGGAGTATATGATGCTTCATAAAAATCAAGTTGTCGATGCCAAACAGATTTTGGAGCATGCGTGGGATAGCAGCGCGGACTTTTTCCCGGATACGCTTAAATACCACATTCATGCAATAAAGAAAAAACTGGCGGAAGCTGGCGGCTCAGAAAATCTTATCAAAAATGTTCGCGGCATCGGCTATATGGTGGTGGATGAATGATGCATAAAAAATCTTTGTGTTTTCAAATCACGCTGGCAACCGCATTGATTTTATTCCTGTGTTCGGCCGCTCTGACTTTTTTCTCAGTTTATCAGGCCGGAATGCAGCTTTCCGCCGTTGTTGTCAAAATGGCCGAACTCCCGTCCAGCGTAAATATCGACAGCCCCGAAATGACTGGTTCGGACATCCCAGCCCCCCTTATCACCAATGCGTCTATTGTTTCAGAGGCAAAAATGCAGTTCAATTTGGCAGGGATTGCGGCGATGCTTTTAATTACTGCATTTGGAACAGGGCTTGCCTATGTTGCAGCAAAAAAAGCCCTTACGCCTATCCGCACATTCAGTCATACCGTATCCACTATTACAGAAAATGATTTGGATATACCAATTCAGGAACACGCCGGTTCCTCCAGTGAAACAGAATTATTATACCGATCATTCAACACTATGATGGAACGGCTAAACCGCTCTTTCTCCATGCAAAAAAATTTTTCGGCAAAAGTAGCACATGAGCTAAAAAATCCACTTGCAACGATCATCGCAAATGCACAGGTGGCAAAGTTGGGGCCGTTGTCTGCTGAGGAATATTTGCAGACTTTAGATGCGATTGAACGAAATGCAAAACGTCTCCAGTTAATTATAGAAAATCTTTTTCATTTATACGATGGACAAATAGAGTTTGAATGTAAGCATATTCAATTAGACGAGATGTTTTCCAATATACTAGAAGAAATTTCCCCTAAACTGCAGGAGCAGAATATTACCGCCACAGTTGATTGTACTGGATTTCCCTCTGTAATGGGAAATTATGATCTGCTCTATCGGGCGTTCTACAATTTGATTGAAAATGCCATAAAATATAATATAAAAAATGGAGAAATTCACATTACCTCTGAAATTGATTCCAATAGAGGAAAAATTATTGTTTCTGATACTGGTTGTGGTATCTCAGCCGAACATTTACCACAGATTTTTGACCCTTTTTATCGTGTAAACACTTCTCGTTCCCATAAAACTGCTGGAAGCGGATTAGGACTGTCCATTGTGAAATCAATTATCGAGCGCCACGGCTGGAGTATATCTGTATCTAGTGAAGTTGGAAGAGGAACACTTTTCACAATAAGCCAATTCCAATAAAATTCTTTATAGCCGCTAGATAGTGTCTACACAAGATACCGGAATTGAGATAGAATGGAGACGTCTAAATAAGGACAGGTGTGAAAAAGATGGAAGCTTCCTACCACCGACACGACATAAGCGACAACGTATGGACGCTGCTGGAACCACATCTGCCGGGACAGCGTGGTCAGTGGGGAGGAATCGCTCAGGATAACCGCCGATTTATCAATGCGGTGTTTTGGGTGCTGCGAACCGGAGCGCCCTGACGGGACCTGCCTCCCGATTACGGGAAGTGGGGCAGTGTTCATCAGCGGTTCATCCGTTGGCGCAGAAAAGGTGTTTGGGAAAAACTTCTGGAAATCCTGATTGACGAGCCGGATTATGAATGGCTGATGATCGATGCCAGCCATATCAAAGTGCATCCTCAGGCGGCGGGAGCGAAGGGCGGCAATCAGGATATGTCCAGGACAAAAGGGGGCTCAACACCAAAATACATCTGGCCGTGGATGCGCATGGTATGCCAATCCGAATCCTTGTTACAGAAGGTACCCGAGCGGATTGTAAAGAAGCTGTCCACCTGATAGAGGGTATTTCCGCGGAGGTCCTGCTGGCAGACCGTGGCTATGACACGAATGATATCCTGGCCTATGCGGTTTCGGCGGGGATGGAGCCTGTGATCCCGTCGAAGAAGAACCGTAAAGAACGAGAGCGTCCCTTTTCCTCCCTCCGTTTTCGGGCGGTTCATCCCCATCATCCAGTGGCTTTTTCCATGAGTCTCCCGGTCCGCGTCGACTTCCGCCAGCAGTTCCTCACTCAGCGTGTAACGCAGAAACTACTGGTATGCTATATCTGTCTGGGCTCTGCGCAGCGTTCCCCGCAAAGACGTATTCCTGTCCAGATGCTGAAGCAGTACTATCTTAAACAATACCACTGGATTGATGCTCCGCGGCCTTCCTCCTCACTGTATAGTGGCCCCACGATTTCGTACAGTTTCTCGAACTCTACTGCTGCATCCACCTGCCGCAAAAGATGATCCGGCGGCACCAGACTTTCTGTGTCCACCATTTCTATAACCCCTCGCTCATTTTTTCCTCGTTCCAGCATCTTTCTCACCCCTATCCTATTTTACTGCATTTATTGAGAAAAGTCTGCCAGATGGCAGACTTTTTCGGCAGTCTGAAGCGGCACACGGTAAGCTCCGTGTGCCGCTTTTCGCACTCTATAGGGATTATTTATTGCTCCTTCTCCAGATGCCCATCTTCTGGGCATCCTGAATCAACTGCTCCCGGAACTGGGGGGCGGCGATGGAGATGATGGCCTCGGCCCGCTCCCAGGTGGACAGGCCCTTGAGGTTAATCATACCATGCTCGGTGACGATGTACTGCACGCAGGACCGGGGGTCGGTGGCGATGGAGCCGGGAGTTAGGGTGGGGACGATGCGGCTTTTTACCGTGCCGTCCTTGCCTGTGACGGTGGAGGACATGCAGATAAAACTCTTGCCGCCGTTGGACAGGTAGGCGCCCATCACAAAGTCCAACTGGCCACCGGTGCCGGAGATATGCTTCAATCCGGCGGACTCGGCATTGACCTGGCCGAACAGGTCCATGTCGATGGCGTTGTTGATGGAAATGAAGTTATCCAACTGGGCCAGCACCCGCACGTCGTTGGTGTAGTCCACCGGAGCAGCCATGACGGCGGGGTTGCGGTCCACGTAGTCGTAGAGCTTCTGGGTGCCGGCGGCGAAGGCGTAGACCTGACGGCCCTTGTCCAGCGCCTTGTTCCGGCCGGTGAGCTTGCCCGCCAGGGCCATGTCCACAAAGCCATCCACATACATCTCGGTGTGGACGCCCAGGTCCTTCAAATCGGATTGGGCGATCATGGAGCCCACGGTGTTGGGCATACCGCCGATGCCCAGCTGGAGACAGGCCCCGTTGGGAATCTGCTCCACGATGAGCTTGGCCACCGCCCGGTCCACGTCGGTGGGCTCGCCGCCCCCGCCCAGCTGGGCCACAGCGGGGTTGTCCCCCTCTACCACGCAGTCCACGTCAGCGATGTTGATCTCGCAGCCGGTGAGACCGTAGACCCAGGGCAGGTTCTGGTTGACCTCCACAATGATGACCTTGGCCTTGTCCAGCATGTCAGCCAGGTGGGAAGCGGCCAGAGCGTAGCTGAAATTGCCGTGGCTGTCCATGGGGGTCACCTGGATCATGGCTACGTCCACGGTGACGTTCTCCCGGTAGAACCGGGGCAGCTCGGAGTACCGCATGGGGGCGAAGAAGCCCATCCCCTTGCCGATGATCTTCCGGTCGATGCCGGAACAGTGCCAGGAGTTCCAGGTGAAGTGGTCACCGGCGTCGTCGGCCTTGGCAATCTCGGGCATCCACATGGTGACGCCGCCGCGCACCTTCACGTTGGTGAGCTCGTCCTTCCGGGCGGCCAGGGCGCGGTCCAGGGCCACGGGGTGGTTGGTACACCAGCCGTAGTCCACCCAGTCGCCCGACTTGACAGCCTTGACAGCCTGCTTGGGGGTGGTCAGCTTCTGCTGGTAAAGGGCTTGATAATCCATGATTTTATTCCTCCTGCTATTTCTTTGTAATCGCAATTTGATCCAACAATTCCATGATTTCCGCTTTCGTAAAGGTTTCTTTTTCGCTTTCGTTGAAAATCAACCGCAGCTCATAAAGCATAGCTAAATCCATGCGCTTCATCTCAGATTCACTCGGCATGGGGAGACCTCCTTTCCTCCGTTATCTTCCAATATCCAAATAATAGGGCTTCATCAGGCTGGCCTGTTCGGTGGAATCCTTGGGCTGGTTTTTCCGGGGCGGCTCGGGGGGCATGGGGCGGTCCCGGCGGGGGGACTTGCCGGACCCCTTCTTTTTCTGCTGCTGGGGGGGAGCTGCCTTCTTCGAGGGCTCCGGCTTGGCCTGGGCGGGTTTCCGGCCCTTTTTGGTCTGCTCCGACTTGGCCTGCCGGGCCTTTTTGGGCTCCTCCGCCCTGGCCTGTTTGGGCTTTTGAGACTCAACCTGTTTTTTCTTCCCCTGCTTCTGGGCCTTCTCCGCCGGCTTGGGGAGGAGACCGGACAGCAGCGAACGCCGGGGGGCCAGCAGCCGGGCGGTGGCGTCCATAATGGTGTCGCTGCCTAAAGGATTGGGCCGGTGGAACTCGGTGTTGGGCATGGCGTCGCCGGTGTCCAGCAGGGCACCGGACCGCACTCCCCGCTTGGAGACGGAAGGGGGTAGACAGTCGAAGGTGTCTTCGGTCTGCTCAATTGCAGGGGCGGAGGAGAGAAGGGGCTCAGCGGACCGCTTCTTTTTCCGGCGGCGTTTCTTTTTGGAGACGGTCCCCTCCGAGCCTGACACCGCCCGGGCCGCTTCCAGTCCGGCCTGCTCCGCCGCCCGGCGGGACTCCTCGGCGGCCTTTCGGCTCTCCTCCCGCTGGCGGCGCAGCTCCCGGGCGGCTTGACGGGCTTCGGCATCCTCCTCGTTGATGATCTTGCCGTTTTTGTCCCGCTTGGGGGCTTCGAATACCTGCATGGGGTAGGGGTGGTCCTCAATAAGGGGCACCTTTTTGCCGATGAGCTTCTCAATGTCGCGGAGCAGGGGCTTCTCCCCAAAGTCGCAGAAGGCGATGGCTTCGCCGCCCCGGCCCGCCCGGCCGGTACGGCCGATGCGGTGGACATAGGTCTCGGGCACCTCGGGCAGGTTGTAGTTGAATACGTGGGACAGCTCCTCAATATCAAGCCCACGGGCGGCGATGTCGGTGGCCACCAGGCAGCGGACCCGCCCGGACTTGAAGTCGGCCAGCGCCTGCTGCCGGGCGGTCTGGCTCTTGTTGCCGTGGATGGCGGCGGCGGAGATACCCGCCTTGGCCAGGTCCCGGGCCACCTTGTTGGCTCCGTGCTTGGTACGGGTGAAGACAAGGGCGTTTTTCACCCGCTTGCGCTCCATAAGATGGGCCAGCAGATTGGTTTTGTTCCCCTTGTCCACCAGGTAGACGCTCTGGCGGATCACCTCCACCGGGGAGGAGATGGGGTCCACCGCCACCTTCACCGGATTTTTCAGCAGGGAGTTCACCAGGTCGGTGATCTCGGGGGGCATGGTGGCGGAGAAGAACAGGGTCTGCTTCTTCTGGGGGAGCCACTTGAGAATTTTCCGCACGTCGTGGATAAAGCCCATGTCCAGCATCCGGTCGGCCTCGTCCAGCACGAAAATCTCCAGGGCCTCCAGGGAGACAAAGCCCTGGTTGTGGAGGTCCATCAGGCGGCCGGGGGTGGCCACCAGAATGTCTACCCCCTTTTTCAGGGCCTCCACCTGGGGATTCTGGCCCACCCCGCCGAAGATGACGGCGTGGCGCAGCTTCAGGTATTTGCCATAAGTCTCAAAGCTCCCGCCGATCTGGATAGCCAGCTCCCGGGTGGGGGTGAGGATGAGGGCTCGAATGGGCCGGAGCCCATTAAGCGGCACCGGGATTCTGGCGCCGAGCTGTTGTAGAATGGGGGTGGCGAAGGCACAGGTCTTGCCGGTGCCCGTCTGGGCACAGCCCAGCACGTCCCGCCCGGCCAGGGCGGGGGGGATGGCCTTCTCCTGGATGGGAGAGGGCTTTGCATAGCCCTGCTCCTCCAGGGCTCTCAGAATGGGGGCGTTCAGCCCCAGGTCACGAAATTGCATTCAAAACTTCCTTCTTTTCATTCACAGCGGACAGTTATATCCGGCGTGGCCCGCGCTTTTGTGCCCTGCGGGCTGGGGTGTTATTTGCCGGACGCCCGCAGCCGGTCCATGACCAGCCGGGCGGTCTGGAACAGCTCCTGCCCCGGAGGGCAGTCCACAACCAGGTCGGCATATTTGCGGTAAAGGGGGTCGCGATAGGCCAACACATCGGCCAAGGTCTGGCCCGGCTCCATGGCGATGCCCCGGGTGGACAGGTTTTGGACCCGCCGCGTCAGCTCCTCCAGAGGGACCCGGAGGTAGACCACCGGCCCAAGCCCCTTCAGGTGGAGAGCAGCCCCCTCCCGGCACACGGCACTGCCCCCCGGGGCGATTACGGTGCGCCGGCAGGACAAGGTGCGCACCGCCGCTTCCTCGGCATCCAGAAAGGCCGCTGTCCCCCGCAGGTCCAGAAGCTCCTGGAGCAGTGCCCCCTCCCGCTCCTGAATGAGCAGGTCCACATCCAGAAACTGGTAGCCCAGCAGTTTGGCCAGCAGTACGCCTGCCGTACTCTTGCCGGAACCCGGCATGCCGATGAGGGTGATGTTATCCAAAACCGTTTCCAACCTTTACATACAAATTCATTTTACAGTATACCACAACAAACAGGAAAAGAAAAGGGGGAACCGGATGAAAAGGAGTGACAAAACTGGTTAGACGTGATACAATCCACGGTGGATGAAAAAGCGGGGGAGAAAATATGGATTTATTGGCAGCATTTGGCGTTTTTCTGATCTGTGTAGCGGGGTGCATGGTGGAGGAGGTTTCTCTGGTATGGGCCTTGCTGATAGGATTTCTCTGTTTTTTTGCGGTGGGGGTCCGCCGGGGCACAGCGGCTCCCACGCTGATGAGGATGGCCCTGTCCGGAATGGCTACCTCCATGAAGGTACTGCGTATTCTGCTGCTGCTGGGCCTGCTCACCGCCCTGTGGCGGGCCGGGGGAACGGTGGCCTTTTTTGTCTGGGCAGGCGTTCGACTGATTACGCCGGGCACCTTTATTCTGGTGGCCTTTTTACTGGCTTCGGCATTCAGTCTGGCCTTCGGCAGCTGCTTCGGTGTGGTGGGAACGGCTGGTGTTATCCTTATGGCCATCGCCCGCAGCGGCGGAGCCAATCTGATTGTGACGGCGGGGGCTATCATGTCGGGAATCTACGTGGGGGAGCGGCTGTCTCCGGCTTCCTCCTCTGCGGCGCTGATTTCGGCGGTGGCGGGGGTG
Organism: uncultured Bacillota bacterium; assembly: GCA_947573385.1. GTDB lineage: Bacteria > Bacillota > Clostridia > Oscillospirales > Oscillospiraceae > Lawsonibacter. The sequence continues at coordinate 12,701 of CANPFP010000017.1, read as the reverse complement.
GATCAGCGTGATTTTCAAATGCGGATGTGGAAGACCACCCCTGTCCCTTTTCTGGCCGCCCTGGCCCTTTATGGAGGGCTGTCCGCCCTGTTTCCCATTCAACAGGTGGATGCTCAGATTATGACCGCTCTTGAGGAGGGATTCTCCCTTGCCTGGCCGGTCATTCTGCCCGCCGCGGCGCTGCTGCTCCTGCCCTGGATGAAGGTGAGCGCCATGGTGTCCATTGCGGTGAGCTGTGTACTGTCCGCCGGCTGCGCCCTGTTCGTCCAGCATCTCTCCCCGAGGGAGGTGGTGCGGGCCTGTGTGCTGGGTTACCGGCCTGCCCTGCCGGAGCTGACGGAGCTGATGTCCGGGGGTGGGCTGGTCTCTATGGCCGGCGTATGCCTGATTGTAGTTTTGTCCTGTGCTTACTCCGGAATGTTTGACGGCACCGGTCTGCTGGTTCCGGTAACGGACCGGGTGGGGGCGCTGGCGGGGCGGATCGGCGTATTCGGGGCCGATGTGGTGGTATCCTTCGGCTGCTGCGCCCTGTTCTGCAATCAGACCGTGGGCATTGTAATGAGCGGTCAGCTGATGCGGGAGGAGTACTGCCGCCGGGGCCGCTCCAATCTGGACCTGGCGGAGCACATCGGCAATTCGGCCGTCAATTTGGCGGGGCTTGTGCCCTGGGCCATTGCGGCGACGGTCCCACTCACCACCATGGAGGTGAGCGCGGCCATCCTGCCGCTGTCCTTCTATCTCTACCTGCTGCCCCTGTGGAGCTGGGTGTCGGAGGGGCGGAGGGGCCGTCGGACAGCGGAAGCATAAGCGGGCCACTTTGTTCTGCCGGGCAGTTCTGTCCTTGCAAAGTCAGCCGCTGCGGCGTATAATAAAAGCAAAGCCGGTGGGACAGGCCCGTCGGAAGGAGGATTTCGATGGTATTTATTTCCTGGAATGTAAACGGCCTGCGGGCCTGTATGAAAAAGGGATTTGCAGATTTTTACCAGGGGCGCAGCCCCGACTTCCTCTGTCTTCAGGAGACCAAGATGGAGCAGGGGCAGGCTGACATCCCCCTGGGGGAGGGCATACACGAGTTCTGGAACTCAGCGGAAAAGAAGGGCTACTCCGGCACCGCCATCTTCACCCCCCATGTCCCCATGGCGAAGGCCCTGGGCATGGATATCGACCAGCACGACCACGAGGGGCGGCTTATCACCCTGGAATATGAGAAATTCTATCTGGTATGCTGCTACACCCCCAACGCCCAGAACGAATTGAAGCGGATCGACTACCGCATGAGCTGGGAGGACGACCTGCGGGAGTACCTCATGTCTCTGGACAGGACCAAGCCGGTAATCTACTGCGGCGATTTAAATGTGGCCCATGAGGAGATCGACCTGAAAAACCCCAAAACCAACCGGGGAAACGCCGGCTTTTCCGACCAGGAGCGGGAGAAGATGACCGTTCTCCTCTCCTCCGGCTTTACCGATACCTTCCGGTATCTCTACCCGGACAAGGAGGGGGCTTACTCCTGGTGGTCCTACCGCTTTCACGCCCGGCAGAATAACGCCGGATGGCGCATCGACTACTTCATTGTCTCCGACCGCCTTCGGGACAGGATTGTCCGGGCGGAGATTCTGGCGGACGTTGAGGGCAGCGACCACTGTCCTGTTCTGCTGGAGCTGGATATTTAACAATTATAGAAAGAAGCGATTACAATGAAATTATGCGAACTGTTTGGCGAGGGAAGGACTGTTTTTTCCTGCGAGGTATTCCCTCCGAAGAAAGATGCCCCGGTGGACAGCATCTATAGAACCCTGGACGGGTTAAAGGATATCCGCCCCGACTTCATCAGCGTCACCTTTGGGGCGGGGGGCTCTCAGGTAAACCAGACCACCCGGGATATCGCCGCCCTCATCGAAAATCAATACCACATTCCGGCCATGGCCCACCTCACCTGCGTGGCTGCCGGGAGGGAGGATGTGGACCGGCTGCTGTCTGAGCTGAAGGCAGACGGGGTAGAGAATGTGCTGGCGCTGCGGGGGGACGTGAACCCGGACTATCCCCCCAAGACCGACTTTAAGTATGCCGGCGATCTGGTAAGCTACATCCGGGAGCGGGGGGACTTCGGCGTATCCGCCGCCTGCTACCCGGAGGGACACCTGGAGAGCCCCGACCTGGTGAGCGATATCCGCCACCTGAAGGAGAAGGTGGACGCCGGGGCCCAGCACCTGGTCAGCCAGCTGTTTTTCGACAACGAGGATTTTTTCCGCTTTTTAGAGCGGGCCCGCATTGCGGGGATTAACGTACCCATCGAAGCGGGGATTATGCCGGTGCTCAGCGCCAAGTCCATCCAGCGGATGGTGTCCATGTGTGGTGCCTCCATGCCCGCCAAACTTACCCGCATTCTGGCCAGGTACGGCGACCACCCAGAGGCCCTGCGGGAGGCGGGGATTGCCTATGCCATTGACCAGATCTCCGACCTCATCGCAGGCGGTGTGGACGGCATCCACCTGTACACCATGAACAACCCCGATGTGGCCAGGCAGATTGCCGGGAGTATTTCCTCCATCCGAAAGCTGTAATATTATGCCCCCTGACACAGGTCAGGGGGCGTTTTCATGGTCAGATGATAAAGTTGTCCAGATACCGCTTGGACAGGGCGATGGATTTGAGGATATCCTCCCGGCTGTCCTCAAAGGCCTTGTCCTCCACCTCAATGACGGCGTCGCCGGAGTAGCGGATATCGTTGAGGGCGGAGATAAAGGCGGCCCAGTCCACATCCCCCAGTCCGGGGAGCTTGGGGGACATGTAGTCCAGCGGATAGGCCATCACGCCGCACTCGGCCAGCTTCTCGGGGTAGAGCTTGATATCCTTGAAGTGGACGTGAAAAATGCGGTCCTTGAAGTCGTAGATGGTCTTCACATAGTCCATTTGCTGCCAGACATAGTGGCTGGGGTCGAAGTTCAGGCCAAAGTTGGGAGAGGGGATGATGTCAAACAGCTTACGGTAGAGGGCGGGGGAGCGCATAAGGTTCTGTCCGCCCGGCCACTGGTCCTCACCAAAGAGCATGGGGCAGTTTTCAATGGCCACCTTTACCCCCTGCTCCTCCGCCAGCTTGATGATGGGGGGCCAGATTTCCTGAAAGAGCCGGAGGTTCTCCTCCTCCGATTTGGCCTGATCCCGGCCGATGAAGGTGCTCACCATGTTGACTCCCAGCTTGGCGGACGCCCGGATCAGGGCCTTCAGGTGGTCGATGGCGGCGGTCCGCTTGGCCGCGTCGGGGTCCATGGTGTTGGGGTAGTAGGCCAGAGAGGAGATGTGCATTCCCTTGCCGGCGATGTAGTCGGTCACATGTTTGGCGTAGGCGTCGTCCTCCAGCACCCGCTCCGCGTCGATGTGGGACACGCCGGCATACCGCCGCTCCGCCTTGCCGGCGGGCCAGCAGGCCACCTCCAGGCACTGGAACCCCTGCCCGGCGGCAATGTCGACGGCTTCCTCATAGGTCCAGCCGTCCAGAATAGCGGTCAGAAGACCGAATTGAAACATAGGAACACGCTCCTTTTCCCAAATTTTGTGCTTTCAGCCTAAAGGCAAATCGGAATTTTGTCAAGGGGAATCGGGAGATTCGTCAAAACAGAAAAATTCAGGCCCCAAATTTGCCGAAACAAACAAAAATAAAAAAGTATACAAAAGATATTTGACATTTCTGCGGTAAATCGTTATGATAGACATACAGGCAAAATGTAATGGATTACATTTTGCGTCCGGATGGGGGTGGACACAGTGGTAACGATTGAACGGGTCGCCCAGCGGGCCGGGGTATCGGTGGCCACGGTGTCCCGCACGCTGAACAACAGCCCCGCTGTAAAGCCGGCCACCGCCCAGCGGGTGCGCCAGGCCGTCGAGGCGCTGGGCTATGTGCCCAACCAGTCGGCCCGGAATCTCCGGCGCAACGAGAGCCAGGTGATCCTGGCCCTGGCCCCCAACTTCTCCAACCCCTACTACTCCCGCATCCTCACCGGCATCGGCGACCGGGCCTGGGAGCTGGAATACAGCGTGCTGGTGTGCAACACCCTGGGCCACGCCAACAGCGAGCGGCGTTTCCTGAAAATGATGGAGAGCCACCAGGCCGACGGGGCCATCCTGCTGGGCTGCCATTGGGACTACAGCTGGCTGGCCCGGTTCGCCCAGCGGTCCCACATCGTCCAGTGCTGCGAGTACGTTCCCGATCTGGCCTGTCCATCGGTGTCCATCGACAACTACGCCGCCACCCGGGAGATGGTGGCCTACCTCCAGGGACTGGGCCACCGGCGCATCGCCATGATCGGGGCGGACAACCAGTACATATCCACCCGCCTGCGGCGGCAGGGCTACCTGGACGCCATGGAGGAGGGGGGGCTGGAGGTCCGGGAGGACTGGTACCGGCTGGCCGACGCCGACTACTCCTTTGTCTCCGGCCAGACGGCGGCTCAGGCTCTGCTGGCGGCAGCCCCCAGGCCTACCGCCATCTTCTGCGTGTCGGACATTCTGGCCCTCAGCGCCATCGCGGCGGCCCAGGAGCTGGGCCTGTCCGTCCCCGGGGAGCTGACTGTCACCGGCTTTGACGATTTGGACTACACCACCATGATGCACCCGCACCTGACCACTGTGGCCCAGCCCTGTCACGAGATGGGCCGGCAGAGCGTGGACCTGCTGCTGGACGGCCTTCTGGACCGGGAGGAGCCCTCGGAACAGCAGATTTTCCTGCCCTACCGCCTGATGGAGCGGGAGTCGGCGGCAGCTCCGGACGTTACAGCGTAATTTGCAAGAAATTTGGAATAATTGGAATAAAAGGAGCGGTTTTTATGTTAAATATCGGTATTTTAGGCTGCGGCAAGATATCCCAGGTCCGGCACATCCCGGAGTACATCGCCAATGAAAACGCCAATCTGGTCGGCCTTTTCGACCTGGATTCCCAGCGGTGTGAGGAGATCGCCGCCAAGTATGGCGTTAAGGCCTATGCCTCCGCCCAGGAGCTGCTGGACGACCCGGCCATTGATGCGGTTTCCGTCTGCGTGGCCAACTTCGCCCACGCTGATCTGACCATCCAGGCCCTGAAGGCGGGCAAGCATGTGCTGTGCGAGAAGCCCATGGCCATCACCCTGGAGGAGTGCGAGAGCATGCTGGCCGAGGCGGAAAAAGCGGGCAAGCGGCTGCTTATTGGCCAGAACCAGCGGCTGGCCAAGGCCCACGAGAAGGCCAGGGAACTGGTGGCGGCTGGGGAGATCGGCAAGGTAATCACCTTCCGCACCACCTTCGGCCACGCCGGCCCGGAGACCTGGTCCATCACCCCGGGGAAGAACACCTGGTTCTTCGACAAGAAGCGGGCCGCCATGGGGGCCATGGCCGACCTGGGCATCCACAAGACCGACATGCTGCGCTACATCCTGGGCCAGGACATCGTGCGCACCACCGCCCGGCTGCTCACCCTGGACAAGCGGGGGGCGGATGACCAGCTTATCGGGGTGGACGACAACGCCATCTGCATCTATGAGACCTCCGGCGGGGCCTTCGGCACCATGACCGCCAGCTGGACCTACTACGGCCGGGAGGACAACTCCACCGCCCTCTACGGCACCAAGGGCATCATGCGCATCTACGACGACCCCGCCCACTCCATCGTGGTCATCCCCAAGGAGGGGGAGGTCAAATACTACGATCTGGAGAAAATCCAGACCAACGACGACCAGACGGCCTCCGGGGTCATCGACGAGTTTGTGGAGGCCATCGCTCAGGGCCGGCCCAGTATGCTGGACGCCACCGACGTGATCAAGTCCATGAAGGCGGTCTTCGCCTCCATCCGCTCCTCGGAGGAGCGGCGGCCGGTGGACGTGGCCCTGTAACCTGCGTTAATAACCGCCCATGCGGTTGTTATAAAAATCTATGTTATTGGAGGAAGAACAATGAAAAAGATTCTGGCACTCGCGCTGGCCCTCTCCATGTCTCTGACACTGGCTGCCTGCGGCGGCGGCGACAGCGGCAAGAGCAGCGCCAACCCGGGCGGCTCCGGCTCCGGGCAGGGCAATGTCTCCACCCCCGTCACCCCCAGCAATCAGGACGGCAAGAACACCGTCTATGTGCTGGGCCCCACCCCCGACCACGGCTGGACCGCTCAAGCCGGCACCTATGCCCAGGCCAAGTGTGAGGAGATCACCAAGGCCGGTCAGTACAAGGCCACTTACATCCCCGCCTCCTCCGGTGAGGAGCAGGTGGACCACTGCAACACCATCATCGCCAACGCCGACGCGGCCCTGGTTATCATGATGGCTCTGGACGACTCCGCCCAGGCCGGCCAGGAGGCCCTGTATGCCGAGGGCATCCCCTTCATCTCCTTCGACCGCATCATTGAGGCCACCGAGAAGTACGCCATCCTCAACGCCTCCGGCGACAACTGGCAGTGCGGCGCCGGCATCGCCTACTGGCTGCAGAAGAACGGCATGAAGCCCGGCGACACTGTGGTGGTGCTCCAGGGCGACAACGGCACCGTTTGCTCCCGCCGCCAGGAGGGCTTCGAGCAGTTCCTGAAGGGTGAGATCGAGTATCAGGACAATCAGACCGGCAGCTACAAGACCACCGAAACCTGGACTCAGGACCAGCTGAACGCCGTCTTCAACGGCTACACCGTGGTCTGCAACTGGTCCGCCGACGGCGCCTATGAGTACATCGCCCAGAAGTTCGACGAGATCGTGGCCGCCGCCAAGGCCAACGGCAACAAGCTGTACATCTACTCCATGGACGACGAGATGACCTTCGGCGTGCTCAACTACCTGGAGGCCGGCGCCTCCGCCGCCACCCTGGCCGATCTGGAGGCCATGGACGTGTACATCTCCGCCATCGGCGGCATGCAGGAGCTCTACAACGTCATGGCCGGTACTGACGACCAGTCCGAGCTGGCCAAGAAGTACTTTGACGACATGATGTCCATGTACTTCAGCCCCAAGATGATGCAGGACGTCATTGACACCGGCATGAAGTATCTGGCAGGCGACTGGAGCTACGAGGTAGGCTCCGGCGAGTATCAGCCCACCTGGATCGTGGACGCCAACAACGTCAGCCAGTTCGAGGGCTTCCAGGGCCACTAAACTAGAACGTTCGCAAATAGAGCAAACCATTGGAGCGGATGCGGGGTTCGCCCCGCATCCGCTCCCTGATATCACCATCCTGTGGGGGCGTCTCCGGGCGGCCCGCAGATACAGGAGCGCTTACCCAACGGCGGGACGCCGGGGCGGCGTCCCCTACAAACACAGCAAGGAGAATGCGTATGACTATCCTTGAAATGAATCATGTTTCCAAAGCCTTTGGCGGCTCTCAGGCTCTGTCTGACATCCACCTGTCCGTGGAGACAGGGGAAATCCACGCCCTTCTGGGCGAAAACGGGGCCGGCAAATCCACCCTGATGAACATTTTAACCGGCGTAATCCCGGCCGACGCCGGCACCATCACCTTCGACGGCAAGAGTTACCCCACCCCCACCATCCAGCAGATGGAGGCGGCGGGCATCGCCTTTGTCCACCAGGAGCTGAATGTAATCAACGACCTGACGGTGGCGGACAACATCTTTTTGTGCCGGGAGCTGACCAAGTTCGGCCTGCTGCGCCAGCGGGAGCAGGTAGCCCGGGCCCGGCAGCTGTTTGACAACCTGGGGGTGGACATCGACCCCACCGCCATGGTCTCCGAGCTGAAAACCAGCGAGAAGCAGCTGCTGGAAATCTGCCGCGCCCTCTATGCGGACGCAAAACTCCTCATTCTGGACGAGCCCACCACGGCCCTGTCCAACAACGAGATCGACCACCTGTTTGAAATCTTACGAAAACTGAAAGCACAGGGGAAATCCTTTATCTTCATTTCGCACAAGATGCCCGAGATTTTCGCCATCGCCGACCGGTATACGGTGCTGCGGAATGGGGAGTTCATTTCCTCCGGATATATAAAGGAGACTGACCCCCACTCCATCACCTCCGAGATGGTGGGCAGCCAGTATGTGGACGAGGACGTCTACGTTCCCCGGCCGCTGGGGGACACCATTCTGGAGCTGGAGGGCTACACCGGCCAGGGCTTCAACGGCATCGACCTGGATGTGAAAAAGGGAGAGGTGGTGGCCTTCACCGGCCTGGCCGGCTGCGGGGCCAGCGAGCTGATGCAGACCATGTTCGGCGCCCTCCCCGCCCAGGGCGGGACCATGCGGGTTAACGGCCGGAGCCTGGAGGGCAGCATTGTCCGCTTTATGAAAAACGGCGTGGCCATGCTGGCCGCCAACCGGAAGGAAAATTCCGTGGTGCCAGACATGAGCATTATGGAAAATTTCTATCTGGCCGAGCACGAGCTGTCCGGGAAAAAACCCTTCATCAACTCCAGAGAGGAGGCCGGCCGCTACGCCGCTCAAAAGGAGAGCCTGCACATCAAGGCGGGGGACAGCTCCGACAGCATCCTGTCTCTGTCCGGCGGCAACCAGCAGAAGGTCTTCCTGGCCCGGTGGCTGAACATCGGAGCCGACGTGCTCCTGTTCGACAACCCCACCCAGGGGGTGGACGTGGGCGCCAAGGAGGAGATCTACCGGCTGATCCTGGGCTTTGCCGAGGCGGGCAAGACCGTTATCATCAACACCCTGGAGATTCCCGAGATTCAGAAGGTAGCCGACCGGTGCGTGGTGTTCTACGAGGGGCGCATTGTGAAAATCTTCCCCCACGACCAGGTCAACGAGCGGGATGTTATGCTCTACTCCACCAACGCCGTGGAAACCAGTGAGGAGGCAAAATCATGAAAAACGAGAAAAAAGGACTTGGCAGAACTCTGGGAAAGGTGTGGTCCCAGTACAGCTTTATCTTTGTGCTGTTCATCATTATGATCGGCTACGCCTTCACCATCACCTCCAACGGCAACGCCTTCAAGTGGAGCCACATCGCCGCCATTCTCTCCAGCCAGAACACCGTCATCGTGGGCACCATCGCCCTGGGCATGGCCTTCGTCATCATCACCGGCCAGATCGACCTGTCGGTGGGCTCCCAGCTGGTGCTGTGCACCGGCGTGACCATTATCGTCTTCAACACCACCAACTCCATCTTCCTCATGGCTCTGGCCGCTATCCTCACCGGCGCGGCCTGCGGAGCGGTGAACGGCCTGCTGGTGGGCTTTGGCAAGATGCCCCCCTTTGTGGTAACACTGGGCACCATGCTCATCTACCGCTCCCTCACCCTGTCGGTGGTGCGGAAGATCGACCCGGCCATCAGCGGCTCCTCCTCCAGTCAGTTTGCCATGCTCAGCGACAACAGTAAGTATGAATTTTTGCGCATGAAGTTCGGCACCGGAAAGCTGGCCCTGGGCAGCTACTCCATCCCCTACATCACCTTTGTCTTCCTGATTATGGCTATCCTGTTCATCGTCATCTCCAAGAAGACCAAGTACGGCAAGACCATCTACGCTGTGGGCTCCAACGAGAAGAGCGCCCGGCTGGCGGGCATCAACGTCACCTGGGTGAAGATTTCCGTCTTTATCCTCACCGGCATCTGCGTGGGGGTGGCCAGTATGCTCCAGGCCTGCAAAATCGGCAACGTCACCCCCGCCTCCTCCGGCGTAAGCTATGAGATGTACGCCATCGCCTCGGTGGTGCTGGCCGGTGTGAGCATGGCGGGCGGCAAGGGCAACATGGTGGGTGTCATCTTCGGCGCTCTGTCCTACACCACCATCAACTTCATCATCGTCTCCATCCCCGGTCTCAGCGTGGACATTCAGGACACCTTCCAGGGCCTGGTGCTCATCGTGGTCATCTTGGTCCAGACGGTAGGTCCGGTGATTAAGGAGAACCTTCAGCGGGCCCAAAAGCGCCGGCTGGCGGAGAAGGCGTAAGGGGGCGGGACCATTGCTCACCATCGCCTATATCGGCTTCGGCGTCAGCGTGCGGGAGTACCATATCCCCTATGTGGAGGGCAGGGAGGATATCCGGGTGAAGTATGTCTTCCGCCGGGCGGAGGACGCCCCCCAGTTCGCAGAGTACGAGCCCTTCTACCCAGAGCTGACGTTCACCAGCGACCTGGACCGGGTCCTCAACGACCCGGAGATCGGTCTGGTGGTGGTCAACACCCCCGACCAGTTCCATGTGCCCTACGCCATACAGATTTTAAACGCCGGCAAGCACGTTCTGGTGGAAAAGCCCTTCGCCCCCACGGCGGCCCAGGCCCGGGAGGTCTTCGCCCTGGCCCGGGAAAAGGGGCTGGTGTGCATGCCCAACCAGAACCGCCGGTTTGACGCCGACTTTTTAGCCGTAAAAGAGGTGGTCCAAAGCGGAAAGCTGGGCCAGCTGGTGCGGCTGGAGAGCCACTACGACTACTTTAAGACCAACGGCTGGTACGACCACCTGGGCACCCTCTACAACCTGGCCGTCCATCAGATTGACCAGATCATCAGCCTGCTGGGGATGCCGGAGCGGACCCGTTTCGACGTGCGCTCCATCCACCACCCCGGCGTGGGGGACGACTACTACGACCTGGAGTTCTTCTACGGAAACTGCAAGGCTTCGGTAAACACCAGCATGTGCGTTCAGATTGACTATCCCCGCTTCACCCTCCACGGCACCAACGGCAGTTTTACCCTGCCCCCGGTGATTCACAACTCGGGGAAGGCCAAAGTGGTGGGGCGGCACAGCGTCAGCACCGCCATGGCCCCGGAGGACCGGTGGGGCACCCTGGTCTATCGGGACGGTGCGGGCAATCAGGTGACGGAGCGGGTCCCTGTGGGCTGCGCCCACTACGAGCGCATCTATGACAGCCTCGTCGACGTCACCCGGCACGGCGGCGAGAAGTGTGTCCGGGATGAGGAGGTCGTCCGGGTGCTGGAAATTCTGGAGGAGGCCACCGCGGTGGCCCGCTCCCACGGAGGGGAAGGGGCATGAAGGAAATTCGTCTGGGCACCATCGGCTCCGGGGTAATTGTCCGCTCTATTCTTGACTGCGTGCAGCAGACCGAGGGGGTCCATCTGGAGGCGGTCTACTCCCGGACCGAGGACACCGGCCGGAGTCTGGCCGACGACTACGGCGCGGCCCGGGTCTACACCGGCCTGGCGGCCTTCCTGGCCGATTCGGAGGTGGATGTGGTCTACATCGCCACCCCCAACCTGCTGCACTATGAACAGGTCAAGGGAGCCCTGCTGGCGGGCAAGCATGTGATCTGTGAAAAGCCCTTCTGCACCAGAGGGGACCAGGCCCGGGAGCTGCTGGAGCTGGCCATGGAGCGGCGGCTGTTCCTCATTGAGGCCGTCCCCACCCCCTTCCTGCCCAATTTTCCGGTGCTGAAGGAGCACCTGCCCAGGGTGGGCCCGGTGAAGCTGGTGCTGGGCAACTACACCCAATACAGCGCCCGCTATGACAAGCTGCTGGCGGGGGAGACCCCCAACATCTTTAATCCCCAGCTGGCCGGCGGCTGCCTTATGGATATCAACTACTACAACGTCTACCTGACCGCCGCCCTGTTCGGCTCCCCGGACCGGGCGGAGTACTACCCCAACCGCTTTGCCAACGGGGTGGACACCTCGGGGGTAATGGTGCTGTCCTACCCCGGCTTCACCGCGTCCCTGGCCGGGGCCAAGGACGCCCGGGGCGTCAGCTTCTACCACATCGAGGGGGAGCGGGGCAGCCTGCGGGTGAAGGACGGCAGCAACGGCCTGGCGGAAATCCATCTCGCAACGGAGGAGGGCGAACAGACCTTTAACCTCCAGCCCGATCCCAACCGCTGGCTTTACGAGGTCCGGGCCATCACCAGCCTGATTCGCTCCGGCGACTGCGACACCGCCTACAGCCTGCTGCGGGATATCACCTTGCCCACGGTAGAAACGGTGGAGACAGCCAGAAAAAAAGCCGGCCTGTGTTTTCCCGGCGATCCATAAAGACAAACCGTCTCGGGCGGTTCATCCCCATCATCCAGAGACTTTTTTCCGTTCCAGCATCTTTCTCACCCCTATCCTATTTTACTGCATTTATTGAGAAAAGTCTGCCAGACGGCAGACTTTTTCGACAAGCTGAAGGCTGGAAGGGATATTCCTTCCAGCCTGTTGTTATACCTCAATGGTGTTGGCGTCCCGGAGGTGGGACTGTGTGTAGAGGATGATGCTGTCCCCCTCTTTAAGGACCAGGTCGCCGTTGGGGATAAGGATATTCCCCTTCCGCCGGACCATGACGATGACGGTCTGGCGGGAGATGTCCAGCTCTCGGATGGACAGGCCGTTCCAGGGGTTCTGACTGCGCAGCACCATCTCCTTCAGGTCGATGTGTTTGTCGTTCCCCAGGGACTTGGCCCCCAGCACCAGGGTGTCGCCGGCGCGGAGCTCCACACTGCCCCGGGGCACAACAATTTTTCTGTTGCGCTGAATGGCGGCCACAATGACGCCGGCGGGCAGGCCCAGCTCCATAATGGTCTTTCCCGCCCAGGGGTCCTTGGGGAGCAGGGAGACCTTGATAAAGTGGATATCCGACTCGTGGGCATACTCGCTGAGCCGTTTAATCCGGGAATACTGGTCCACGAAGCCGGCGGAAATGATACCGGTGGGGATGGCTACCATGCCCACCCCCAGAAAGCTGATGATAATGCCGAACAGCTTGCCCACGGTGGTGATGGGGTAGATGTCCCCGTAGCCCACAGTGAGCAGGGTGGACACCGACCACCAGATGCCGGAAAAGGCGTTGGTGAACACCT
>CANPFP010000016.1 GCA_947573385.1 uncultured Bacillota bacterium | reverse complement strand
AGGAGGGGACTCTCTCGGTAGAGATATGCCGGGGGGAGACGGACGGTCAGCGGATCATTACGGTCATGGGGGTGGAGCTGTGAACATTTTAGCATTGGAGTCCTCAGCAACGTCCTGTTCCACCGCCCTGTGTCGGGATGGGGCGCTGCTGGCCCAGTCCTTTCAGTGCAGTGGACTGACCCACAGCCGCACCTTGCTGCCCATGGTAAATGACCTCTTGAAAAATTGCGGGGAACGTCTCGAGGATGTGGACGTGATCGCCGTGGCTGCCGGGCCTGGGTCCTTTACAGGTCTGCGCATCGGCGTGGCCACCGCCAAGGGGCTGGCCTGGGCCCGGGAAACGCCCTGCGCCCCCTGTTCCACCCTGGAGTCCATGGCCTGGCCCCTGGCCCATCTGGAGAGCAGGCTGATTGTCTGTGCCATGGACGCCCGGCGCGCTCAGGTGTACAACGCCCTGTTCCTGGCCCGGGGTGAGGGGCTGGAGCGGCGCAGTCCCGACCGGGCAATTTCCCTGGCCGAGCTGGGGGAGGAGCTGAAAAATTTCCCGGAAATGAAAATAGTCGTTGGCGACGGGGCCCAGCTGTGTTATAATACCCTGAGAGAGGAAGTTCCCGGCCTGACCCTGGCCCCCGTCCACCTGCGGATGCAGAGCGCCTGGGGGGTGGCCCGGGCGGCGGAGGAGCTGGTCAGGGCCGGGGCCCTGGTGTCTGGCGCGGAGCTGGCCCCCGTCTATCACCGCCTGTCCCAGGCGGAGCGGGAGCGGCTGGAACGGGAGCAAAACACAAAATTTACAATAGAAGGGGATCGAAAACATGTATAACGAAAAGGTACACATTCTGGACCACCCGCTGCTTCAGCACAAGCTGACCATCCTCCGGGACGAGAACACCGGCGTGAAGGAGTTCCGGGAGATTGTTTCTGAAATCGCTGCCCTGGAGTGTTACGAGGCCACCCGGGACCTGCCCCTGGCCGACATTGAGGTTAAGACCCCCATCACCACCGGCACCTTTAAAACCCTGGCGGGCAAGAAGCTGGCTGTGGTGCCCATCCTCCGGGCCGGACTGGGCATGGTGGACGGCATTATCAAGATGATTCCCTCCGCCAAGGTGGGCCACATCGGCCTGTACCGGGACCCGGAGACCCACAAGCCGGTGGAGTACTACTGCAAAATGCCCGCCGACATCGCGGAGCGGGATGTCATCGTCCTGGACCCCATGCTGGCCACCGGCGGCTCCGCTTCCGCAGCCATCACCTTTATCAAGGGCTACGGCTGCAAGCACATCAAGCTGATGAATGTCCTCGCCGCCCCCGAGGGCATTGAGTGCATCATGAAGGACCACCCCGACGTGGAAATCTATGTGGCGGGCGTGGATGAGAAGCTGAACGAGCACGCCTATATCGTCCCCGGCCTGGGCGACGCCGGCGACCGTATTTTCGGCACCAAGTAAAAACAGAACGGCGCCCGGTCCGAATGGACCGGGCGCTTTCTCTTGACAAACCGGCCTGCTCATGGTATGCTGTCCCTAACAAACAGATTGGAGGCGGGAAGATGCGCAAGACCACTTGCTGATTCCGTGACAGGAACTTTTTTGAGAGCCGTCATAAACGGCTCAGTTCTGTCATGGGTCCGCGAGAGGATAGGCGCAGTCTTCCCCTTTCGGCTCATATTGGGCGTGCCGCGCCCTTCTGCCGCCGCGAGAGGAAGGTTCCTCTTGCGGCTTTTTCGCGCCCAGGACAGGAGGGAACGATATGTCGCAAATCACCATTCAAAATCTGCATTTTACCTACGACGGGGACCACACCCCCGTCTTTGAGGGGCTGAACCTCCAGCTGGATACCAACTGGAAGCTGGGGCTGGTGGGGCGGAATGGCCGGGGAAAAACCACCCTGCTCCGCCTACTAGCGGGGGAGCTGGACGGCCGGGGGACGGTCTCCCTGCGTCAGAGCTGCCTGCGCTGGCCCAAACCGGTGGCCGACCCGGACCGGCGGACGCTGGACATCCTGCTGGAGGGGGTATCTCCGGAGGACGAGTGGAAAATTTACCGGGAGCTGTCCCTGCTGGGACTGTCGGAGGAAATTCTGGACCGTCCCTTCTCCACCCTCAGCGGCGGGGAACAGACCCGGGCCCTGCTGGCCGCCCTCTTTCTGGACGAGGGGGCCTACCCCATGATCGACGAGCCCACCAACCACCTGGACGGCCCGGGCCGGGCGCTGGTAGCGGACTATCTCAAAAATCTGGACCGGGGCTTTCTGCTGGTGTCCCACGACCGGGCCTTCCTGGACGGTTGTGTGGACCACGTCCTGGCCCTGAACCCCACAGGCCCGGAGCTGGTGCGGGGGACCTTCTCCAGCTGGTTTAAGGACAAGGAGGACCGGGACCGGGGGGAGACCGCCCGGAACGAGAAGCTGAGGGAGGAGATACGCCGGCTGGAGCAGGCGGCAAAACGGACCTCGGGCTGGTCGGACAGGGTGGAGCAAACCAAATACGGGTCCAAAAACTCCGGCCTGAGGCCCGACCGAGGGTTTATCGGCCACAAGGCGGCCAAGATGATGCAGCGGGCCAAGAACATTGAGGACCGGCAGCAGCGGGCCATTGAGGAGAAATCCGCCCTGCTGAAAGACATCGAGCGGGCGGACAGCCTGAAACTGACCCCCCTGGCCCACCACAGCGGCCGACTGCTGGAGGGGCGTGACCTGTCTATCTCCTACCCCGGCATGGATGGAAAGCCGGTCCGGTTCACCCTGAATCAGGGGGAACGGCTGTGTCTGGACGGCGGCAACGGCTCAGGCAAGACCAGCCTGCTGCGGCTGGTGCTGGGGGAGGAGGTGCCCCATACCGGGACCCTCTTCCGGGTCTCTGGTCTGAAAATTTCTTACGTTCCCCAGCGGGCGGATCACCTGAAGGGAAATCCTGTGGTCTGGGCAGAGGGCCAGGGGATTGACCTGACCCAATTCCTCACGATTTTGCGCAAGCTGGGCCTTTCGCGGGAGCTCTTTTCGCGGAATATGTCAGAATACAGCGCCGGGCAGCAGAAAAAAGTACTGCTGGCGGCCAGCATGTGCCAGAGTGCCCACCTGTATCTATGGGATGAGCCCCTGAACTATGTTGATCTGTTCTCCCGGATGCAGATTGAGGAGCTCCTCCTCCAATACCGTCCCACGCTGCTCTTTGTGGAGCACGACAGGGTGTTTCGGGAAAAAATTGCCACAGAAACAATAGAGCTGTAAAAATTTTTCAAAAAGGTTTGCGATCGGTGTATTTTTTTGGTAAAATAAACGCAGCGCTGAAAGACTGCAATGCAATGTCGGCAGGACGGGCAGGCTGCTGAATCCTTGAAAAAAATGAAGCGCAGAAACCTGGAAAATGGACTTTATTTTTACAGGAAGATTTGTTATAATAAAAGGCAGACGTGACAGATTCGAATATTAGAGATACAGTGAGCGGTGTTTGACAGTGCATGGAACAGCCTTGTGATGGGAGCAGAAGTATGAAAGAACGGGAAAAGATTTTAGTGATTGACGACAGCTCAGTGCAGGCTGATATGTTAAAATCCATTTTGGAAGAGAATTATGCCGTTACCGTGGCCCACACAGCGGAAGCCGGGCTGCATCATGCCAGGGTAGGAAACTTTTCCCTGGTATTGCTGGACGTGATTATGCCCGGTATGGATGGCTTTGATCTGCTGCGTAAGATGCAGGAGGAGGTTGTTACCCGGCATGTGCCGGTAATTCTCATTACCAGTCTGCGGGACACAGAGTATGAAGAGCGGGGGCTGCTCCTGGGGGCGGTGGACTACATCACCAAGCCCTATCATCCGCCTGTTGTCAGGGCTAGGGTGAACACCCATGTCAAGCTCTATCGATACCGCACCCAAGTGGAGCACCAGTCCATGATAGACCCCATGACGGGGGTGCCCAACCGGCGCAGCTATGATGAGAACTGCCGCAATAAGTGGAAGGAGGCTGTGCGTTTTCAGCAGCCTATTTCCCTGTGTATGTTTGATATCGACAGGTTTAAGACCTATAACGACACATTTGGCCATCCCGCCGGAGATAAAGTGATCTGTGCGGTAGCTCAAACAGCCACTGGGCTGCTGCGGCGGAGCACGGATTTTTTTGCCCGCTATGGCGGAGAAGAGTTTGTTGCCATCGTGATGGGCAGCGACGCCAAGGCGGCCAGAGAACAGATGAAAAAAATCCGCCAGGCGGTGGAGGACCTGCATATCCCCCACGCACCGGAGGTATCTCCGTGGGTTACGGTGAGTATTGGCGGTGTCACCGTGGTGCCGGAACAGGAGGACTCCTACGATACATACCTGAAAATCGCGGACACTATGCTGTATGATGCCAAGCGCTTTGGACGCAACAAAGTGGTGTGGTCTACGGCGAGAATGGAACAACTACAAGAAAAATGAGACGCTGGAGGGAGATATATGGGACTGTTTGACGCGTTTCGCAAGAGCTCAAAGGAGAGACGGGTGGAAGAGTCACACATGCGTGCGATGAAGGAGGACCTTGAGGTCTATTCCGGCATGCGGGTGGAGGTAACAAGCGAGGACAACAGAATTTTTCTGGTGGCCAGGTTATTGGAGCTGCGGGGCGACCGGGCTCAGCTGGAGCCAGGCGCTGACGGCAGCCTTGTAACCCGCTCAGACGAGCCGGTGAAGGTGACGCTGCGGGGTTACAGCAGTAAAGAGGGGCGGACGGTAATCATAGAGGGCACTGTCCGCATGGGTCAAAACAAGCTGTGGCAGGCGGAGCATTTAGCTTTGGTGGACTGGAACGAGAACCGTGCCAACGTTCGTGTTGAAACTAAGGCAGAGGGCAGGTTCAGTCTGGCTGACCGCCCCGGGGTGCCTGAGGAGCACTGCCAGATTAAAAATATGTGTATGGGCGGTGTCTGCATTGGCGCTCAGGTCCGCCGGGATGTGGGGGATAAGCTCTTGCTTCAGGTAGAGCAGATCCTGGAGCTGCGGGATGTGCCGCTGTGCTGTCAAATCCTGCGCATCGACGCCCGAAAGGGCGGATATTTTGAATACGGCTGCCGCTTTGTGGATGTGGACGAGGAGACGGAGCGCCGGCTGTTCCGGGCCATGTATGCCCTGTATCATGGGCTGTACAACTGAGAGAGACAGGTTGCCGCCGGACGCAGGCGGCGGAGAAAAGTGATTTTCTGGAATTGAAAGAAAAGTATTGAAATGTGGCTCAGTGTTGTGCTATACTAAAACTGTTACCGTATGCGATACTTTAAAATTGAAATGAGGATGTTATCTATGCGTAAAAGTATTAAAAGAACGGTATTTGTTCGCGTGATCGCTGCACTGCTGTCCATTCTGCTGTTCAGTGGAGTGACAACCTTTAACCTGTTGCGGGTAAAGGGTATGCAGGAGAGAAATGCCCAGACTATGGCCGTGCTGAACAACGCCCAGTCTGCCGAGACCGCCCACTATCGCTGGGCTCTGAATCTGAGTAATGCCCTGTACGCCGGAGGCCAGTTCCCCGGGACTGACGACACCCAATGTGTATTGGGCAAGTGGATTTATGGCGAAGCCGGCACGAATGACTCTGAGATTCTGCGCCTGCGTACTGAGATTCAGCCTCTGCACAAGCAGCTGCACCAGTCTGTGGGGGAAGCGCAGTCGCTGATGAGCACCAGTCCGGCCCAGGCCCAAAAGTATTATCAAGAAACGATTCAGTCCAATCTGAGTACCCTGGTGGGTAAGCTGGACGAGGTAATTAATAAGGCGACCACACTTACACAAGAGAGCACCGATGATATGCACTCTACCATTATACTGATGCAGGGCATTACTGCCGTTTGTCTTGTGCTGGCACTGTTCTGCCTGATTAGTCTGGTAGTGTATGTACTGAAGAACGTGTTGGCTCCCATCCTGCACATCACCCGGCAGGTTCAGCCCCTGCAGGAGGGCAAACTGGACCTGGCGCTGGACCACAAGACCGACGACGAGCTGGGCGATCTGGCCGGTACCCTGGAGAAGTCCATGGAGTTGATCCGGGGTTATATCTGGGACCTGAACCGGATTATGGAACAGCTGGCCAAGGGCAACTTCAACGTGAAGACTGCCACCTCCTTTATCGGAGAGTTCCGCTCTATTGAGGAGTCTATTGACGCCCTGACTTCCAACCTGTCTTCCACCATCAACAGCATCTGCCAGGCTCAGATGCAGGTATCCGGCAACGCCGAGCACCTGTCCAGCGGTGCGCAGAACCTGGCCCAGGGCGCCACCGAGCAGGCCAGCGCCGTGGAGGAGCTGTATGCCACCCTGGATACTCTGTCCCGCAGTGCGGCCGATAATGTAAAGGCCGCTGCCACCGCCCAGGACAATGCCCGCCAGACCGGCGAGCAGGTGACCATCAGCGGCCAGCAGATGGAGCAGATGGTGGCTGCCATGAAGGATATCACCGAGGCTTCCCAGCAGATCGAGAAGATCATTGCCACCATCGAGGATATCGCCTTCCAGACCAACATCCTGGCCCTGAACGCCGCCGTAGAGGCCGCCCGGGCGGGAGCCGCCGGCAAGGGCTTTGCCGTGGTGGCCGACGAGGTGCGTAACCTGGCCTCCAAGTCTGACGAAGCCGCCAAGGCTACCAAGGGTCTCATTGAGAACTCGGTCCAGGCCACCGGCCGGGGCAGCCGCATTGTCAGCGAGGTGTCTGCCACTCTGAACCGGACCCTGGAGCTGGTGATGCAGTCCAACACGGCCATCGGCGCCATTGTGGAGGCGGTGAAGAACGACGCTGAGTCCATCGCCCAGGTGACCGAGGGCATCGGCCAGATTTCCTCCGTGGTCCAGAGCAACTCCGCCAGCAGCGAGGAGTCGGCCGCCGTCAGCGCCGAGCTCTTTAACCAGGTGCAGCGGATGGAGGAGCAGACCAGACGTTTCAAGCTGAAGGCCTGATTTACACTTGTCCCCCAGGGGCAGACGGCATTTGCCGTCTGCCCCTTTTATATTTTGCAACCTGTGTGGGAAGAACCGTACTTATAGGGTGAAAGCGCTTTTCAATATAGAAAAGAGGGGCCTGATATGGAGGACAGACAGATTATAGAGCTCTATTGGGAGAGGGACGAGGAGGCTATCCGGGAGACCGACGCGAAATACGGGCGGCTGTGTCAGTACATTGCCCAAAATATTTTGGCCAGCCCGGAGGACAGCGAGGAGTGCGTCAACGACACCTGGCTGGGGCTGTGGAACGCCATCCCGCCCCAGCGGCCCAGCCGGTTTTCCGCCTTTGTAGGGCGGATCACCCGCAATTTGGCGCTGAAGCGGTTTGACTACCTCAACGCCGCTAAACGCAGTTCGGAGACGGTGCGTTCCCTGGAGGAGTTGGGGGACTGCGTCTCGGGCCGGGCCAGCGTGGAGGACGAGCTGGAGAACCGACGGGTGGAGGAAGCCATCGACGCCTTCCTCTGGTCTCTGGAGGAGGAAAAGCGGACGGTCTTTATCCGCCGCTACTGGTACTTCGACTCCATCGGCGTCATCTGCCGCCACACCGGCTGGTCTCAGAGCAAGGTGAAGTCCATGCTCTACCACACCCGGCAGAAGCTGCGGGACCATTTGGAAAGTGAGGATATTGAATTATGAATGATAGACAATTTGCGGACCGCATCGGAAACATCGACGACCGTCTGGTGGAGGAGGCCAGATACTGTAGATACAGAAGGGGAGGGGGCCTGCGCCGCTTCCTGGCTGCGGCCGTGGCAGCGGCCCTGATGGCAGCCAGCTTTACCGTGGGGGCGCTGGCCTTCAGCCGGGAGGTCCCAGCGGAGCAGGAGATTATCGAGCTGCCCGGTGTTGGGCTGAAGCTTATTCTGCCGGACAGCTGGAAAGGACATTACAGAGTTGATATGGATGAGGATACACTGGGGTGCGACGTCTATGTCAAGTCGATCTATGAGCAGGAGGGAGAGTGGGCTGAGACAGGACTCCTGTTCGGGGTATATAAGGAGTATGATTACCCTCTGAGCCAGAAGGAGATCGACGAGCTTACCCCTGCCTCCAACTGGCATTTCTTTTCCACACCGGATGCGACTTATGTTATCACATATGCCGGAGATGTCCAGTGGGACCCTGACGATCCGAAACAGGAGGAAGTATTCCGTCAGATGAGGTCTGAAATTGACCAGATTCGATTTCTTGTAGATGGCGCTCTGGTGTATTAACTGCGTTATTTGAAAGGCGAGGTATCTAGTAATGGTAAAAAGAAAGATTGACAGACAAACTGGAATTGGGGGCCTGAGCTATCTCCTGGCCGCGGCGGTGGTGTTGGCCCTGATGGCAGCCAGCTTTACCGTGGGAGCGCTGGCCTTCAGCCGGGAGGTCCCAGCGGAGCAGGAGACCATCGAGCTGCCCGGCATCGGCCTGACCCTCATTCTGCCGGACAGCTGGAGGGGGCGTTATGGAGTGGAGATGAACGAGGACGGTTCTGTTTGCGGCGTTTATGTTAAAATGGTCCATGAAGCTGACGAAGCAGTGGGATATTTATTTTGGGTTGGGCAGGCCTATGATGAGCCGATGACCCCGGCTGAGCTGGAGGAGAGGTCCGCTATACCCTGCCGGTATCTGTTTTCTACGGCAAACGCTACCTACAGCATCAACTATGCCAGCGATGTGGAGTATGACCCGGGGGACCCGGAAGAGACACAGGAGTACCTTCAGCTTTGGAGGGAAAAGGAGCAGATACGCTTTCTGGTAGACGGCGTTCTGTCGGACTGACACAAAAGCGCCCGGATTCTCAATCAGAGAATCCGGGCGCTTTAATATTCAAAGGTGTAGGTTTCATAGGCGTTGATAACCTGGGTGTCCCCGTAGGTGGAAAGCCGGGGGACATCCTGACCGTAGGTCATGTGAATGTGTCCGTGGACGAAATAGCGGGGCTTATATTTGTCCATCAGGCCGTTGAAGGCGTCGAAGCCGGTGTGGCACAGGTCCTCGCCATCATTGAGACCCAGGGCGGGGGCGTGGGAGAGCAGGATGTCAAACCCGCCCTTGCGGTACAGGTCCAGCCGGCGTTTGCGCACCCGGCGGTCCATCTGCCGCTGGGTATACTGGTGGTTGCCGCTCTGCTTGTAGCGCATACAGCCCCCCAGCCCCAAAATGCGGACGCCCTGGTAGGTGTACAGCTTGTCCTCCACACAGATGCAGCCCTCCGGAGGAACATCGGCGTACCGGTCATCGTGGTTGCCGTGTACATAGAGCACCGGCGCATGGGCGAAGGTGACGATGAAGGACAGATACCGGGGGTCCAGATCGCCGCAGGAGAGGATCAGGTCGATTCCCTCCAGGCGGCGCCGGTCCAGATAATCCCACAGCCAAGGGCACTCCTGGTCGGACAACGCCAAAATCCTCATCGGCTCAGCAATCCTTTCAGCGGGTTAAGACCCTGGGATTTTTTTACAGAGAATGCTTTGTGCAGCTGGAGAAAGCCGTCCTTTAAATCGGTTTGAGAGAAGGTTTTTACCTGGTCGTATCCAAAGAATTCCAGATAGAGGAGCATGGCATCGGCCACCGTAAGGCGGGTGGACAGCTCCTTGGCGTCCTTGTCCCCGTAGAGGGAGGAAAAACGGGAATAGAAGCTATAGAATTTCCGGCGTTCCTCTTCGGTCCAGACCTCACCCGGGGCCTTGCCGACAGCTTCCTGAAGACGGGCAAACCGGTCCGTTCCGCTGAACCACAGGTTATTAATCTTGGACAGATTGTAGAAGTCCACATACTCGTAGTAGATTTTACTGGCCTTGGAGCCGTCTTTCGCGGGCAGGATGCGGGTGACCTCGGCGGGGATGCTCACCGCACCGAACCAGCGCAGAACACTTACCCGCTTGTGGCCCTCCACAACATAAAAGGTGTGCATATACTCATAGGCTTTGATGGGATCGGTGATGCCGGAGTCCATGTGGGCCTTGCACAGGCAGGTCCACTTGTGGCAGAACTCCGAGTCCTCCTCCATCAGGGGGAGGAAAGTGTGGGAGAAGGCCTGACTCCGTCCGGCGGAGCGGGTACCCACAATCAGCTCGATAGGGATGTCCACCAGTCCCAGGTCCACCTCGCCGCAGGTGGTCTCCACAGCCAAAATATCATCCAGTACAGGCAAGTAGGGGGAACAGCCCCTGTTCTGGGAACGTTTGGCTTCCTTCAGGCCTGCCTGCCGGGCTTTACGATACTCCTCTAAATACATGGGAAGTACCTCCTATACCGAGAAGAATTTGCAGTTTTGGAGAGTATAGCACAGGAGAGACCGCGGCGCAAGGGGAAATACTAACAAAGCTGACTGGAAAGGAAAGGCAAAAAGTGAAGTTTGCCATAATATAATTAATACATTATATTATAAGGCAAAAGCGTTTTAAATGCATAAAAAACTAAAATACTTTTTTATGCATTATTTACAATAGTAATTCTACCCCTTCAATCCCTGCCCCTGGGCAAGCTCCAGCAGCACCCGCGCGGCACACCTTCCCCCAAGGATGCCGCGCGGGTACTCGTTTACCCACCGCTGCACTTCCAGTGTGTCGGCCTCTGTTATCCCGGTGAAGTCCGTCTCCTTCGGCACCCTCGCCGCCTGCACTTTACTTATACTCGGTCTGTCTCTTCCCTCCTATCGGCAGGCTCTTGTTGGTCACTCGCAGAAATACCCCGTCGACTTATACACAGTCCACTTGGAGAGGGTCACAGAGAAGGTCAAACCGTCCTCTTTGATTTTATGCAGGGCCGTTTCCGGGGAATATCCGTCGTCTGCAATTTTCCCCTCTATGTAGTTCGCCAGTTCGTGGTCGTTCCCCAGTTTAGCAAGTGATATCGTGGGGGACGAAGTACTGGCAAAAGTGAAGTTGTTTGGAGGTGCATTTTGCGCAAAATGTGCAAAAAATGTGCAATTTCTGGATTTATGCAAAAATTCATTCCATTTTTCGTCATATTGTGATAAAATACAACTAACCTCCGCCTATGGGGCGGGATAAAGGAGTTGACGGCCATGTCCCCAACTGATTCGCTGAACAAGCTGCAGGAGCAGCTTTCCCTCACTGTGATTCTGGACAATATCGACGTAGGTGTAATCGTGTATGACGTACGGGGAGATGTGGTCTTTGTCAATACTGTGATGATTAATTGGCGTAATATTCCCCGCAATGAGTATCAATCAATGAATGTCCACGACTTTATGGGGGTTATTGATGTATGTGTCTTCGATTTGGTGTGTCAGGAGAAACGGCGGATCAGCCGCCTTCAGTATTATCACGACTACCAGAAAACCGGTGGCCTGCCCCGGGTTCGCATTGTTACCGGCTCTCCCATTTTTGACGGACAAGGCAATATCAAATATGTGATTACTATGCTTCAGGATGTGGATGACTTTCAGAAGCTCCACCGTACGCTGTTGGAGGAGAACAAAATTCTTTACACCCAGCGGCCCAAAAAGCGGGGAGAGAAGGCCGGTATCGTGGCCAAGAGCCCGGAGATCAAACAGCTGCTTTCGGTGGCGGACAATATTGCTCCGCTGGACTCCACGGTGTTGCTGTTTGGGGAATCAGGCAGCGGGAAAGAGGTTTTCGCAAACTATATCCATGAGCACAGCCGGCGGAAAAACGGACCCATGATTACTGTGAACTGTGCTGCTTTTCCAGAAAACCTAATTGAAGCGGAGCTGTTTGGGTATGAAAAGGGCAGCTTTACCGGGGCCAGCCGTGAGGGGAAAATCGGGTTGGCCGAGGCGGCGGACGGAGGCACTCTTTTTTTGGATGAGATCAACTCCCTGTCCCTGGGGGTGCAGGGCAAAATTCTACGGATGATCGAGGAGAAGAGCATTCAGCGCGTTGGAGCGGTGCGGAGCAAACGGATTGATTTCCGGCTTATCGCCGCCACCAACAGGGATCTGCTTGACATGGTCCGCAAGGGCACCTTCCGGGAGGACCTGTACTACCGGCTCCATGTCGTTCCGCTCACTATTCCTCCGGTCCGCAGTCGGCCGGAGGACATTGTTCCCCTGTGTCTCAACTTTTTGGAACATTTTTGCAAAAAATACAACATGCGCAAAAGCTTTTCGGAGGGGGTGCTGGAGCAGATACAGCACTACTCATGGCCGGGCAATGTACGGGAGATTCGCAACTTTGTAGAGCGTATGGTGGTGATGACCCCCTATGCCACAACTGAGATATCCAGCATCCCCGGCGGCATGCTCCCGGAGGACGGCCTGTCCCCTGTGGCTTTTCAGGACCCCTCCAGGCTTGACAGGCAGGGACCCGTCCGCCTGAACAAGGAGGTCATATTGGCCGCGCTGGCCGCCTGCGGCAACCATCGGGGCAGAACGGCGGAGTATCTGGGCATCTCCCGACGGCAGCTCCAGTATAAGATTCGCGAATACCACATCCCCTCCCGCTGCATCTATGAAAATGAGAAGTGATTTGTGATGCTGGAAAATTTTGCTTTTGCCTTTAACGCTGTATTCCCCATCCTGGCGCTGATGGTGCTGGGCTACTTTCTAAAATACATTCAGCTGTTCAACGACGACATGCTGAAGCGGATGAATACCTTTGTATTTCGCTGTGGACTGTCAGTGATGATGTTCTGCAACATCTATTCTCTGGAGGACCTTTCCAACATTCCGCTGAATCTGATGCTCTTTACGCTGGGCAGCATCATCCTGCTGACCCTGCTTTATACCGGTATAGCGGTGATGGCCACCCGGCGGAATGACCGGAGAGGTGTGATCATACAGAGCGGCTTTCGCAGCAACTTTGCGGTGATCGGCGCCGCGCTGGCCTCCTCTCTGTGTGGTACAGAGGGTCAGCTGCTGGCCACCGGCATTCAGGCACCCGGCATTATCTATTTTAATGTGGCCGCTGTTCTCTGTCTTACAGCCTTTTCAGGCCCAGGAGGGGAGAAGGTCAGTCCGGGTGTGATCTGCCGGAGAATTGCCGCCAACCCGTTGATTTTGGGGCTGTTCAGCGGCGTTGTCTGTCTGATTCTTCGGGAATTTATTCCGAGGAATGCCCAGGGGGAGCTGCTGTTTTCCCTGTCCCGCTCCCTTCCCTTCCTCTATGCTCCGCTGAACAGTTTGGCAAATATGGCCACCCCGCTGGTGCTGATTGTCATCGGCGCGCAAACTGACTTTCGCGCCACTTCCGGAATGAAACGGGAAATTGCAATCGGTGTGGCACTGCGGCTTGTGGTCACTCCGGTGCTGGGCTTCCTCATGGCTTTTGCCGCCCAGCGCACCGGCCTGATTTCATTGACACCGGCAGTGGTCAGCGTGCTGTTGGCCTTCTACGGCTCACCTGTGGCGGTGGCGGGTGCGGTGATGGCAGACAGTATGGGCTGCGACGGTGAGCTGGCCCGGCAGCATGTGGTATGGACCAACACCCTGAGCATGGTCACACTCTTCCTGTGGATTATACTGTTCCGCCAGGCCGGATTGCTTTAAGCAGAGAGAAACCGGACCGAAACTGAGTTTCGGTCCGGTTTTTGTGTAGCTGGGAAGGGCCTGAGCTGAAATGTCGACTTTTACTTCTTCTGGTTGATGGGAGCCTGCTCCTTGGAGATGCGGTCTCCGGTTTCAGGGTTCACATACCAGATGGCATAACCGGTGGCTGCGGCAACCAGAGACAAAATCGGCACGATATAGGAGAGCAGGACCCAGGGGAGATACTCACTGTACAGTACACCCAGGGTTCCGGTAAAGTAGACCGCATTAGTATGCCAAGGCATCAGGCAGCCGCCCAGGGTACCGCTGTCCTCCATTGTGCGGGACAGAACGTGGGGGTCAACGCCCTTTTCCCGGTAGACCGGAGCCATCACCTTTCCGGTGACCACATGGGACATGGACATTGTACAGCCAATGGCGCCGGAAATATAGGATACCAGCATAGTAATGCCCACCAGCTTAACAACAGAGTTGATTTTCTTGATTAAGCCGCCAATCAGGTTGCCAAGAACACCCATCTTGTCAAGGGCGTTGCCCATGCCCATGGCAAAGGTCATAATCATCATGATGTTATACATGCTGGAAATGCCGCCTCGATTGAGGAGCTTGTCCACCAGGAAGACACCAGAGTCGATGGAGAAGCCGCTCTTCATCACGTTGAAGCACTCCACCCAGCTGGCCCCCTGGGTCAGCATAGCAGTGATGCCGCCGACAATTGCACCGCAGAGAATGGTGGGAAGCGCGGGGACCTTGAGCATCAGCAGCACAATAACTAGGATGATGGGGATGAGACAGGCGATTCCAAGGTTAAAGTTGGCGGCCAGTCCGTCCATGTACTCTACCACAGTGGAGGGGTCATAGCCTTCGGTGGAATAGCGGGTACCGGCGACGGCATAAATGACCATACAAATCAGCCAGCCGGGGAGGGTGGTGTAACACATAGACCGGATATGTCCGAACAGGGTGCCGCCAGCCATAGTGGGAGCCAAATTTGTAGTGTCGGAGAAGGGAGACATTTTATCGCCAAACAGGGCTCCGCTGATTACCGCACCGGCAATCAAGCCAGGAGGGAATCCCATGCTCAGGCCAATGCCCATACAAGCCAGACCGGCGGAGGCGGCGGAACCATAAGAGGTGCCAGTCATGGTAGACAGGATGGAACACAAAATCAGAGTTGCGGGCAGGAAAATCTTGGGGCTGATTATTTTAAGTCCATAATAGATCATCGTGGGGATGGTGCCGCCCAAAATCCAGGTACCAATCAAAAGGCCCACCGCGCCGACAATCATGACGGATTGGAAGCCTGCGCGTACACCGTCCAGCAGAAAGCCTTCAACCGTGTGCCAGTCCAGACCGCGAATTTTGACAAAGGCCCAGATGATGAACCAGGTCAAAAACAGGGGGATTTCCAGATTGAGCCCGGCACGGCCGCAGATTACAATCTCTGCGATAATGACCAGCATAAGGATAGCGGAATCCATCATGGTAACGCTGAGCCGGTTTTCGGATGTGTTATTCATAATTTTCCTCCTTAGATTAAAAAGTTGTCTGTTCTGCGGTGCTGTGGTAAACACGGGCGACCCTTTGAGTAATGTGTGTAAACATAGCCAGGCGGGTTTCACCCATCAGGTGGCCAATTTCCAGCCCGGAAATCCGGTTGCCCCGTCCGTCCTCACCAAAGAGTGTGACCGGGTCACCAATCTCACATTCCACACCGGTTACATCCACAAAGCTCTGGTCCATGGCAACGCCTACAAATTTGCACCGGCGTCCGCCAATCAGCACCGGGGCGCCTGCGGCAGCAAAACTGCGCAGATATCCGTCGCCATAACCGATGCCGATTACCGCCACCCTGGTTGGAGTGTCGGGCATAAAGGCCCTCCCATATCCCACGCTCTCGCCCGGCTGAATATCACGGAGATTGACAATCAAGGTTTTCCAGCTTGCACACTCCTCCACGTTGACAGGGTTCCAGTCGTCCTGTACGGAGGAGTAGCCCAAGTAGAGACTGCCCACCCGCACATGGGTGCTGAGGGGGTAGGCCTCCTTGAGCCATGTGGTCCCGCCGGTGTTGCAGCAGTGGATAAATCTCGGCGAAATCCCGGCGTCCCGTGTCTGCGCCAGAGCCCTCTGAAACAGCGCCAGCTGCTGCCGGGTAAATGGATTTCCCTCTCCGTGCTGCGCCTGGTCGGCCGTGGCAAAATGAGTAAACACCCCGTCGATTTCAATGTTTCCCAATCCCTTGATATATCGGAGAAATTCCTCCAGCTCCGCTCCTGGCTTTACGCCGATACGATTCATCCCTGTCTCGATTTTTAAATGTGCCTTGACACAGGGCAGTCCACGCCTGTGCGTCTCCTGGCTGAGGAGCAGCGCGTCCGATTTCAAAAAAAGCGGGATTTGAATGTCTCTTTCCACGGCAACAGGGATGGAGCAGGGGGGGACCGGTCCTAAAATCATGATTTCCGTCTCGGTACACCCTGCGTCCTGAATCTGACAGCCCTCAAAAATCCGGGCGGCTGCCAGCAGCCGGATACCGCAGTTTTTAACCAGATGACGGGCTATTTCCGCCGTGCCCAAGCCATAGGCATTGCTTTTAACGACCGGGAGGACCTGAAGTCCGCCTGTGTAGGCCCTGATTTTCTCTATATTTCTGCTGATGGCGTCAAGGTTGATATCCAACCTGCTGTTGTAGTAATTGATATCCATCTCTGAATTTCCGCTCATAAATGGAGCTCTTCCACCATTTTTTTCACCCGGGCCAGCCCTTCGACAATATTCTCCTCTGAGGTGGCATAGGAGAAGCGGACATATTTCCCGGTGTGCTCATCCAGGCCCACGGCGGGTACGGTGGCCACATATTTCTCTTCCAGCAGCTTCATGGAGAATTCCATAGCGGTCATGCCCAGCCGGGACACGTCCACCATGATGTAAAACGCGCCATAAGGCTTGCTGTAAGACAGGGCGGGAATTTCATCCAGCAGGCTCATAATCAGCTTTCTGCGGTTGGAAAAAGCTTCCAGCATCTCGGTAATCTGTTTCTGAGTCTGCTTACTGTTCATGCACTCGGCCAGGGCCACCTGGATAAAGGTTGGGGAACAGGTGGTGGAATACTGGTGGACCCGCAGGATATGGCCTAACAGCTTGCGGTCGGTGGCCAGATACCCCAGACGCCAGCCGGTCATTGCAAAGGCTTTGGAGAAACCGCTGACAATGATGGAGTGCTCCTTCATCCCCGGGAAGGAAGCGATGGAGTGGAATTCGGCCCCGTCATAGACCAGGCGGCTGTATATCTCGTCGGACAGAATCAGGAAATTGTGCTCTATGGCCAGCTGGCACAGGGCCTGCAAGCTCTCATAGCTGAACACAGCGCCGGTAGGGTTGCTGGGGCTGTTCAGCACCAGCATCTTGGTCCTGTCAGTAATGGCGCTCTTTACCGCGTCGATGTCTACCTGAAAACCGCGGCTGGCGTCCAGGGGGATATCCACAAATGTGGCCCCGCACATGTTGACCAGGCTTTTGTAGGACACGAAGGCGGGAGTAAGGACGATCACCTCGTCGCCCTCGTCCACAAAGGCCATGATGGTGTTGTTCAGCGCTTCGGCTGCGCTGCTGGTGACCAGAATCTCCGTCTCCGGGTCATAGGAAATGCCGGTCTCGCTCTGGATATAGTCCTGAAGCACCTTGCGCAGCGGGGGATAGCCCCGGTTAGAGCTGTATTTTGTCTGGTTGTTGGTAATGGCGCGGATGGCGGCCTCCTTAATGTCGGAGGGGGTATTGAAGTCCGGCTCTCCGGCGCTGAAGGGAATCACAGGCTTTCCTTCCCCACGCAGAACTGCTGCGCGGTCCAGAATTGTGCGGATCAGGGAGGGCTCTACTTTTTCCAGGCGTTTTGCGCCGGCGCTTAGATCGCAGGTGTTTACCATAAGCGTTTATGCTCCTTTCTGTTTCAGATGTTTTACGATTCTTTACCCGAAAACCGTTCATGCTGGTAGACGGATATGTCCACTACATTCTCCCAGCGATCCCCCCGACAGATGGCCAGGCAGCCCTCTGCACACCAGGCGCCCATGCGGCCGGTGCCCTCCCGGGTCAGCGCGGCGGAATGGGGGGTGCAGATCAGGTTTTTGGCGGAAAACACCGGGTTATCCAAAACCGCAGGCTCCTCGCTGTAGACATCTACAGCGGCCCCGGCAATCATGTCCTGATTCAGCGCTTCGGCCAGGTCCTTCTCATTGACAATCGGGCCCCGGCTGGTATTGATGAGAAGGGCCGTCTTTTTCATCATGGCCAGTTGTTTGGCGGAGATCATATCCTGGGTCTCCGGGGTCAGCGGATTATGGATGGTGATAATATCGCAGTCACGCAGGAGTTGTTCCATGTCCTCGTAGTATTGGCAGCCGGCGGTCTCTACCTTGGTGCGGTTTCGGGAGTGACTGAAACCGGCTGTCTCCAT
The DNA here is from genome assembly GCA_947573385.1 of uncultured Bacillota bacterium. Lineage (GTDB taxonomy): Bacteria > Bacillota > Clostridia > Oscillospirales > Oscillospiraceae > Lawsonibacter. The sequence continues at coordinate 13,751 of CANPFP010000016.1, read as the reverse complement.
CCCCAGGGCCTGGCACAGCTCAGCTACAATTTTGCCGATGGCCCCCACGCCGATGATGCCCACCTTCTTGCCCTGAAGCTCAAATGCCTTTTGTGCGTCCCGTATTTTCCAGTTTCCCTGGCGAAGCTGAACGTCGGCCTCCTGAAGGTTTTTGGCCAGGGCGAACATACAGGCCACCGCGTGCTCTGCCACAGAGCGGTTATTCGCGCCAGGCGTAAATACTACGGGGATTCCCCGGGAGGTGGCAAAGGCGACATCCACATTGTCATAGCCCACGCCTGTCCGGCCGATGACTTTCAGGTTGGGACACTGGGCGATAATCTCAGCGGGACACAGCCCCACGCGGATGATAAAGGCGTCGGCATCCCGCAGCTGGTCCAGATAGGTCTCCGGCTGAGCTGAATTGGCCACATACAGCTGGGCGCCGCTGGTCTCCAGCACATCCATTCCTGCCTGACTGAGCGGGTGGGTCAGTACAATTTTCAAGTCTGATCAGTCCTCCTTTTCCTGCACTTCGTAGTTATACCAGCCTTTTCCCGTTTTACGGCCAAACTCCCCCTTTTTGAATTTTTCAACCACCAGAGGGCTGGGCTTATCATTTTCGTCTCCGCTCTCCGCATAGCGGTCCCGGCGCACATAGTAATTTACATCAATGCCGGTCATATCCATCAGGCGGAAGGGCCCCATAGGATAGCCCAGGCCCTTTTCGCAGGCGGTGTCGATATCCTCTACAGAGGCGATGCCCTTCTCCAGCAGCAGGCAGGCCTCCCGGGTGACGGCGGCGTTAATCCGGTTGGCGACGAAGCCGGCGATCTCCTTATTGATGATGATGGGGGACTTCCCGGTGCTGACGGCAAAGGTCCGGGCAGTCTCCAGCGCTTCCTCCCCGGTGTGTGGGCCGCGGACAATCTCCACCAGCTTCATGACCAGCGCGGGGTTGAAATAGTGGATGTTCATGAGTCTCTCCGGGTACAATGTCACGTCTGCCAGTTTGGAACTGACCAGATTGGAGCTGTTGGTGCCCAGAACGGTATCCGGCCGGCACAGGCGGCTGATGCGCTGGAACAGCTCACGCTTGACGGCCAGGTCTTCAATAATGGCCTCGATGATAACATCAGCTTGGGCGGCAGCGCCGTCCACATCACTGGTAATGGTCAGCCGGGCGGCCACCTGGTCTGAGATTTCTTGTGTGATGCGGCCCTTAATTACCCGGCCCGCCAGATACTCAGAGACCCACGTTCTGGACTGCTCCAGCGCGGCGGGGAAGGAGTCGCACAGAATCACCTGATAGCCTGGGCCGTTCAGTGCGGAATTCATGGCAATCTGCCGGCCCATAGCGCCGGCTCCAATCACTACAACTGTTTTGATATCTTCTGCTCTCATACGGATACACCTCTCTCAGTTTTCCCAAAATCAGTCTGTTATTTCAATCAACGCAGCCATTGCCTGCCCGCCGCCAATGCAGAGGGTGGCCAGGCCCAAACGGCCGCCGGTGCGCTTCAGGTGATGAAGCAGCGTTACAATCAGGCGGGCGCCGGTACAGCCCAGCGGATGGCCCAGAGCGATGGCACCTCCGCCGATATTGACCTTGGCGGGGTCCAGCCCCAGGTCCCGGATGCAGGCTACAGACTGGGACGCGAAGGCTTCGTTCAACTCCACCAGGTCAATCTGGTCCAGAGTTATGTGGTTGCGGTCCAGAATTTTTTTGACCGCGTAGTAGGGCCCGTACCCCATAATGTTTGGGTCCAGCGCAGCGGTAACGATGTCCAGGATACGTGCCATTGGCTTCAAGCCGGCCTGCGCTGCCCTGCTGCCGGACATGAGTACCAGAGCGGCGGCCCCATCGTTCAGCCCGCAGGAGTTGCCGGCTGTGACGGTACCTCCCGGCTTTACAATGGATTTCAGCCCGGCCAGGACCTCTACAGTGGTGCCGGGACGGGGAAATTCGTCGGTATCAAACAGGAAGGACTTTTTCTTCTCCTGCACCGCAACGGGGACAATCTCCTCCTTAAAATACCCTGCATTGATAGCGGCCAGGGCCCGTCGCTGGCTCTCCGCCGCAAATGTATCCTGCTCCTCTCGGGTGATATGGAATTGCTCGGCCACATTTTCGGCTGTCTTTGTCATGCTCAGTCCGGCTCCGTAAATGGAGGCTGGAGCTGCGGTGCTGCCCGCCTCAATGTTGGAGTCCACCAGTGTGTTTTTATTTCCGCCCCAGCGGCTGCCCCGGAGGTAGATGGGGGCTCGGCTCATATTTTCCGTGCCGCCGGCCACGATGACCTCTGCCTGCTTCAGCCAAATCTCCTGACAGCCGCACAGAACGGCCTGCATAGCGGAAGCGCACAGCCGGTTGACAGTAAAGCCGGGTACATGCTCGGGCAGTCCCGCTTCCAGAAGCGCACAGCGCGCGATATTAGAGGCCTCCGTGCTCTGGCGTACCTCGCCCAGAATCACCTCGTCCACCATATCGCCTGTCACCCCGGCCCGTTCCAGAACACTGCGGATCACCAAAGCGCCCAGTTCGTGGGCTGGGATACTTTTTAGTGAGCCACCATATTTTCCTATGGCGGTCCGTACCGCTCCCATAATATATACTTCTTCCATTCCCAAACCCCTTTCCACTCCACTTGTGCTGAGAAAACGGCCCTGTTCCTCAGTTGGGTGCTGCCCATCCGCAGGGGAGGACAACCCCTATGGCAGATAATAAACAAGCAATAATCGTGCCAATTAAACAGTCCCGCTCAATTTACGGCCGTTCCACCTTCTTTAAAAGAGATATATGTGTCTGGCGAGTTTCAGCGGGCTGCCAGCTGATGTTCTCTTTTGCGCTGAACACTGCACAACTGCGCAATTTGTGCAAAGTGTACACCAAAACCTGATTTACCGCTGCACACTTTGCACCCGAATCTGTCTCTTTTTCCATGAAGAGAGAAAAACGCTCCGGCAGAAGAAACCTGTTCCGCCGGTTTTTATATCTTTTTCCAGGTTTTTCAGGAGAAATATTCTTTGAATTCCAAGGTTTGCTGTTTTTTCAGCAGGTTCGCCGGATGGCTGGCTTTGGACAGCATAAACAGCAAAATTGGCACGAAATATGCTTCTCATCATTATTACAAGCCAAAGATGTGATCCGCACTTCTGGCGGAACACGTCCCTCTGTAAGGAAAGTGAGCTGCAAGTAATGAAATTTGAAAATGTATCCTACGAAGTGCGGGATGGAATCCTGTACCTTACGCTGAATCGCCCGGAGACGCGCAATGCGCTGACGCCGGAGATGTGGCGGGACATCGGGGCCGCCGTCCGGTGTGCCAGGAAGGATCCGGACATCCAGGCGGTCATTGTCAGCGGAGCCGGGGACAAGGCGCTGGCCAGTGGAGCGGATATTCGGGAGCTCCACGACCGGGAGCATCTGGTTCAGATGGCCGGTACGGCCACCAACGCGCTGAAGGACTTGGAGGAGCTGGAAAAGCCTGTCATCTGTGCGGTCAACGGCTATGCCCTGGGGGGCGGCTGTGAGCTGGCCCTGGCCTGTGATGTCCGGATTGCCACCCGGCGCTCCAAGTTCGGCCAGCCCGAGGTCAGCCTGGGCCTGATTCCCGGGGCAGGCGGGACCCAGCGCCTGGTCCGGCTGGTGGGTCCGGGCAGGGCCAAGGAGCTTATCTTCTCTGGCATGGTGCTGACGGCGGAACAGGCGCTGGCCATCGGTCTGGTCAATCGGGTGACGGAGGACAGTCGGGAGGCCGTCATGGCCGAGGCGGAGACCCTGGCCAGACAGATTATGACAAAGGGGCCGGTGGCCGTTGCCCTGGCCAAAATTTGCATCAATATGGGCGGCAACACCGACATCAGCACCGGCCTGATGCTGGAACGGATGGCCCAGACAATTGCCCTGAGCACCCAGGACCGCAAAGAGGGCACAGCGGCCTTTCTGGAAAAGCGGCCCGCTCAGTTCCAGGGACGCTGACCCGGCACCGGCCTGGAGACTGGGCCGTAATCTATAGTTTTGTAAGGAGCGTTTGCCATTATGAAGCCTTTGGAAGGAATTCGTGTTGTTGAACTGTCCACCATGCTGGCCGGTCCCATGACCGGCCGTATTTTGGCGGAGTGGGGCGCCGACGTGATTAAGGTGGAGTCTATGAACGGAGACGCCTGGCGCAAGCAGGCAGGCACCACCATGTCCCCCTGTACCCGGAAGGCCAACCCTAATTTTGATATGCAGAATCTGAACAAGCGGTTTGTCTCCCTGAATATGCGCACCGGAGAGGGACTTTCTGCCATGATGCGGCTGCTGGAGACCGCCGACGTGCTGGTTACCAACTACCGATCCCAGGCGTTAAAGGGGATGGGGCTTGATTATGAGACGGTTAGAGAGCGGTTTCCCCGGCTGATCTATGCCCATGTGCTGGGCTATGGGGCCCTGGGGCCTGACAAGGACCGGCCTGGCTACGATTACACCGCCTTTTTTTCCCGCTCCGGCCTGATGGCCGACCTGCCACCCGCAGGCGCCGGCCCCCTGGTGCCCATCGGCGGGGTGGGAGACCATAGTGTGGCCGTAGCCCTGGCCGGCGGCATCGCAGCTGCCCTGTTCCGCCGGGAGCGTACCGGTCTGGGGGACATGGTGGATGTTTCACTGCTCCAGATTGGCAGCTTTATCGGATCCACAGGAATCCTGAACGGCTTCAACGGACGCAGACTCCCCCGGGACCGCTACGACTGCGGCCATGCCGGGAGCAATACCTACCAGGGCTCCGACGGCGAGTGGCTCTATCTGGCTGTTATCGACTACCGCCGTTTCCCCGAATTCTGTAACCTGATCGGTATGCCGGAGATCGCTTCAGACCCCAAGTACTCCACCTCAGAGGCATACTATCGCAACAAGGCGGAGCTGACCAGAATTTTTGACAAAATTTTTGCCCAACACCCCGTCGCTTACTGGGACAAGCTGCTGGAGGAACACGACCTGCCCCATGAAGTGCTGCGCCACTTTAAGGATGTCCCCGACGACCCGCAGGTCATCGCCAACCACTATGCCTTCAAGTATGAGTACCCCGACGGAACCAAAACCGTTTTTGTCAATGGTCCCGTCCACTTTGGTTCTGTGGACTTCACCCAGCTGCCCTGCAAAACCTCCGGCGAAATCGGCCAGGATACCGCTGCAGTGCTGGAGGAGCTGGGTTATACCCGTGAAGCGATTGCGGAGATGTACACAAAAGAAGAAATACGCTGAATCCGGCCGGCAGATAGAGACCGGTAAAAGAAATTGATGGGAGGAGACGACCCTATGAGCGAACTGTCTGCCGCTGTACCGGCGGCTAAACCAAAACGTCCAAAGCCGAAATCCATGCTCATGATTGGGGAGCAGACCGCTGCGCTGTTTGAAAATGCCCGTCTGGCTAAGGAACGGGGAGAAAAGGTGGGATGGTCCGCATCCATTTTTCCACAGGAGATTCCCGAGACACTGGGGCTGAATATCCTGTATCCAGAAAATCATGCGGCGGGTATTGCCGCACGGCATCAGGCGGACCCATTTCTCCAGGCGTGTGAAGGGCCTTTGGGCTACTCCAATGACCTGTGCGCCTATGCCAAGGTAAATCTGGCTTATGCCGCCGTCCTCAACGGTGAGAGCGAAGTGGAGCTGCCCGACGGCGGCAAAATGGTCCGGCCGGATTTTCTGCTGCTTACCAACAACATCTGCAATCAGCTGACGAAATGGTATGAAAATCTGGCCCGTCAGTTGAATATCCCCATATTCTTTATCGACACCTGCTATAACCCCTTCGACTATGTGACTGAGACCCGCGTGCGCTATGTGCGTGCCCAGATTGACCAGCTGATTCAGGACCTGTGCGCCTTTACCGGAAAGCGCTGGAACGAAGAACGTTTCCGGGAAGTGATGGCTGTCTCCCAGCGCAACAGCTCCCTGTGGGAGCGGGCCAACGACCTGCTGCACCATAAGCCTGCGCCAATCGGAGGCTTTGAGCTGTTCAACTATATGTCTGCCATGGTGTGTAACCGGGGCAAGACCTCTACCACCGCCATTATGGAACAGCTCAACGCCGAGATGGAGGAACACATCCGGGCCGGAACGTCCACATTCCCCGCCCGGGAGGAATTCCGTGTCTCCTGGGATGGCATCGCCTGCTGGCCCTATCTGAGCCACAACCTGCGCACCTTGAAAAAATATGGCATCAACATGGTGGCATCCAGCTATGGCAAAGCCTGGGCAATTGAGTACGACGATCTGGACGGCATGGCCCGGGCCTATTGCTTTGCTTCCACCAACGGCGACAACGCCACCACCATGATCTCCCGCCGCATGGAAGCGCTGAAGCGCTTTGACTGTGAAGGCACCATCTACCATGTCAACCGCAGCTGCAAGGTGATGGACTGCCAGATGATGGAGGTACAGCGGCAGTTGTCTGAGCTGGCCGGGGTGCCCTTCACCGCTTTCGACGGGGACCAGGCCGATTACCGCAATTACAGCGAGGCTCAGTTTGAAACCCGCATCCAGGGCCTGGTGGAGCTGATGAAGACAAACAAGGAGGCGAAATCCGGTGTCTGAACTGAATCAAATCCTAGCCGACCTGCGGACGGCCTGCGAGGACCCTGCCGCCCGTCTCCGGCACTATCTCAGCCAGGGAAAGAAGGTGGTGGGCTGTTTTCCGCCCTATACGCCGGAGGAGCTGGTACACGCTTCCGGCATGATCCCGATAGGACTGTGGGGCGGCCATACCGAGCTCAAGCGGAGCAAGAGCTATCTGCCCCCGTTTGCCTGTCCCATTATGCAGGCCAATATGGAATTTGGCCTGGGCGGGAGCTATCAGGGGCTGTCAGCGGTTATTATTCCCGCGCTGTGCGACACATTGCGCTGTATGACCCAGAACTGGCGTTTTGGGGTGAGAGACATCCCCATGATCCCCATCGTCTACCCCCAAAACCGCACTTCTCCAGCCAGTGTGGACTACCTGGTCAGCGAGTATGAGACCGTCCTCACGATGCTCTATACCATCACCGGACAAATGATGAACGAAAAAGCCCTGTGCGCCGCCATCGACATATACAATGAGCACAACGCCGCAATGCGCAGCTTCGATCGGACAGCCAATGACCACCTGGATATCATAACGCCCCAGGTGCGCCATACCATTCATAAAAGCGCTTTCTTCTATGAAAAGAGTGAGCACACCGCCATCCTGCGCGCCATCGTCCGGGAGCTGGAGCAGCTGCCCGTCTGCCAGTGGAGAGGCAAAAAGGTCCTGCTGGCGGGGATTATGTGTGAACCGGAGGAGGTGCTGGACATCTTAGCTGAAAACGGCATCGCTGTTGTTGCCGACGATCTGGCTCAGGAGTCCCGGCAGTACCGCACCGACACCCCCGTCACAGGGGGAGGCGGGCTGAAACGGCTGGCGATTCAGTGGAACAGCCGCCGCGGATGCAGTATGATCCATGAGCTGGACAAGCCCCGGGGGAAAATGATGCTTCAGATGTGCCGGGAGACCGGAGCGCAGGGAGTCATTTCCTGCATGATGAAGTTCTGCGACCCGGAGGAGTATGACCAGCCCTTCTATGAGACAGAACTGCGGAAGGCCGGATACCCCTGCCTGTCCATCGACATCGACCAGCAGAATACGAGCTTTGAACAAATCAGGACCCGTCTCCAGACCTTTGGCGAGATGCTGTAACAATTTTTTTCCTCTCTTTTTTGCTGCCCGCCGCAGACTGTCCCGGTCTGCGGCGGGCGGTATTTATGGAAAGGGCATAAAGAATTTGAGAAGATTTGGGGGAATTTACTCGAAATACACATATGGGTCTGAGGTGAGTGAAAAAATAACTTGCTTTCTTAGCCAAGATGTAATATAATAACCTCGCAAGCATCAGTGCTTGCACCTCATCATGGCAAAAAGCCCGATCGGGCTTTTTGATCTTCCGCACCGGAAGATCAAGGCCAATCTGAAAAATGGAGGAAGAGAATATGAAGAAAAAACTTGCATTAGCGCTTGCTCTGGTCATGACAATGAGCCTGGCGCTGACTGCCTGCGGCGGCGGCAAGGAAGGTAGCCAGCAGTCGTCTAATGGCGGCGGCAGCGGTTCCCAGCAGTCCACCAGCGGCAGCAACAGCGGGACCCAGCTCACCGGCGGCGGCAAACTGACCTTCACCACCGGCGGCGATCAGGGTACCTACTATGGCTTCGGCACCGTTCTGGCCGGCCAGATCAGCGAGCGCACCGACACCACCGTCACTGCCATCGTGGGCAAGGGCTCCAAGGCCAACATTGAGCTGATGGACCTGGGCGACGCTCAGCTGGGCTTCGTGCAGTCCGACGTTATGGCCTACGCCTACAATGGCGAGCGCCTGTTCCAGAAGAAGATCGAGGGCTTCTCCACTGTGGCCGCTCTGTATATGGAGCAGGTTCAGATCGTCACCCTGGACCCCAACATTAAGACTGTTGGCGACCTGAAGGGCAAGAACGTCTCTGTCGGCGAGTCCGGCTCCGGCGTGTACTTCAATGCTGTTGACGTGCTGGCCGCTTATGACCTGGACGTTGAGAAGGACATCAACCCCACCTATCAGGGATTTGGCGACAGCGCTGACGCCCTCCAGGACGGCAAGATCGACGCCGCTTTCGTGGTCGCCGGCGCCCCCACCACCGCCATCACCTCTCTGGCCGCCAGCCGCAGCGTGTATCTGGTAGAGCTGGACGACGAGCACATCGACAAGCTGATTGAAGCTTCCCCCTACTACAGCAAGAACGTGATTACTGGCGCTGCCAAGGACGCTTATAAGCTGTCTGCTGATGCCACCACCGTGGCCGTGGGCGCTGTTATCATTGCCCGTGACGACTGCTCTGAGGGTGATATCTACAATGTCTGTGCCGGTATCTTCGACAGCATTGATACCCTGGGTCACGACAAGAAGAACGAGCTGGATCTGGACTTTGCCGCCAGCATCACTGCTGTGCCCTATCATCCCGGCGCCGCCAAGTACTTTGCCGACAAGAACCTGACTGTTCCGACCAAGTAAATTAAGTTTTTAGCAGCCATCGGACTGCGGTGGATCATGCTCCGCCGCAGTCCGTTGTATATTCTTGGCTGTCAATTTCTACCCTGCCGGGGCGGAAATTGAAGATTCCAAAGAGGTGAAAGGAGAACAGCGCATGAGTGTTTGGAAGAAAGAAAAGGAGACACCGCCCCCTGTCAGCGGAGCTGCGGTTGATTCCCCGGACGTTGGAAGCGCCGCCGATGTGGACGAGGTGATGAAAAAGTTCGATCGGGAGTCCAATGTCCGCATCTGGGAAGGCGTACCCATGTGGATCGTGAAAATTATCATGATCGCCTTCTCTGTATTCTGCATGTATCTGACTCTGTTCAACACGGGCCAGGCAGAGTTCCGCCTGTGTACCTTCCTGGGCGGCATCATTATCATCGGCTATCTGAACTTCCCCATTAAAAAGGGCAATGTCAAGGTGAACAGTCTGCCCTGGTATGACATCATTATTATGGTTGCAGGCTGCATCCCCTTCTTTTACTTTGCCTTCAATGCAGAGAAAATCGCGTTGATGGACTATGTTGTCGTCACTACCGACCCCATGCTGCTCTCCTTCGCGGTGATCGGCATCCTGGCGCTGGTGGAGCTGTGCCGGCGCAGCGTGGGCCTGCCCATCCTGTGCGTGGCGGGCGCCCTGATTCTTTATACCCTGTTTGGGGCCAATATCCGTATCGGCAAGGCGCTGTTTGACCTGTTCTATACCACAAACGGGATCATCGGTACTCCCGTCTCCGCCTGCCAGAAGTTTATTGTCATGTTTATTATCTTCGGCGCGTTTTTGGAGCGCACCGGAATTTCTAATTTCTTTATCAGCCTGGCCAACTGTGTGGCCGGTTCCTCCTCCGGCGGTCCGGCCAAGGTGGCCGTTATCTCGTCCGCACTGTGCGGCATGGTGTCCGGCTCCTCCGTGGGCAACACTGTCACCACCGGCTCTGTTACTATCCCCATGATGAAGAAGACGGGCTACAAGGGCGAGTTTGCCGGCGCGGTGGAGGCTGCCGCCTCTACCGGCGGACAGATTATGCCCCCCATCATGGGCGCCGCCGCCTTTATTATGGCGGAGACCACCGGTATTCCTTATCAGGAGATTGTAGTGCTGGCCATTTTGCCCGCTTTCCTGTACTTTGCCGGTATTTTTATCGCCGTCCATCTGGAGGCCAAAAAGCTGGGTCTGAAGGGAATTCCCAAGGACCAGCTGCCCAAATTCAAGGAACTGGCCCCCAAGCTGTATCTGCTGCTGCCCTTGATTATTCTGGTGGTCCTGGTTTCCACCGGCACCCGCAGCATGGCCTTCTCGGCGGCTATCGCGATTATCATCTCCATCATTGTGGGTATTGTCAATATTTTTGTCAATAAGGCCCTTGGCCTTAAGGACGTCTCCGACAACATCTCCTTTATGAAGGTGCTGGACTCCCTGGAAGCTGGGGCCAAGGGGACCATCTCCGTGGCTGCGGCCTGCTCCATGGCCGGCATCGTGGCCGGCTGCGTCACCAGCACCGGCCTGGCCAGCGACCTGCTGCGCACCATCCTGAAGGTGTCCGGCGGTGTGTCCATTATCGCTCTGTTCCTCACCATGATCTGCTGTATCGTGCTGGGCATGGGCGTGCCCACCACCGCGAACTACTGCATCATGGCCGCCACCTGCGCCCCCATTCTGATGAGCGATCAGATCGGCATTGTCAAGATTGCCGCCCACTTCTTCGTGTTCTACTTCGGCATCGTGGCCGACATCACCCCGCCTGTGGCCCTGGCAGCCTATGCCGGCTCCGCTATTGCCAAGTCTCCGCCCATGAAGACGGCTTTCAATGCCACCAAGCTGGCCATTGCGGCCTTTGTGGTGCCGTACATCTTTGCCCTGAATCCTACCATGCTCTTCCAGTTTAAGCCGGGCACCTCCACTGCGATGATGGTGGTCCAGTCCGTCCTCATTGTGATTACCTCGCTGGCTGGTCTGTTCGGCGTGGCCGCCGCACTGAACGGTTTCCTGTACCGGCCTATGAACCCGCTGTTCCGCATCCTGATTGCGGCGGGCGGCCTGTGTATGATGATGCCTGGTAACCTCACCGACGTAATCGGCGTGGTAGTTGTTGTGGCCGTTGTGATGTTCCAGCGCATGAGTGCGAAAAAGAGCGCCACGGCGTAGCCAGAGAGGGCTTTGCCAATTTTGATGAATCAGACAACCGGCGGGGGATTTTACCTCCGCCGGTTGTGATACTTTTGAACAGTTTTTCCTTGTAACGGGAGAGAATCTATGATAAAATAATACAATAATTATGACCATATACAGATGAACCGGGAAATCGGCCCTTTGGCCGGACAGGAGAACAGTATGAAAGGTATCATTTTAGCAGCGGGAAAGGGGACCCGCCTGTATCCTATGACCAAGCCGGTATGCAAGCCCCTGCTGCCGGTGTATGACAAGCCTCTGATTTACTACCCGATCGCCATTCTCATGCAGGCAGGCATTTCGGATATTATGATTATTGTCCCGCCGGATGAAACGACCACCTTCCAGGCCCTGCTGGGGGACGGCAGTCAGTTTGGCCTGCATATCGGGTACGCGGAGCAGCCGGTAGCCCGGGGCATTGCCGACGCCCTGCTTATCGGAGAGAAATTTGTGGGCAACGACCGGGTCTGCCTGGTGCTGGGGGACAATATCTTCTATGCCCCGACGCTGGCCGTAACCTTAAAGCGTGCCGCTGCCAATGACCGGGGGGCCACTGTCTTTGGTTACTGGGTGGAGGACCCCAGGCCCTTTGGCGTGGTGGAGTTTGATAAAGACGGTCGGGCAATCTCCATTGAAGAGAAGCCGCGGTATCCCAAGTCCAACTATATTATTCCAGGCCTGTATTTTTACGACCATCAGGTAATGGAAATTGCCAACCAGCTGAAGCCATCTTCCAGGGGAGAGTTGGAGATTACCGATGTGAATCTGGAGTACCTGCGTCGGGGACAACTCCAGGTAGTCCCCTTGGAAAGAAACTTCACATGGCTGGATGCCGGTACCGCAGACAGTCTGTTGACAGCGGGGGAGACAATTAAACAGATTCAGAACGTCACCGGCCGCTATGTGGGCTGTCTGGAGGAGCTGGCCCTCTACGAGGGTTGGGTGACGGAGGAGCAGGTGCACCAAATCGGGGAGGAGCTGGCCATGACCCTGTACGGAAAATATCTTCAGTGTCTGTGAGGGCGGAACGGATGAAGCGTATTTTGATGCTGGCCACCGGCGGCACCATTGCCACCTTGGACAAAGGCCACGGACTAAGCCCGGCCATCACTTCAGAGGAAATTTTAAGCCATGTACCCGCAGTGGGGGAGCTGTGTCAGGTGGATGCCGTCCAGTTGATGAACCTGGACAGTACCAGCATCGGCCCCGGCCACTGGCTAAAGATTGCCGGAGCGGTTCGGGAACGGTATGACAAGTACGACGGCTTTGTCATTACCCACGGTACCGATACGATGGCCTACACTGCCGCCGCCCTGTCCTATCTGATTCAGGATTCCCCCAAGCCCATTGTGATTACCGGCTCTCAGAAATCCATTGCCCTAAATGACACCGATGCCCGGAGGAACCTGTACAACAGCTTCCTCTATGCGGTGGACCGGGACTCCCACGACGTGAGCCTGGTCTTTGACGGCCGGGTGATTCTGGGCACCCGGGCCAGGAAGGAGCGCAGCAAGAGCTTTAATGCCTTCTCCTCGGTGGATTACCCGGAGCGGGCGGTGATCCGGGACGGCCGGTTAATCCGTTACCTGGCCCCCCAGCCCTACGCTTATGGGGCGGAGCCCGTCTTTTATGACAAACTGGAGGAGAAGGTGCTGCTACTCACCCTCATCCCGGGCATGGGGGCGGAAGCACTGGAACTGCTGCGGGACAGCTACCGGGCGGTGATCCTCCAGTCCTTCGGCGTAGGCGGTCTGCCCGAAGGAGGGAATGGTCCCTTGGCCCAGGCGATGGAGGAGTGGCTGGCTGCGGGAAAGACCATTGTCATGATGACCCAGGTGCCCTATGAGGGCAGCGACATGACGGTCTACGAGGTTGGCCAGCAGGTGAAGGAGCGCTTCCAGCTGATGGAGGCCTACAACATGACCCTGGAGGCCGCCACCGCCAAGCTGATGTGGGTGCTGGGCCAGACCGGCGATCCCGCCCGGGTTCGGGAGCTGTTTTACCGCCCGGTCCAGTTTGACGTAATCCAGTAAGCGGCTGGACATTTTGCGGAACAAGTGGAGGTGATGTGTGTGAAGCGCCGTATCCCCGCCTTTTTTCTGGCGATTTTGCTGCTGCTTTCGTTGCTGCCTGTCCCGGCGTGGGCCGACGCGCCCGTCCGCCGTTCCACGGTGCTCTTTACCCACGACCTCCATTCCCACTTTCTGCCCCAGCCGGACGGTCAGGGGGGGGAATCCGGGGGCTATGCCCGGCTGAAAACCGCTCTGGACCGGGAGCGGAAGGCCCATCCCGATGCCCTGGTGCTGGACGGGGGGGACTTCTCCATCGGCTCCCTGATTCAGACCCTGTACACCACCCAGGGGGCGGAGCTGCGCACTATGCAGGCCCTGGGCTATGACGCCGCCACGGTGGGCAACCACGAGTTTGACCACACCGGCACCGGCTTTGCTGCCATGCTGAACGCCGTGGTGGAGAGCGGTGACGGCGGTCCTGCCCTTCTGATGGCCAACTACAAGCCCGCCGAGGACAACCCGGACAGGC
>CANPFP010000015.1 GCA_947573385.1 uncultured Bacillota bacterium | reverse complement strand
CTGGACACCGGCCGCACCGGCAGGGCCAGCGGGACCAGTGGGGCCTTCGGCACCCGTGGCTCCGGTTGCACCCGCAGCGCCGGCAGGGCCGGTAGGACCGGCAGGCCCCTGCGCGCCGGCTGCACCTGGGGCACCGGCAGGGCCGGTAGGACCGGCAGGCCCCTGTGCGCCAGTCGCACCAGTCGCACCGGCAGGGCCAGTGGGACCTGCAGGTCCCTGGGTACCAGTCGCACCTGTGGCACCAGCAGGTCCGGTGGGTCCCTGCGCACCGGTCGCACCAGTGGGACCGGCAGGCCCGGTGGGTCCTTGAGCGCCAGTCGCGCCAGTGGGACCGGCAGGCCCCTGTGCGCCAGTCGCGCCGGTTGCGCCAGTGGCACCGACAGGCCCCTGAGCACCAGCAGGTCCGGGAATGCCCTGGGGGCCAGTGGGGCCGGTTGCCCCATTAGGACCCGGATAGCCCTGAGGCCCTGTAGGGCCTGTTGGGCCGGTGGGCCCAATTCCGGGATAGGGCGGGAAGGGACCAGGACAAGGAGGTACTGGGGGCAGGGACGGGGTAGAACAACCACAGTCGCAGCCGCAGCCCGTATTACAGCCACAGCCGGTACCGCAGCCGCTATTGCAGCCGCAGCCGGTACTACAGCCGCAGCCACCGGTCAGGTGGGCTACAACACCGTCACGACTGCTCTGCTCCCAATCAGAAGCATAGTATCGATTCATAATGCGCTCCTTCAACTCAAGTAATGGATGTGGTATTGCCACATACCATACTATGTAAGCGGCCACCATAGGTGCGGGCTCTTTACACCACAGCTTTTTTCTGGCATAATAGGAGAAAAGGAGGCATGTTTTCATTGAATCATATTGAAATCCCCACTCTCCTGTTCTGGGAAAACGGCAACAGCTGGTACGGAAGTCTGGGCAGCACCCGGTTTTTTATCAAGCCGGACGGTTCTAAGCATCAGCTGACGGTTCAGCTCTGGAGAGGGCCGCTTTCCATGGAGTTGAGCGAAATCGTCGCCACAGCGGCATTCCCGATCACAGAGGAGGGTCTGTCGCAGACCGTCACTTGGCTGGAGGAGCAGACAAAAGAGCTGGAGAGCTCAAAAAAAGCCACCGAAGCATAGCGCTCCGGTGGCTTTTTCGTTATTAGTAGAACTTTTTGCGGTTCTTGCGGGCGGCCTCAGACTTCTTGCGGCGTTTGACGCTGGGACTCTCGTAGTGCTCACGCTTACGGACCTCGGCCAGTACTCCAGACTTGGCACAGCTGCGCTTGAAACGCTTCAGGGCGCTCTCCAGAGACTCGTTTTCTCTCACACGGACTTCCGACATTTATATTTCCCTCCCTCCGCGCGCGGCGGGGTATCTCCCGCTCACGTAGGGCCATATTTATGGCTTTAACATTATCATTATATTGCCTTTTAAGCCATCTGTCAAGAGAAGATTTGTAAACAGCATGTAAACAGCTCGCTTTTCTTTTCTCCCTCCCCGGCCGCAGCCATATCAAACACCCTGCATATTCGCTAAATCCATTCGTCTTTTTCGCGCTTGCTGATATCCCAGGACATTTTTTGAGTGGGGGCGCAGTATTTACATGACTCATGGGGGAGGGCGTTCCACATCTTAATTTGACGCAGACTTTTTATGTCCTCAACCTCTATGTAATCTCCCTTTTTTTGCTCAAAACGGGTACCAAACGCTTTGTTGAGGTGGCCGCAATATGCGCTCAGCGGACACATAAACAGCTTTCCGTCATACAACTGATTGCAGACCTGAAACATCGCACATTGAAAATAGTTTTTATATTTGCTGTAGGGCGCCTTGTCTGACAGGGGTCTCCTTCTCCATTGGACATCTCCATCTGCAAATATGGAAAAGAAAACGCCGTATTCCTCCGCCCGTTTTCTTATCGTGTCCAAATCAAGCTCTATCGGGTAGACTGTCATACACACTTCAATCTTAAACCGGTTCATTGCCTTCCAAAAATGTTCAGATTGAGAGGGGAGCAAAATACCGTTGGTAATAAGCATTATTTTGATAGAGGGCAGGTATTGCCGGACAATCCTGCATACCTCCTCCACATCAGGGCAAAGGAGCGGCTCGCCGCCCTGCAAATGAACCGCGTGGTAATGACGCTCCACGCCAATTTCGGATAAATGCCTTAAACTTTGTTCCAGTTGATTTAAATCAATAAATTTCGGTTCGGCAAGGGGAGCAAAATGGGCGCATGACTTACAATTTAAATTGCAATGATCCGCAAGGTGAATTTCCAGCCGGTAGCCAAACGCCGGCTTCCGTACCACCCTGCAAAAATCGTGAATCACTCGGTTTTTTTTTGCAAACTCTATAATGTTTCCCATTTTAATCCTACCTTTACGCCCCAGATTCCTGCGGCCTTCCAAGGGGATGAAGTATGTGTCTCCTCTATGTAAACTTCCGGCGGAACTAACCCGCCGGAAGTTTGCGTTTCTCTATCGTCTCGGCCAGGAAAATACCTTATTACGCCTTGGGCTTGAAAATCAAGCTGACCAGCTTGCCCTTGACCACAATGGATTTTACCAGCTCCATTCCCTCGGCCAGCTTGGCGATCTTGGGCTCGGCCAGGGCGGCGGCTACAACCTCCTCGTCGGAGACGTTGGCGTCCACCACGATGTTGGCCTTCACCTTGCCGCCCACCTGAACGGCCATCTTGGCGGTGGCGGCCACGGTCTTGCTCTCGTCGTACTCCGGCCAGGGCTGGAGACACACCTGCCCGCCGAAGCCGTTCATCTCCCACAGCTCCTCACACAGGTGGGGGGCAAAGGGGGAGAGCATGAGCAACAGCTGCCTGTAGTCGCCCCTGGTAGCTCCCTTGGCGTAAAAGTCGTTGACCAGGGACATGAGGGCGGCAATGGCGGTGTTGAACTTCATGGCCTCAATGTCGTCAGACACCTTCTTGATGGCCCGGTGGACCGCCAGCTCGTTTTCAGCGGAGACCTCTGCCCCGTCCTTCAGCTTCTCGCTCAGGTTCCACACCCGATCCAGGAACTTCTTGCAGCCCCGGACGGACTCGTCAGACCAGGTGGCGGTCTTTTCAAAGTCGCCGATGAACATGATATACAGGCGCATGGTGTCCGCGCCGTAGTCCCGGATGACATCGTCGGGGTTGACCACGTTGCCCAGAGACTTGGACATCTTCACCGCTGGCCGCAGGGCCTGATTGCCGTATTTGTCAATAAGGGCCTGCTTCTCCTCTTCGGTCTCCACATTGCCCACATAGTGGGGGTTCTTGCCCAGGATCATGCCGTGGCTGGTGCGCTTGGCGTAGGGCTCGGCGTGGGGGATGACCCCGATGTCGTGGAGGAAGTTGTTCCAGAACCGGGAGTAGAGCAGGTGGAGGGTGGTGTGCTCCATGCCGCCGTTGTACCAGTCCACCTGGCCCCAGTAGTCCAGGGCCTCCTTGGAGGCCAGGGCCTTGTCGTTGTGGGGGTCCATATACCGCAGGAAGTACCAGCTGGACCCGGCCCACTGGGGCATGGTGTCCGTCTCCCGCTGGGCGGGTCCGCCGCAGCAGGGACAGGTGGTGTTCACCCAGTCGGTCATCTTGGCAATGGGGGATTCGCCGTTATCGGTGGGCTCGTAGCTCTCCACCTCGGGCAGCAGCAGGGGCAGCTGGTCCTCGGGCAGGGGCACCCAGCCGCACTTCTCGCACCACACCATGGGGATGGGCTCGCCCCAGTACCGCTGGCGGGAGAACACCCAGTCCCGGAGCTTGAAGTTCACCTGCTCGTGGCCGATGCCCTTCTCCTCCAGCCATTTGGTGATGGCGGGGATGGCGTCCTTAACGGTCATGCCGTTGAGGAAGTCGGAGTTGACCATGATGCCGGTCTCGTCCTTGGCGGTGAAGGCCTCCTTCTGAACATCCTCGCCGCCGGAGACCACCTCAATGATCTCACAGCCGAACTTCTTGGCGAAGGCCCAGTCGCGGGTATCGTGGGCGGGGACGGCCATGATGGCCCCGGTGCCGTAGGAGGCCAGCACATAGTCAGAGATAAAGATGGGAATTTCTCTCCCATTGACGGGGTTGATTGCCGCGACCCCCCGGAGCATCACGCCGGTCTTCTCCTTGTCGGCGGACAGCTCGGTGCGCTCGAAGTCGGACTTCTTCCCGGCCTCCTCCACATAGGCGGCCACCTCGTCCCAGTTTTGCAGCTTGTCCTGCCACTCCTTCACAAAGCGGTGTTCTGGGGAAATGACCATATAGGTCGCGCCAAAGAGGGTGTCGGGCCGGGTGGTAAAGACCACGATGTCATCCCCGGTGGTGGCCTTGAAGGTGACCTCCGCGCCGGTGGACCGGCCAATCCAGTTGCGCTGCTGGGTCTTGACCCGGTCGATGAAGTCCACCGTGTCCAGTCCGTCAATGAGCTTTTGGGCGTAGGCGGTGATCTTCAGCATCCACTGGGATTTCTCCTTGCGGACCACCGGCGCGCCGCACCGCTCGCAGACGCCCTCCACCACCTCCTCGTTGGCCAGCACGCACTTGCAGGAGGTGCACCAGTTCACCGGCATGGTGGTCTTATAGGCCAGGCCGTGCTTGTACAGCTGGAGGAAAATCCACTGGGTCCACTTGTAGTAATTGGGGTCGGTGGTGTCCACGCAGCGGTCCCAGTCAAAGGAGTAGCCCAGCATGTGGAGCTGCCGGGTGAAGTTTTCGATGTTCTGCTTGGTAACAATGGCGGGGTGGATGTGGTTTTTGATGGCGAAGTTCTCGGTGGGCAGGCCAAAGGCGTCGTAGCCGATGGGCAGCAGAACATTATAGCCGTCCATCCGCTTCTTCCGGGCAATGACGTCCATGGCGGTGTAGGGCCGGGGGTGACCCACATGGAGCCCGGCGGCGGAGGGGTAGGGAAACTCCACCAGACCGTAAAACTTCGGCTTACTGGTGTCGCCGTTCTTGCAGGCAAAGGTCTTCTCGTCCTTCCAGCGGGTCTGCCACTTTTTTTCGATGGCGGTAAAATCGTACTTCAAAGCAAACACTCTCCTGTATTGTCTGGTCTCAAGGAACCGAATCAACAGTAATTCCATGTTATTATAGCGGAACAGGACCGCAATTGCAAGAGGTGAATCGAAAACTCCTGGCGCATAAAAAAGAGGGAAACCATCCCTTTGGGCGGTCCTCAAACACCTACACTTCTGGGTGTCGGCCCTCGGTGGGCAGATAGGCGGGGCCGTTGCTGCGCACCTTGGCAAAGGCACGGCGGCGGACCACCAGAATAAGAAAGAGAAAATGGAACAGAGAGGTAATAATCCAGGAGACGGGGTAGGACAGATATAGGCAGATGGGGGTATGGTAGGTGGGAAATACCGCAGCAACCCAAACCAGCCGCAGACCGCAGGCGCCTACAATGGAAGCGATCATGGGGATTACCGAGCTGCCAAGTCCCCGCAGCGTGCCTACCAGAGTCTCCATGATACCACAGATAAAATAAGTACAGCAGATAATTTGAATCCGGATCAGCGCCTGATGTACCACATCCGGTTCACCGGGAGCATAGAGACTGACCAGCGGGCTGCCCATAAAATAAACCAGATTTCCAAAGACAAAGCCGAAGAGAATCGCGAAAACGGTACACTGCTGGGCCACTTTGTCTACCCGGTCGCACTTAGCGGCGCCATAGTTCTGACCTACGAAGGAAATAGCGGCCTGATGGAAGGCGTTCATGGTGACGTAGACGAAGCTCTCAATATTGGCCCCGGCGGCGGAGCCGGCCACCAGTACCGGATCGTCAAAGGAGTTGAGGGCGGACTGGATTACCACGTTGGACAGGGAAAACACCACGCCCTGAAAGCCGGCGGGCAGGCCGACCTGCAGAATCTGGAGCACCCCCCGCTTTTCCAACCCAAGCCGTTTCAGGTCCAGTTGGAGGGGGCCCTGCTCCTGCATCATGCATCGTACCACAAGGGCGGCGGAGATGTACTGGGCGATGATGGTGGCCAGCGCCACCCCGGCCACATCCATTTGCAGGGCAATCACAAAAACCAGATTCAGGAGCACATTGACTACGCCGGCGAAGGTGAGAAAATACAGCGGCCGCTGAGTGTCCCCCTGAGCCCGCAGGATGGCTGCGCCGAAATTGTAGACCAGGTTGGCAGGCATGCCCAGGAAATAGATGCGCAGGTACACGGTGGCCAAGTCGATAACATTCGTGGGGGAGGAGGTCCACTCCAGCAGCTGACGGACCATCACCACACCGAAAATCATCATGCCCACACCGCTGATTAAGGCCAGGGTCATGGCGGTATGGACGCTGCGGCTCACATTGTCTTGCCGCCCCGCCCCCAGGTCCCGGGACACCACCACATTAGTACCCACTGACAGGCCCACAAACAGGTTAATCATCAGGTTAATCAGCGAGGTATTGGAACCCACTGCCGCCAGAGCCTCTTTGCCGGCAAAGCGGCCCACTACCACCACATCCGCTGCGTTGAACAGCAATTGAAGCAGGCTGGAGGCCATCAGCGGCAGCGCAAAAATCAAAATTTTGTCTGCCAGAGATCCGTTGCACATGTCGATGCTGTGACTTTTTTTCACGGTATGCGATTCCCCTTTAAGAAGTCGTTTTAGCAGTCAGAATATCTTACTACAGGAAAACCGGGCGGTCCAGTGCAAAAATTAACAAATTATAGGGTGTTTTTTTGTTCCAGCAGTGCAACCGTCTCTATATGGCTCGTCTGGATACGTTGAATTTCCTCGCTATTTTAGGTTCGAGGGAACATATCCACAGCCTTTTTCACATTTTTCCCAACTGGACATACCGTGCTACCATAAACAATGCCAGAATAACCTATAGCAGCACCCAAAAATAAAGAGAAAAGTTCGGCGTTCCAGGAATCGCAGGGCCGCGTTGTCGTCCTTGACGGGCGTCAGCCCGCCTGCGTCCTCCGCCTTGTCCTGCGCTCCCTGACCTCGCTTCTTTTTTTTCTCATTATTTCTGGGAGCTGCTCTAAAACGATACAGGGCAGTAAAGTGAAATCAAGTAAATAAAGTGTAACAATCCCCGGATATCAGAAGATATCCGGGGATTGTTGGAGTTGATGGTGGGAATTGAACCCACAATCTCTGATTGTTGATAAGGTAATATAACACAGCTTGATTTGCAAGAGAGCGGACTTACTGTTCAATGCCCCTTTTCTTCATCCATTCGGGCAGTTCCTCGTGCTTCAGACCGTTGTACTTGCAGCCGGGGTAGCGGCAGTTGGCGCAGTTGCCCTTGTTGCCCTTAACCGGAAGCTCACCCTTGATGTTTTTCTCCAGGAACTCCACCAGAGCCTTGATATCGGTCTCCTCGCCGTCCACCGCCCAGTAATGGGCGCCCTCGTTGCCGCCGATGCCGCCGGCACACACCACTTTGGCGTCACAGTGGAACATTTGCCTGATGGCATCTACCTCGGTGAGGATGTCGGCGCTGGACAGACAGTATAATCCAGGGTCGGCGCCCATGGAGATGCCGATGTGGCTGGCTCCGCCCAGGGCGCGGCTGGCGGCGGGGACGCTGGGCACCATCTTTTCATAGCCCACGGGGCAGATCCATTTCAGCCCCTTGCTGGTCATGTAGCCGATGAAGTTGGGGACGGTGCCGCCGTTGAAGCCGGAGGTGATAACGCCCACATGGCCGTCCCGGTCAAAAGCGTTGGCACCCTTGATGATTACGGTATCGGCGTGGTAGTCCTGGAGGGCCTCGTCAATCTTCTTATCCACGGGCTGGCCCTTGTAGAACACGTTGGGGAAACTCTTGCGGCTGGAGGGCTCGGTGACACACAGCAGGCCGTCGGTGCTGTTGCCCACGGTACAAAGGCCGGGTTCCACCTCGTAGCCCAGCTCCTGGGCGATGAAGGCGTTAGTAGTGCCGCCAGCCAGCAGGACATAGGCGTCTTTCCAGGCTTTCTTGAACTCGGGAGTCTGAATGACCGCCTTGGCGATGAGACGGCGGGCCTCAGCGGGGGTCAAAACAAAGGTAGCTTTCATCATGATCTCTCCAATCTTTTTGATTCAATTATGTGGGCGGTCACAGGCCGTCCCTACGGATTTATTCCTTCTCAGGATGCTTCTTTAAATCAACCACCGGGTTGAGCAGGGGCCGCATCTCAAAGCCGTCGGGGCCGACAATCCGGCACTCGGCCATGTCGCCGTCCTGGATGTGGAAGGCCCTGGGGGTGCCGGTGGACAGAACGTCACCGGCGTACCAGCCCTGGATGCTGCTGTGGAGGGAGACCAGCCGGGCGGGGCGGTGGGTCATGTTGGCCACCACATTCCTGGCGTAGACCTCGCCGTTGTGGACGGACTGGACCTCCAGCTTCAGCACATCGGGCACCTCGTCGGGGGTGACCAGTTCGGGGCCGAAGGAGAAGAAGGTGGGGAAGTTCTTCACAATGCACAGATACCGGGGATTGCCGCTGACGTAGTCGTTGCCCTTGAGGATAGACTCCTCGGTCATGTCCAGAATGGTGGTGTAGCCCACAATGGCGTCCTGCCAGTTCTCCTCAGACACGTCCCGGCAGTCCCTGCCCATAATGACGCCCAGCTCCGCCTCGGCGGTGGTCTTCTGGGCCTCCTTCAGCTTGGGCAGCTTGATCTCGTCGCCGGGGCCGACCAGGGTGTCGGCCATCTTAAAGAAGCTGCCGGGGAAACCGGTGGGAGCGGCGGAACCGATATCCCCGGCATGGTCCACGTAGTTCAGACCGATCCCGAAGATGCGCTTGGGATTGCGATACAGGGGGGCGTAGACCACCTCCTCCTGGGAAACCAGGCCAGGCAGATTGTCCAGCTCAGACCGCCCGCCGGTGTTGTACCAGGCAGTCAGGCCGGGAATTTCACCAGCCTGGATGAGGGACATCATGTCGGTACTCCAGGCGGTGCCCTTGGAGGCGTTGAGGGCGGCGATGGGGAACACGCCCTTGGGTGCAACAATACCGGCGATTTCAGCGCCGTTCTTTTTAATGGTAGCGAGACGCATATTCAATTCCTCCCAAATAATTTGTTCTAGAGCTCCCGTCCCTGTGGGTGGGAATCAGCTTACTTCCTGGCTGCGGCAACAGGGGGGTGGATCATCTTTTCGCTGCGGGCCACCACCATGGTGGTGACAACGTCACCTGTGACGTTGAAGGTGGTATTTGCCATATCGATAAGGCGGAAGATACCGGCGATCATGCCCACAATCTCCAGGGGCAGGCCCATATTGGTCAGCAGGATGGTGGTCATGATGATCGCTCCGCCGGGAACACCGGGGCAGCCCATGGCCACCAGCACGGTGGAAACCACAATATTGACCAGGACGGCGGGGGTAAGCTCCATGCCGTAGATCTGAGCAGTCATGACGATGGCCGCGGCGTAGTAGATACAGCCTCCGTTCATGTTGATGGTGGCACCCAGGGGCAGAGAGAAGGAGGACAGCTCCGGGGACACGCCAAAGTCGTCATTGGTGACAGAGGTGGTGATGGGCAGAGAGCCGGCGCTGCTGGTGGTGCTCAGGGTGACCACCCACACCTTCCAAATGCCCTTGAAGAACTGAGCGATGGGGAACCGGGCCAGCAGGGCAACCATGGGGGCATACATCAGGAAGACCAAAATCACATCGGAGACGTAGACGGTGAGGATCAGTTTGCCCAGAGGGCCAAAGATTTTCAACCCGTAAGCGCCCACGGAGTCGGCCAACAAGGCGCATACGCCGATTGGAGAGAACTCCATGACAATGGCAGTAATTTTGGACATGACGTCGGAAAAACTCTGGATGGCGGAGGCGAGCCGCTCCCCCTTCTCCTCCATCATAATGAGAGCTACTCCCAGGAAGATGGAAAAGACGATGATCTGGAGCATGTTGGTGTTGGTAAAGGACTGAAAAATGTTGGACGGGAAAGCGTCTACAATGGTGTCCAGCACACTTGGCATAGCCTGTGCCTCATACTGGCTGCTTTCTGCCAGGGCGCTCATGTCAAAACCCAAACCAGGGTTGGTAATGTTGGCCATAAAGAAACCGATCATCACAGAAATGGCGGAGGTGAGGGCGTATAGCCCAACCACCTTTACGCCGATACTGCGCAGCTTGCGCAGGTCGCCCAGGCTGGCCACGCCGGCAGTAATGGAACAGAACACCAGGGGAACGACAATCATTTTGATCATGTTCAGGAAGATGGTGCCCAGAGGTTTCAGAATGGTGGCATTTTCCTGGAAAATCAGGCCGATCACAATACCCAGTCCAAAGCCGATGAAGGTTTTCAGGGCCAGGCTCATTTTTTTCTTTTTCAAGCGTTTGTCCTCCCTTTCTTGATTCCCTTGTCAAGGTTTTTGCTGAAGCAGAGCAACGGCCTTCTTCAGCTGCGCACACCCCTCCACCACGTTTTCGTAGCTGTTGGCAAAGGACATCCTCAGGTAGCCCTCACCGCCGGGACCGAACACGTCGCCGGGCACCAGGGCAATCTTGGCCTTCTCCAGCAGGTAGGCGGACAGATCGGCGGACTTCATATTCAGGGACTTGCAGTTGATGAAGATGTAGAACGCACCCTTGGGACACTCACAGTGCAGGCCAGGGATCTCATTGATCGCTTTCACGGCATAATCCCGGCGGCGCTGGTACTCCTTCACCATCTCCTGTACCTCATCCCCCTCCTGAGTGAGGGCGGCGATGGCGGCCACCTGGACAAAATTGGGGGCGCAGGTGGTATTGTGCTGATGGAACTTGTTCATCACCAGGATGTACTCCTCGGGGGCGGCCACATAGCCCAGCCGCCAGCCGTCCATGGCGTAGGCCTTGGACATGCCGTTCATGGTGAAGGTGCGCTCTTTCATTCCGGGCAGGGAGGCGATGCTGATGTGCTTGGCTCCGTCGTAGATCAGCCGCTCATAGACCTCGTCGGAAATGACCATCAGGTCATTGGAGATTGCGATGTCGGCCAGGTCTTTGAGCACATCCTCAGACAGCACGCCGCCGGTGGGGTTGTTGGGGGTGATAATGACGATGGCCCGGGTCTTGGGGGTAATCTTGGCCCTTACCTCCTTCAGGTCCATCTGGAAACCGGTTTCCTCCGTCAGCCCGTAAGTGACCGCTTTGGCCCCCAGCAGGTTGGGGACGTTGATGTAGTTGAGCCACACCGGGTCGGGGACCAAAATTTCGTCCCCTTCCTCCAGGATGGTGGCCAAAACAGCGAACACCGCTTCGGACAGGCCCACAGTGACCAGCACTTCGGAGACTTTATAATCGACATTGTTCTCCTGTTTCAGCTTGTCCGCGATGGCCTGGCGCAAATCCATCAGACCAAAGTTGGAGGTGTAGTGGACCTTGCCCTCGGCCAGTGCTTGGTTGGCCGCCTTCTTGATGTACTCCGGGGTGTCAAAGTCGGGACGCCCGATCTCAAAGTGGAGGACCTTTTCCCCTGCCCGT
This sequence comes from uncultured Bacillota bacterium, assembly GCA_947573385.1. Lineage (GTDB taxonomy): Bacteria > Bacillota > Clostridia > Oscillospirales > Oscillospiraceae > Lawsonibacter. The sequence goes on along the minus strand of CANPFP010000015.1, from coordinate 20,537 downwards.
TCCATTGCCAGCGCCTTCTCGTTGACCTTGCGGATGCCGGATGGCGCCATCCGATTCATCCGCGCCGCGATTTTTGCCGCCATAATTTTGCCTCCTTCAATTCGGTAAACTTGTGTAAAATAGATGGTGTTTTGCCCTTCCTTCTGATACTATTTAGCCACAAAGACAAGGAAATGTAAAATACGAAAAACTTGAATATGTTATATCTATTTTCGTATAACCTTTGTATGTTTTCACAATAAAGCGCGAGAGCCCAACAGGATCATCCTGCTGGGCTCCCGTACAGAAGAAAGAGAAAGAAGAGATACTACATCAGTAGGCCCCGGTCATAGCGCCGTCCACCAGGATGGTCTGACCGGAAATATAAGTGTTGGTCTCGGAGCACAGGAAGGTGGCCATACGGCCATATTCATCCACAGTGCCGTAGCGGCCCATAGGGAAGGACTTCAAATCCTCCTTTTCATATTCCTCCACAGAGATACCTGCCTTCTCTGCCCGCATGGCGTTCAGACTGGTAATGCGGTCGGTGCCGATCCGGCCGGGGCCAATGACATTGACCAGGATGTTATCCTTGCCCACTTCCTTGGCCAGTGTCTTGCTCATGCCCACCACGCCCATGCGCATAGTGTTGGATAGAATCAGATTGTCCAGGCAGTCCCGGACCGAGGAACTGGTGGAGTTGACGATTCGGCCTCCGCCCAGACGGCGCATGGAGGGCAGCACTGCCCGGATGGTTCGGATGTAGGACAGCAGACACATCTCGAAGGCTTCTGCCCAGGCTGCATCGTCGAAGCTGTCAAAGGGACCAGGCTTAGGGCCAGGGCCCATATTGACCAGGGCGTAGATGTCCCCCAGCGTATCAACGGTGTGGTCCACCAGGGTCTGGATGTCTTCCGCCTTGTTAACATTGCACAAAAAGACCTCGGGACGGCTGCCCGTCTCCCGCTCAATGTCCGCCTGAGCGGCGGCCAGCCGCTCCGCGTTGTGGCCGCTGAGCATCACTCTGGCGCCCTCCCGGGCCAGCTCGGTGGCGATCCCCTTGCCCAGCCCGGCGGCGGACGCCATACACAAAACTACCTTACCCCTCAAGCCGAGATCCATGATAATACCTCCCTAATCTGTTGTTTGAATCGCTTACATCGGAAGAATGTTCAGTCGGTCAATCTTCCCGTCCTTTGTCACCGAGGAGAGATAGGCCACCACCGGCACCACTCTTTCGTGGTACACGATAAAATACCAGGCCACATTCTCCTCCATAAATTTCACCCCGCTGATGGGGAAAGGACCGCCATTGTACCCGAATTTGTGGTGAAACATCATCTCCACTGCCATCTTTCCGGACAGGTGTAGGGTGTCCTCTCCTGCCTGCGTCCAGGAGGAATCGTGAAGGATACCATCCTTGGAAAACAGGTCGGCCAGAGCGCATTCGTCGCCTTTGCGCATACAATCAATATACTGTTCCAACAATGTCATGCCGGCACCTCCTTAAAACCGCTCGGAGTGCATCAGCGCGTCGATGCCTCCGTCTACGAACAGAATTTCGCCGTTGATCCCGCTGGCCTTGCGGGAGACCAGGAACACAATAGAGTTGGCAATCTCTACCGCATCCAGGAACTCCTTTGTCCCGTACCGGGTGGGAATCGGGATAAGCAGTGCGGCATTCCGCTGCTGCTCGGTCATCCCCTTTGTCATGGGGGTGGTGGTGTTGCCAGGGGCCACCCCGTTGATCCGCAGACCATCCACCGCCCAGTTGGGAGATACCCGCCGAATCCAGCGTGCCAGGGCACACTTGGAGGAGCTGTACGCAGCGGGCCCCTTTTCCCGGGGGATCATGTGGGCCAGGTCCATTCCACGCTCCCGGTTGCGGAGGTTGGTCAGCAGCTCCACCCAGTCCATACGGACGATGGAATTGGTAATGGTGTTGGAACAGGTCATCACGCAGCAGCCCTTTTTCTTGGCCAGCAGGGGGCGCAGGCCCTCCGCAATGTAGGTGCCAGCGTAGAAATTCAGCGCGAAAATCTTCTCCGCCGGGGCGGCCGGCCCCACACCGGCGTTGCTGATGAGACCGTCGATCCCGTCCGGATACTTCTCCTTCACCGCCCGGATTGCGGCGTTTACCCCTTCGTCTGTGGACAGATCGGTCTCGAAATCACCGCCCTTGTAATCGACATTGAAAACCTCATGTCCCTCTTCCAGAAGCAGGCGGCGAACCTCCGCGCCAATGCCGGTAGTGCCTCCGGTAATCACATAGACTCCCATTTTAGCTGCACTCCTTTCAAAATATCTTGCGCTTTCGATATTCTTCTGGTATCATTTAGCCACAAGACTTTTGAAATGTAAAATACGAAAAACCTGAAGACGTTATATCTATTTTCGTATAAGGGGACAGCAAAATGACGAATTACAAGGAATATATCTACGCGGTCTATCAGGAAAAAAGTTTTTCCAAGGCTGCTAAGAAGCTGTATGTCTCCCAACCCTGGCTGAGCGCCACAATTAAAAAAGCGGAACAGGAGCTGGGTCTGCCTCTGTTCGACCGGAGTACCAATCCCATTTCATTGACCGAGGCAGGATGCTATTATATTGAGCGTATCAAGCAGATTATGGCAATCGAAACGGAAATGGAGGAGCGATTTAAGGAGCTTCAAAACGAGTCCAGAACCGAACTGCGGATCGGAACATCCATGTTCTTCTGCACCTATGTGCTGCCCGCTCTGCTGAATGATTTTTCCCTGGCCCACCCGGAGGCCACTATGACCTTTGTAGAGGGCAGCAGCAAAACGCTGACCGAAAAACTTCTGGACGGGCGGCTGGATTTCCTTCTGGAGGCGGAGCGGCCGGAAAGTGCTCAAATCACCTCGACCCCTTGGGCCTCAGAGGAGATTGTTCTCGCCGTACCGGCGTGCGATCCCATCAACGGCAAATTGGAGCGATACCGCTACTCCTTTGAGGAATTTTTACAGCGGGCCAAGCCCAATGGCCGCCGGCCCGCTGTACCGCTGTCTCAGTTTGAGGGAAAAAACTTCATCCTCTTGAAAGAAGGAAACGACAGCCATGACCGCGTTTTGAAAATTTGCAGGAATGCCGGTTTTGATCCGCAGATTTCTCTGCGTGTGACCCAGATGATGACGGCCTATTACCTGGTGTGCGAGGGGCAGGGCCTTACGTTCCTCCGCTCCACCATTCCCCAGCACGTTGTGCCTACCGATCAAGTGGTGTTCTACCAGCTGGATGATCCGCTGGCGGTACGGGATATTTACCTGTCCTACACCAAGCGCAAGGCCAGCCCAATCCAGCAGGAACTGGTTGAGTTTATGAAAGATAATATTTTTTAATGGAAAGGACGCTGTGCCTAAGCAGATAGACCTGTTTGGCACAGCGGTTTTGGGGAGTTTATATAAATGTTATACGAAAACAGATATAACGTTATTCAGTAATTCGTATTTGATTTTCAGATACACCTTCTCATATAATGGAGCCATAAAATCTGCCGCAATATGCGGCAGATTTTAAGGAGGCAACTCATATGAGCAAAAAAATTGTAGTGGTTACCGGCAGTCCCCGAAAGAACGGCAACAGCTTTGCCATGACTGACGCTTTTATCCAGGCGGCCCAGGCCAAGGGCCATACTGTTACCCGGTTTGACGCCGCCATGATGAAAATTGGCGGCTGTCACGCTTGCGAGACCTGCTACAAAACCGGCAAGGCCTGCTCCTTCGACGACGACTTCAACACCATCGCTCCCGCCATCCTGGAAGCTGACGCTGTGGTCTTCACCATGCCCGTCTACTGGTACTCCATCCCCGCCCAGATCAAGGGGGTCATCGACCGGATGTTCTCCTTTGTGGTGGGCGGCAAAAACATTGCGGGCAAGGAGTGCGCCATAATCGCCTGCTGTGAAGAGGCGGAGATGGACGTGATGGACGGAGTGCGTATCCAGCTGGAGCGTTCCGCTGCACTGATGAAGTGGGACATGGTGGGCGAGGTGCTGGTACCCGGCGTGCTCAATGCCGGCGATATCGCGAAGACGGACGGCTGTGCTCAGGCGGCTGCTCTGGCAGAGAAGTTTTAATCACAGGGGGCTCTGTGTTATGTCTAAGAACATTGTCGTCTTAAATGGCAGTCCCAGGAAAACTGGCAACACATCCGCTTTGATCAAAGCGTTTACTGAGGGAGCGAAGAGTGCTGGACATACCGTCACCGAGTTTTTCTTAGCCGGCATGAACATTCACGGTTGTAAGGGCTGCTTTGGTGGGCACAGCAGCAAAGACTGCCCGTGTGTTCAAAAGGACGATATGGATCAGATTTATCCGGCGGTCAAGAATTGTGACGTAGTCGTGTTGGCAAGCCCTCTTTACTATTGGAACATGAGCGGACAGATCAGAACAGCAATTGACCGCCTGTTTGCCCTGGAGGAGGGGGACGGCAACCTGCTTCGGGGAAACGGCAGGGCTTCCGCCTTACTTATGGCTGCGGAGGGGCACGGGTTTGAGGATGTTGTTCTTTATTATGATCACCTGATGGAGCATCTGCGCTGGAAAAATCTTGGGCATGTTCTTGCCGGAGGAAATTGTGATGTGGGTGATATTGCTGGAAAACCGGAGCTTCAAGAAGCTTTTAATCTTGGAAAAATAATTTAGAGACTTAACAATATATAAGCGTAAGGCCTACCGGTTTAGATAGGTATTGCGCTTCAGCATGTCGAAAAAGTCTGCCATCTGGCAGACTTTTCTCAGTAAATACAGTAAAAGTGGGTACAGCAGTAGAGTTCGAGAACTGCTGGCGGAGGTGAACGCAGACCGGGAGACGTATGGAAAAAGTCTCTGTATGATGAGGATGAACTGCCCGAAACCGGAGGGAAGAAAAGGGACAACTCTCCGCATCTTTCCCTGCTTTTCTCTAAAATACTGTGGCGGAGGAGGGGGCGTCAATTGTTTTCTGGAGGGTGGGGAGGACGACGGTGATGCGGGTGCCCACCTCGGGGCGGGAGACTACCTCAAACCAGCCGCCGTGGCGCTCCACGATCCACTTGGCAATGGACAGGCCCAGGCCGGTGCCGCCGGTTTTCCGGTCCCGGGACTGGTCGGTGCGGTAGAAGCGCTCGAAGATGTGAGGGATGCCCTCAGGAGGGATGCCCATACCCTCGTCCTGAACGGTAAGCCGGACATGGCCCTGGCTGGACAGAACACGCAGGTAGATGCGGCCCTCGGGGGGGCTGTATTTCAAGCTGTTGTCCATCATAATGCGCAGCACCTGTTTCATCAGCCCGGGGTCAGCATATATGCTGACGGGGTCCTCCCCCCAGCGGGGGAGGAAGGTGCGGTCGGGATGGAGCATCTCCTCCTCCCGGAGGACCTCGCCGGCCAGGTCGGTGAGGTCCAGCGGCTCCATTTTTACCGGCTGGGAGTCGTTGTCTCCGCGGGCCAGGAAGAGCAGCTGCTCCACCAGCCGCTCCATAGAGGCGGCCTCTCCACGGATGGCGTCGATGGATTCCTGGAGAGCTTCCGGGTCGCTCTTGCCCCAGCGGTCCAGCAGGGCGGCGTAGCCCTGGATGACGGCGATGGGGGTGCGTAGCTCGTGGCTGGCGTCTGAGACAAAGCGCATCTGGGCGCTGTAGGCCTGGTTGACCCGGTCCATCAGCTCGTTGATGGATTGGGCCAGGGAGCGCAGCTCCTTCTGAGTGGGGGGCAGGTCGATGCGGCTGTCAAGATGGGCGGCGTCAATCTTATCCAGTTCGCCGGCCAGATTCTCGATCTCCCGCCTGGACATGTGGGTCATAGAGTTGAGCCGGGCCGCTGTGGCGGCCAGGTCCTGAATGGGCCGGAGCACCTTGCGGATGGAGCGGTTGCTGCGGAACAGGTTGGTAAGCAGGGAGAGGGCCTGGCAGACCAGGAGTGCCACCCCCGCCCAGTACAGGCCCCGGGAAATGCCGGACAGGTCCACCGTGATGGCGTAGGGCTGGCCGTTGTTGGGCATTTCAATGGTGTAGTGGCTGGACAGATTCCAGGAGCGCCATCCCTCCTGAGTCTCCTGCCGGTGGGGGAACAGGAGTGTGGAGCCGACGGTGGTATCTCCCCGGGGCTCCCGGTCCAGAGGGGTGATGGTATAGTCGCTGGCCTCCATCCAAGCCAGGGCGTCCTCGGAGGGCACGCCCCGCTGGTTGACCAGCTCCACCACGTCGGCACACCGGTTTTCTGCGTAGAGGGACATACCGAAGAAGGCCATCACCAGCAGCAGCAGGTCCATTACCAGGAAAATGCCCAGCTGACGCATGAAAAAGCCGATGTTCAGCCGCAGAGCCAGGGAGGAGTCCCGGGCGGCGGCGATGGGGTCCGCCGGGGGCGGGGTCTGAAAACGGTGCCGGCTGCGGGGCATGGGGTTCACCTCCCTCGGATGTAGGGGCGGACATTGTCCGCCCGCTGTACGGAGCTCTGTAGGAACGCATCATGATGCGTCCGCTGCGATACAGTACGATAATATGGTATGGTGCATTCCGCGATACGGTATATCCGTGACATGGTACGTCCTGTGATGCGATACGCGATATGGTGCGGGTGCTGGAGCAGGGCAGACGCTTCGTGAAGCGTCTCTACAGGGTCTTCATCCACTTCCGGATGGTCTCCAGATTCTCAAAGGCCACAAAGCTGCCGCCGTGGAGGAGGAAGTCCAGCTGTTTGTCCTCCTCGGGGGTGCGGCGGCTGCCCCTGTCCCGGAGGGATTCCCGCATGGATTTGGTGGCCATGCCCACCATCCGGCGCTTGAGCCAGCCTACCTGTTTGGGAGCCCACCCCCCCTGAAGGTAGAAGATGGGGGCATCGGGGACATAGTTGGCCTTGGACAGGGTGTCCAGTACCTGCGGGGAGACGGGGGACATGCCCACACCGCACACCCCCTTGAGGTTGAATTTTTTCACCGCCTGGTCGATGCCGGCGATGTGGCCCGCCATAAGGGGACCCATGAAAAAGACGGGTTCCCCGGGACCCACCTTGCCCTGGGTCTCGGCCAGGGGGCAAACCTTCATGTTTTCCGCCTTGCCCAGCATTTCGGCGTACGCTTTGGTAAAGCCGGTGTTGGAACGGTATACAATAATCACGGTTACTCCTCCTTGATGACATAGCCCACGCCCCGGACGGTGTGGATGAGCTTCAGGCCAAAGGCGTCATCCAGTTTGGAGCGGAGAAAACGGATGTAAACATCTACAGAGTTAGTTTCGCCCACAAAGTCAAAGCCCCATACCGCATCCAGAAGGGTCTCCCGAGTGAGCACCCGGCCCTTGTTTTCCAGCAGATGGCGGAGCAGGTCAAACTCCTTTTTGGTAAGCTCCACCGTTTGGCCCCGGACCATGACCTGGTGCTTCTCTACGTCCATCACCAGCGGACCCGCCGACAGGGGGATGTTCTGTGCGGCCTGACCGCCCTTGCCACGCAGAGCGGCACGGATGCGGGCCAGCAGCTCCTCAATAGCGAAGGGCTTGGTGATGTAGTCATCGGCCCCCGAGTCCAGGCCGGCCACCTTGTCCACCACGCTGTCCCGGGCGGTTAACATAATGACAGGGACCTGGCTCTCCCGGCGCAGGCGGCGCAGCACCTCCATCCCGGACAGCTGGGGGAGCATAATGTCCAGCAGCACCAGGTCGAAGGAACCGCCCAGGGCCAGCTCCAGGCCCCGGCGGCCGTCCAAAGCCTTTTCCACCTGGTAGCCCTCGTATTTTAACTCCATCTCTACCATGCGGGCCAGCTTTTCCTCGTCTTCCACCAGAAGGATGCGTTCTGCCATTTCTGTTCACCTCAAATAATTGGATGGGATGCCCTGTACGCGGCAGGGGCAGAAGCCCGGCCTCTATTTTTTGTCCTGCTTGTCAGAGTGCCAGTCATGTTTCAGTTCGTCCATGACCTTGTGGCCCAGGTCGGAGGCGGTATTGGCCACAGAGCCCATCATGTTGTTCAGGCTCTCCCGCTCCAGGTCAGGGCCGGAGAAACGGTAGCGGAAACCCAGAAAGAGCCCCAAAATCAGAACCGGAATGGTGACCCAGGGGGCACAGCACAGCAGCAGAAGCAAAATCAGCACCGGCAGGGCGGTGATGGGCTGGTCCCGGCGCCAGATTTCCAGCTCGTTGTCGATGAGCCAGCGGCGCAGAGTGTTGAAAAAACGCCGGCCGCCGTCCCCTTTGGGGCGGGGCGGAGGTGCGTTTTTCTTTTTCCGCTCCTTTACGAGCAGCTGGGCAGGAAGGTGGTCCACAGATGGAGGGGGGACCTCAGTCTTGGTGGAGTAGTAGGCGGTTTCCTCCCGGGGAATAGCTCCCTTTTCTTCCAGATAAATCAGGGCATCCAGGAGATTACCGCCGCTGTACTCCAGGGCCTCTTTGGCCTGGGCGTAGCTGACATTGGCCTTCTCCTTCAGACGCTCTACCATTTCCAGTGTGATTTCCATAAAGACGACTCCTTTCCGCAGACCCTGTTCCTGTTTGTGTTGTTCAGTGTATCATGGCCGGGTTGAAGGACCGTTTAGCTTACATTAAGATTTCCTTAAAAATTAATGTGGATATGGGCGTAATACTCTTATTCTAACACATTTTTTCTTATGTGGACAGTCCTTAATGTTCTTCAAAGAAAGAAAAAACCGAAATATACAATAAAATATCACCAAATAACAGATAAAATAAAAAAACATCAAAATAACTTGGACTTTGAGCAGGAGTGTGTTATAATCTATAATCGACTTTTGTGTCAGTAACATTGAGGTGATCAAATGAGTGAAAAGACTGCAAAGGATGAGAGTTATATCAGCATTGATGAAGCAGCGGGATATTTGGACATAAAAACGGTTACTTTGCGAAATTGGATAAAAAAGAAGCCCGACATCCCGGCACATCGAGTAGGAAAACTTTGGAAATTTAAACGTTCTGAGTTGGATGAATGGATTAAGAGCGGCAAAAGTGCAATGGATCAGGCATCAACATAAAACACGGAAGGAAGTTCAGCGATGTCAGAAATTAAGCTGTATAACGAAGATTGCATAGCCGCTATGGAGAAGCTTGGCGAGAAGTCGATTGACCTGATTGTGACGGACCCACCTTATAATTTGGGGAATTTTATGAAGAGCCGCGATACCAACTTGAGCAAAATGCGCGACAATTTTTTTGGCTCGGCAGGCTGGGATGATATGGAATATGGTGAGTGGGAGAAGTCTATGGATGACTTTTTCAAGGCTGCTGCGCGTGTGGTGAAAAACGGAGGCACAATGATAGTCTTTATGGCGATCATCAAGGTCGAAACGCTCATAAGGCTTGCGGAAAAACATGGGTTTTATTATAAGACCACAGGGATTTGGCACAAAACCAATCCTATGCCCCGGAACATGAACCTGCACTTTGTGAATTCAACAGAGGCTTGGATTTATTTTACTTACAAGAAAAGAACGGGCACCTTCAACAACGGCGGGGCTATGTTCCATGACTTTATCGAAACATCTGTAACGCCGAACGGAGAGCGCAGGTTTGGCAGACATCCCACGCAGAAGCCGGAAAGCCTTATCCAACACTTTGTAGAGATACTGTCCAATCCCGAAGATTGGGTGCTTGACCCTTTTATGGGCAGTGGGACAACGGGGGTTATCTCAAAGAGGACGGAACGGAATTTTATAGGCATTGAGTTGGATAAGAGGTACTTTGACATGGCAGAGACGAGGATTAAGGGGGCATGACATGAAACCGAGGGTAATTGATTTGTTTGCGGGAGTAGGTGGATTGTCCCTTGGGTTTGAGATGCGGGGTTTTGAAGTTGTGCTTGCCAATGAATATGACACTTCGATTGCAGCCGCCTACCAAGAAAACCACAGAACCACCAAAATGATTGTCGGCGATATTACCTCGCTTGATTTGCAGCGGACCTTCGGCGGATATAATGGGCAGACCGATGTCATAATCGGGGGACCTCCCTGCCAGGGATTTTCGCAGAAAGGGCAGCGGAAGACAATTCATGATGCACGGAATTTCCTGTTTAAATATTATGTTGAGGTTGTCAAGCTGGTTGAGCCAAAGTATTTTGTTATGGAAAATGTGCCTAACCTTTTGACCGCCGAAAACGGGTATTTTTACAGGGAAATTGAGGAACTCTTTCAATCTATGGGGTATTCCCTCGAGAGGGGCGTATTGAATGCGTCCGATTATGGTGTTCCGCAAAACCGCAGACGGGCGGTGATTATCGGGAAAAAAGGCGGGAAGGCTCCTTGTCTGCCAAAGGCTAAGAACGTATCGGTAACAATTTGGGATGCCATCAGTGATTTGGCCTATCTGGAGTCGGGTGAAGGCTCTGAGGTGCAGCAATATAAAAATGAGCCGCAGAACGGATACCAAAAGCTCCTGCGCAGGGATTCGGATACGCTGTATAACCATGTGGCGACGAGACACTCTGCGCTTGCACTTGAAAGGCTTGCGATGATTCCGCCAAATTCCGGCAAGGAGGTGCTGCCAAAGGAGCATTTGACGAAATCAATTTACAGCGGCACCTGGACCCGTATGCGGAAAGACGAAATTTCCGTCACTATAACAACACGTTTTGATACGCCGTCATCAGGAAAATTTACCCATCCTTATTTGGACAGGGCAATCACAGTCAGAGAAGCGGCACGGATACAGTCTTTCCCAGATCGTTTTCGCTTCATTGGGAATAAGGGCTCCCAGATGAAACAGGTGGGCAACGCAGTGCCGCCGCTTTTGGCTGCGGCTATAGCGGAAGTGATTTTGGACGATATGAAGGAGGATAAGCAGCATGAATAGGCCGGACAATATGTTAGCGTATGATGAGATGGATTTGAAGCTGGGCATAAAGTCCTCCCTTCCCCATGTGAAGAGCACGCTTGCCCTTGCAATTCTCCTGTGGGAGTGTGCCGACCGTCCGGCAGAGCTTGTATATGCTGCACAGCATGGCGATAAGGTTATACTGACAGATGAACTGAAACAGTGGGTGTTTGATTATCTTTCTGAAATCTGTGAGGATGAGCAGATTGATTACAACAGTCTGATAGCGAAAATTAACGAGAACCAGCTTTTCAAGTCGCAGATGGAAGCCCTTATGGTTGCTTTTGAGCTTGTCTGGAAATTGGCAAAGGTCAGTTTTGTCGAGGAGAACAAGGCGGCCAGTGCCGAAAGGACGGGTGGTATCCGCTACCCCAAGAAATTGCTGTATTCTGTGAACGCAGACATTATTCACAGCGTAATTGAAAGCCACCATGACGCGTATATCCGTGTGTTGATGTCGTGGATAGGTTTCCGTGTGGATATAGACCCTGAGTGCGATTCTATACTGACATACCTCTTTACGGCTTTGTCTGAAGGCGCCGTTTTTAAGATGACAGACGGAAGCCGTGGGGTGGTGTTTAACCAGAACAGCCTGTACTGTAAGGCGCTGGAGACAAATCAGCCTGTGGATGTCAACGGCGACGATGAGGCGAAAGGCTCCCTCCGCATCTTGAAGTCCCTGCTTTCGGACGGCTTGAATCCCTACCTTCAGTATTCAGGCGGAAGGGTTACCACAGCGGAAAGAAGAGCCAAGGACCTGGAAGCTTACCAAATGCGCGTGGACACATTCCTCCGGCTGTCGGCTACAAAGGTTGTGGGCTTGGAGGATCCAAAAGGGGATGACGGCGGTCTGGAGCAGGATAATCTGGAAGGTGTCCGTGTCTCTGGCGGGACGAACGTGCTTCTATACGGTGTTCCAGGGGCGGGGAAAAGCTGGACAATTGCGCATGAATACTGCAATGACGAAAGGAGGATGGAGCGGCTTGTGTTCCATCCGGATTACACCTATTCCGATTTTATTGGACAGATTTTGCCGAGCGTATCAGAGGGTATGGTGAGCTATTCCTTTATGCCGGGACCGTTTACATCGCTGCTTAGAAAAGCATATTTGAATCCGGAGACAGAGTATTTCCTTCTGATTGAGGAAATTAACAGAGGCAACGCTCCCGCTATTTTCGGCGAAGTGTTTCAGCTGCTTGACAGAAAGACGGAGATCAAAGAAACGGGGGACGACGGCTATCCGATTGGCACTAGCGAATACGGGATCACAAATGCCAACATTGCCGGGATAGTTTACGGCAATCCAAGCCATAAGGTGCGCATACCGTCCAATATGTCCATAATCGGAACCATGAACACTTCTGACCAGAATGTATTTACCCTTGATACGGCTTTCCAGCGCAGGTGGGATATGCGCATGATTGAAAACAGCTTCAACGGCGTGAGTCCCGCGTTTGCCGGCCATGCGATCCTGGATACCCAGGTCACATGGCGGGTTTTCTGTACAGCCATCAACAATATCATCCTGGAGAAAAACGTCAGGCTGACTTCCGCCGAGGATAAGCGCCTTGGGACGTATTTCGTACATCTGCGTGACCTTATCTATGATGCGAACGCCGATAATGACCAGCTTGGCGAATTTGAAAGAGCAAAAGCAAAAAGAAATAACAGCCGCTTTCCGGAGAAAGTTTTGAAATACCTGTGGGACGATGCGTTCAAGTTCTCGCGCGAGGATGTGTTTGATGTCGGCCAGTACAACAGCCTGGAAGCGGTTATAAAGAAGTTTGTGCAGGAGAGAGGAAACGCCCGCTTCTCGGTGTTCAAGGATACGGTGTATGACGCGCTAACCAGTCCCGACTTACAGGAAGATTAAGGCGGTGGTGCGGCATGGAGAAGGAATCTGGCCTGCGAAAACGCTGCCATATCAACACGAACGAGGAAGGAGACCGCTTTGTGGGAGTCAAGGCCGATACGGAAGGTGCGGTCGTGTATTTCCCCATTGGATACCAACTGCCTGATGACGAGATGGAACTGAAGCGGGATGTCCTGCATCTGTTCCAGGTGCTTGCGGAATTTACGGATGTTTCCGACAAGGTGCTTGCAAAGAAGAGTTTTGAAACCCCACAGTCGGTGGACTTCCCCATCAACGCCTACCTTGAAATCATAAACTATTACATGGAAAGCGGCTACTATATGGAACGTGATCGGGTATTCAAAACCAGCGACCGCGGAAATATAGATTGGGCACGCACCATACAAAGACAGCCCGCGCTTATTCAGGCGAATCTTACGCCTGTTTATACACGGTACACGGTCCGGGAATCCGCCCCAAACGAGAATAAGGAAATCACGCGTATCCATATGCATTGTGTCTATGAAAGCTTTGAAAAGCTGGGCTGGCTGTTTACTCCATATATGCCGCCAAAACCTGCGGGTGCGCTGGAGGTAAAGAGGTTTATTTCCATACTGAATGACAAGCTGGGGAACACCAACAACGACAAGAGGAAGAGACTCTTCCAATCCATGCTTGATATGCTGAAGTACATGGACGAGAAAACATCGGAAAAACAGTTTTATTTTGGAACAGACTATTTTGAAGGAGTGTGGGAGCGGCTTATTGACCGGGTGTTCGGCATCAAGAATAAGCAGGACTATTTTCCAAGAACAAGATGGCTTCTTTCACACGGGAAATATAAGGAGAAGTACCCGCTTGAACCGGACAGCATCATGATATACGATGGAAAAATGTATGTTCTCGACGCTAAGTATTACCGATATGGAATTACCGGAAATCCAAACCATCTGCCGAATTCATCATCCATAAACAAGCAGATTACTTACGGCGAGTACATATATAGCCAAGGACAGATACCGGACGGAAGACTGTTCAACGTTTTCCTGATGCCCTACAATGCAGCAGAGAATTTTTTTGGCATCCACGATGTGTTCTGCAATGTTGGGATGGCTGTTGGCAATTGGAAAAACAATACCCATAATTATGAGAAAATCCAGGGAATTCTGATTGATACCCGCTATCTGATGTACCATTATACAGGAAACCAAAAGAACAGCATGGTTGCCCTGGCACAATCCATTGAGAACGCATTGGCGGCGAATAACGGGCTTCTGCCAAAGATGGATGAAACAATATGAACGGTCTCTGCTCCGAGGTGAAAGCCTATGGGGCAGAAGCTGTTTTTTTATGTTCACAATAATGCGAGAGCCAGCGCAGCTTAACGCTGCACCGACTCTCGCTTAAAATGTTTTCTTGCGGCCATCGCCCTATTACGGGCGGGCACATTATACTTAGCGCAGGTTGAAGAAAGCCTTCATGCCGGGATACTGAGCCACGTCGCCCAACTCCTCCTCGATGCGCAGCAGCTGGTTGTACTTGGCCACGCGGTCGGTGCGGCTGGGGGCGCCGGTCTTGATCTGGCCGGCGTTGGTGGCCACGGCGATGTCGGCAATGGTGGCGTCCTCGGTCTCGCCGGAGCGGTGGGACACGATGGCGGTGTAGCCGGCCCGGTTGGCCATCTGGATGGCGTCCAGGGTCTCGGTGAGGGTGCCGATCTGGTTGACCTTGATGAGGATGGCGTTGCCCACCTTCTTCTCAATGCCGGTGGCCAGACGGGACACGTTGGTGACAAACAGGTCGTCGCCCACCAACTGGACCTTGTCGCCGATGGCCTTGGTCAGCATGGCCCAGCCCTCCCAGTCGGTCTCGGCCATGCCGTCCTCCAGGGAGATGATGGGGTAGGTGTCGGCGAACTTCTTCCACATGTTCACCAGCTGCTGCTGGGTCAGCTTCTTGTTGCTCTTGGGCTGGATATAGCACTTCTCGTCCTCGTTCCACCACTCGGAGGAGGCGGCGTCGATGGCGATCTTGAAGTCCTCGCCGGGCTTGTAGCCGGCCTCCTCGATGGCCTGGACAATGACCTTCAGGGCGTCCTCATCCTTCTTCAGGTTGGGGGCGTAGCCGCCCTCGTCGCCCACGCCGGCGGCGGGGGTGCCGTTCTCCTTCAGGACGGTCTTCAGGGTGTGGAAGACCTCGGCGCAGCGGCGCAGAGCCTCGCGGAAGGAGGGGGCGGAGACGGGCATAATCATGAACTCCTGAATCTCCACGTTGTTGGTGGCATGAGCGCCGCCGTTGAGAATGTTCATCATGGGAACAGGCAGCTGCTTGGCGTTGACGCCGCCGATATAGTTGTACAGGCTGGTGCCCAGAGCATTGGCGGCGGCCTTGGCGCAGGCCAGGGAGGCGCCAAGGATAGCGTTGGCACCCAGGCGGTCCTTGTTGGCGGTGCCGTCCAGATCAATGAGCATCTTGTCGATGGCGGTCTGATCCAGCACGTTGGTGCCGATGAGGGCCTCGGCGATCTCGGTGTTCACGCTCTCCACGGCCTTCAGCACGCCTTTGCCCAGGTAACGGCTCTTGTCGCCGTCCCGGAGCTCGCAGGCCTCATAGATGCCGGTGGAAGCGCCGGAGGGAACGGCGGCACGGCCCATGGTGCCGTCCTCCAGATAAACCTCTACCTCAACGGTGGGATTGCCGCGGCTGTCCAGAATCTCGCGGCCGATTACGTCTACAATTTCGATCATCTGCTTCATGGTTTTTGATCTCCTTTCAAATTGTCAGCGGATATCACTTGGTAAAGCGGGACCATCCCGCCAGGAACACATAATTACTGTGCAATCAGGGTCTGGCCGTCCATCTCGGCGGGCTTTTCCAGGCCCATCAGGTCCAGCATGGTGGGGGCGATGTCGCACAGGCGGCCGTCCCGCAGGGTGACGTTGGCCCCCACAATGCAGAAGGGCACCAGGTTGGTGGTATGGGCGGTGAAGGGGGAGCCGTCGGTGTCCACCATCCGCTCGGCGTTGCCGTGGTCGGCGGTGATGAGGGACACGCCGCCCATCTTGGAGGTGGCCTCCACCACCTTGCCCACGCACTCGTCCACGGTGGACACCGCCTTGCAGGCGGCTTCGTACACGCCGGTGTGGCCCACCATGTCGCAGTTGGCAAAGTTGAGGATAATCACGTCGTAATTGCCGCTGAGGATGCGGTTGACCGCCTCCTCGGTGACCTCATAGGCCGACATCTCGGGCTGGAGGTCGTAGGTGGCCACCTTGGGGGAGTTGATGAGACACCGGTCCTCTCCGGGGAAGACCTGCTCCACGCCGCCGTTGAAGAAGAAGGTCACATGGGCGTACTTCTCGGTCTCGGCGATGCGCAGCTGGGTCAGCCCCAGGTTGGAGATGTACTCCCCAAAGATGTTGGTCAGCTTCTGCCGGGGGTAGGCCACCGTCACGTTGGGCATGGTGGCGTCGTACTCGGTGGTGCACACAAAATCCACGGGGATGAAGCCCGTCTTGCGCTCCACATCGGTAAAGTCTTCGTCCACCAGGGTGCGGGTGATCTCCCGGGCCCGGTCGGGCCGGAAGTTGAAGAAAATCACCGAGTCGTTGTCCCGGAACCGGGCGTCCTTGGCGCACACCACGGGGACCATAAACTCGTCGGTGACCCCCGCGTCGTAGGAGGTCTGGACGGCGTCGGCGGCGTCGGCCACAAAGGGGGCCTGGCCGCAGACCATGGCGTCGTAGGCCTTCTGGAGCCGGTCCCACCGCTTGTCCCGGTCCATGGCGTAGTACCGGCCCATGACGGTGGCGATCTGACCAATGCCCAACTGCTGAATCTTGGCCTGGAGCTTCTCCACAAAGCTCTTGCCCGAGGAGGGGGGCACGTCCCGGCCGTCCAGGAAACAGTGGACGTAGACCTTTTCCAGGCCCTGGTCCTTGGCCATCTTCAGCAACGCATACAGGTGGGTGATGTGGCTGTGGACACCGCCGTCGGACAGCAACCCCATCAGGTGCAGGGCGCTCCCCCACTCCCGGCAGTTCTCCATCGCCTCCAGATAGGCGGGGTTCTCGAAGAAGACCCCGGTCTCGATATCCCGGCTGATGTGGGGCAGGTCCTGGAAGACCACCCGGCCCGCGCCGATGTTGGTGTGGCCCACCTCGCTGTTGCCCATCTGGCCGTCGGGCAGGCCCACGTCCAGCCCGGAGGCGGACAGCCTGCTGTGGGGGCACTGGGAGAAGAATTTGTCCAGATTGGGGGTAGGGGCATTGACCACTGCGTTGCCCGCAGAGGGACTCTCCACGCCAAAACCGTCCATAATAATTAAAGTGGTAGGTGTTTTCATAAAAAACCTTTCCTTTATAACTGATATGCGTTCCCCCATAAGGGAGGTGTGTAGGGATGCTTCGCGAAGTGTCCGCAGACTTCACGGTATCTCTCCACAAACGGATGCATCATGATGCGTCCCTACAAGCAAAACCCTCAGGGTTCGCTATACCCGGAATTACTCCTGATTGGCAGCCTCGATAATCTTCACAAAGTCGGCGGGCTTCAGGGCGGCGCCGCCGATCAGGCCTCCGTCCACATCGGGCTGGGCCAGCAGCTCCTCGGCATTCTTGGCGTTCATGGAGCCGCCGTACTGGATGGTGACGGAGCGGGCCACGTGGGCGCCATACTGCTTGCGGATCACGGTGCGGATGGCCTGGCAGACCTCGCCGGCCTGCTCGGCGGTGGCGGTCTTGCCGGTGCCGATGGCCCACAGGGGCTCATAGGCGATGACAACATGGCGCACCTTCTCGGGGGCCACGTTGGCCAGGGCGCACTTTACCTGATAGGCGATGAGCTCCATGGTAACGCCCAGTTCCCGCTGCTCCAGGCTCTCGCCCACGCAGATGATGGGAATCAGGCCGGCCTCGATGGCGGCGTGGACCTTCTTGTTCACGGTGAAATCGGTCTCGTTGTAGTACTGGCGGCGCTCGGAGTGGCCGATGATCACATACTTGGCCCCCGCCTCCTTGATCATGGCGGCGGTGATCTCGCCGGTGTAGGCACCATGGTCCAGCTCGTGACAGGTCTCAGCGCCGATGGCGATGTGGCAGTCCTTGAACAGACGGACGGCGGCCTGGATGTTGGTGGCGGGGACACACAGCACCACATTGCACCACTTGCCCTTGGGCATGATGGGCTTGATCTCCTCGGCAAAGGCCTTGGTCTGGGACAGGGTGTTGTTCATCTTCCAGTTGCCGGCGATGATGGTCTTGCGGTAGCGGCGATTCATAATAAATCTCTCCTATCGTATATTGTTTGCTTATGCTGCAAAGCTGATGATCATTAAAACAAGAAGAATGCCTGCAACAGCCAGCAGAATGTTTCTAACGTTCTTGCTCATATCAGGCGTCCAGCAGGCAGGCCACGCCGGGCAGCTCCTTGCCCTCCATAAACTCCAGGGAGGCGCCGCCGCCGGTGGAGATGTGGGTCATCTTGTCGGCGTAGCCCAGCTGCTGCACCGCGGCCGCGGAGTCGCCGCCGCCGATGATGGTGATGGCGCTGGTTTTGCTGAGGGCCTCAGCCACCGCCTTGGTGCCGGCGGCGAACTTCTCAAACTCAAACACGCCCATGGGGCCGTTCCAGATGACGGTGCCCGCATCGGCCACGGCATCGCAGTAGAGCTTCACCGTCTCGGGACCGATGTCCAAGCCCTCCCAGCCGTCGGGAATCTCGCCGGCTTTGACCACCTGGCTGTTGGCGTCGGGGGCGAAGGCATCGGCAATGACGGTGTCCACCGGCAGGAGCAGCTTCACGCCCTTGTCCTTGGCCTTCTGAATCATCTCCAGGGAGTAGTCCTTCCAGTCCTCCTCCAGAAGGGAGTCGCCCACCTTGCCCCCCTGGGCAGCGGAGAAGGTGTAGGCCATGCCGCCGCCGATGATGATGGTGTCGGCAATCTCCAGCAGGTTGTTGATCACGCCGATCTTGGAGGACACCTTGGACCCGCCCAGGATGGCCACCAGGGGCCGCTTGGGGTTGGCCAGGGCGCCGCCGATGAAGTCCAGCTCCTTCTGAATCAGGAAGCCGGACACGGCGGGCAGGTGAGCCGCCACGCCGGCGGTGGAGGCGTGGGCGCGGTGGACCGCGCCGAAGGCGTCAGATACATATACCTCAGCCATGTCGGCCATGGCCTTGGCCAGGGCGGGGTCGTTTTTGGTCTCGCCCTTCTCAAAACGGGTATTCTGGAGCAGGAGAATCTCACCGGGCTTCAGGGAGGCGGCCTTGGCCTGGGCGTCGGGGCCCACCACGTCGTCGGCCAGGATTACCGGCTTGCCCAGCAGCTCGCTGAGACGGGCGGCCACCGGCTCCATGCGCAGCTCGGCCAGAGACTTCTTCCACTTCTCCTCGGTGATGGAGGCCTCGTCCTTGCCCTTCTCCAGTTGCTTCTTCTTGTAGGACTCGAAGGTGGCCACCGGCTTGCCCATGTGGGAACAGGCGATCACTGCCGCACCCTGGTCCAGCAGGTACTGGATGGTAGGCAGAGCGGCCCGGATACGCTTGTCGTCGGTGATAACACCGCTGCCGTCCTTGGCCATGGGCACGTTAAAGTCGCAGCGCAGCAGGACCTTCTTGCCCTTGACGTCCACATCCTTGACTGTCTTCTTGCTATAGTTCATTTTCTTGACTCCTTTCTCCTGGTAAAGGTGACAAAATAGGGGGTCATGACTGTTTCGCCATCTCTCCCGCTCCGGACAGACCGGGAAAGCCGAGCTGCCGCAGAGCCTCGTAGGTGAGGACAGCCACCGAGTTGGCCAGGTTCAGGCTTCGGGCGTCGGGCCGCATGGGGATGCGGACACACCGGTCCTGCCAGCGCGTCCTCAGGTCCTCGGGCAGACCGGCGGTCTCCTTGCCGAACATAAGCCAGCAGCCCTCACGAAATGTCGCCTGGGTGTAGTCCCGGGGGGCCTTGGTGGTAGCCAGCCACAGGTCGGGCCTGGGGTTGACCGCAAAGAAATGGTCCAGACTGTCATAGACCCGCAGGTCCACCATGTGCCAGTAGTCCAGCCCCGCCCGGCGCACAGCCCGCTCGCTGATATCGAAGCCCAGAGGTCTCACCAGATGAAGGCGGCTGCGTGTGGCGGCACAGGTGCGGGCGATATTGCCGGTATTCTGAGGAATCTCCGGTTCAACCAGTATGATGTTCAGCACTTGGGCCCCTCCTCGCTCTTGCGGGTCTTATTGTAGTCCAAAGCGAAAAAAATTTCAACTGTAAAATGGTCGAAATATTGCAGAAAGTTCACGAAAATATTGAAATATCTACGATTCACCCTTAAATTTGTTCATTTTTTAGATTTACCGCTTTTTTCCGGGGCTTTTTTGGGCAAAGTGCTGAAGCGAAACAGGCCAAATTGGCGGAAAAACTGCGCCCCAACCCTTTCCGCCTCCTGTGATCCTCTACGCAATAGAAAAATTATACAAAAATCATTCCTCTTTCTGGAAAACGGCTACCAATTCCCCTTTTCCCATGCTATAATAGCCCCACCAACCTATTTACAGCAATCAGGAGGTCTTTTCTATGTCTCATACCGTTGAAATTCTGTCTGTGGGCACCGAGCTGCTGCTGGGCAACATTGCCAACACCGATGCCCAGATGCTCTCCCAGGGGCTGAGCGAGCTGGGGCTGAATGTCTTCTGGCACACCGTGGTGGGGGACAACCTCCAGCGGGCTGAGGAGGCGGTGGCTCTGGCCAAACAGCGGGCCGATATCATCATCACCACCGGAGGCCTGGGCCCCACCTGTGACGATCTCACCAAAAACGTGCTGGCCGAGGCCTTTGGCAAGAAGTTGGTCTTTGACGAGGGGTCGGCCCAGCGCATCCGCTCCTATTTCCAGCGCACCGG
>CANPFP010000014.1 GCA_947573385.1 uncultured Bacillota bacterium | reverse complement strand
ACTCAGAAAACTATACCCCGTTATCTTCTAATTCCTAACTTGGCAAAGTACTAGGAGGGAAGTCCTGTATTCGGTCAAGGCAAGGCGCCTTGGTCAAGAAAGTGTTCTATAACCACTAGCCCGGCTGATTTCTCCTCCAGACGCAGGTTATATTTGCTTTTTTCAACAATAACCTCGTGATTGATGTCAACGCCCTCTCCCATCTCGGCCAACAGTTTTGAAAGATAATACCTGTTCTCAAATATCCGGCCATAGAGAATGATTTTCCTCGGGTCCACAATATAAATCAGATTTTTCAGTGCGTTGCTCAGCGTCATTACAGCGTTGTCAACGATTTGCGCTACCTTCTCGTCTCCGTTGCGAGCAGCATCCAGCACATCGTCAATCTCCAGCTGCTCCACTGTCTTCCTGCTGCAGATCCGCCACAGGATGGGGGTGTTTTCCTCCGATAAAATATGTATCGCATCCTGCTGGATGGCCAAGGGAGATGCAATCGTCTCCAGGCACCCGCTTTTTCCGCAGTTGCAAGACTTGCCTCCCCGCCGAATCACCGGGATGTGTCCCATTTCGGAGCATTGGCCGGTACTCCCGTACCAGATTTTCCCGTTAAATACAAGGGAGGCGCCAATACCATATTCACACCGAAGAAAAAATTGGGCGTCCAAATCTCGATCCTTTTCGCTGAATATCTGAGCCAGGAACATAGCCCGCACG
The DNA here is from genome assembly GCA_947573385.1 of uncultured Bacillota bacterium. Lineage (GTDB taxonomy): Bacteria > Bacillota > Clostridia > Oscillospirales > Oscillospiraceae > Lawsonibacter. Next base: position 31,773 of record CANPFP010000014.1, on the reverse strand, counting down.
TTGTTGGCCAGATGGACAGGAAATCCTGTTTTCTCTTCCAGGCGGCGAGTGATAGGGTAGTTACGTTCGCGAAAGATACCAAAGCTATTGTAGGATATCTGGCCATCTGTGCTGATTACGCCGCGAATCGCCACACCCAGACCCAAGACTTTTTCCTTCTCAATGTCGTACTGCTCCACCAGATCTAAAAGCCGTTGAGACAGCCCGTCTATAATCTCATCCGCGGTGTTCGTCTTATCCAACGCCACCTTCTCAGACATGATAACCCGTCCGTCCAGCCATACCGCGGATAAGATCGCATGGTTCAGCTCCAGAAAAATACCCAGCGCGCAATACGCCTTATAGTTGGAGTAAACCAGAATTTCCCGGCGGCCTGCGCTGCTTCCCGGCAGCTTCGCCCCTTCGGCCAGCAGCCCCTCCTCGATCATTTCACCTACAATTTTGGTAATGGCTGCCGGCGTGAGTTCCAGCTGCTTTGCCAGCTGTTTGCGCGACATCGCGCCTTGCTTCTGAAGCAGCCGCAGAACAGCGCGTCGGTTTGTGCGTTTGACATCCAGCATATTTTTATTTTCGTGCGTCATATAGCGACCTCAACCGTCTGCACAGGTCAAATTTTCCTCGTGATTGATTCTGTTGCGCAACAAAATCAACGCGGCACCCAGCAGTACAATCAGTATACCAAGTATCTTCTGGCCCGTCAACTCCTCCTCCAAAAATACAATGCCGATAAAACAACTGACTACAGGCATCAACAGCAGATACAGCTTTACCACCCAGACCTCATGGGTTTTCAGATTTCTGTAATAGAAGAAATAGATGCCCGCCTGGCACAGGCCGCCCAGTAGTACCAGGAGCCAAAAGCCCGGAATCACACCAAAATTTTCCGGTCGTATATCTCCGGCCCACGCGGCGCTGCAGCTAAAAAGAAGCAAAACGACAAAGTTGTTGTAGTAAGAGATGGTATCGGTGTCCGCATGATATTTGTCCTGGGCCGCTTTAATCACGAAGGCGTTCGCGGTCACACACATGGCACTGAGGATAAAAAACAGGTCTGTGGGATTGAAGCTGATCTGGGAGAGGTTCAGTCCCAACACCATCAGCACACCGGCGAGCATGACTGCCGTACCCAGCCAGTCAGAGGGATACAGCCGTTTTTTATATAGAAACACAGTAATCAGATTGGCCATCAAAACGTCCGTTTTCAGCAGAGCTGTTCCAGTGCTCAGCGCGCCTCCGGCATATCCCATATTGGCAAACAAATCCAGAAGAAATCCCAAAACGCCAATCAGGATCAGAATCAATGACACTTTGCCCTGCCGAAACAGTTTTGAAAATCCGTGTCCTGCCAGCAGCTGGATGCTCAAAAACAGCAGCGCCGCGGCGCGCAGCAGCATACCGGCCAGATAAGGTGATCCAGTTAGATTTACCATGACCTTGCTCACCGCATAATAGATGGACCAGCAGATCACCATGCCGCCGGTCATGCCGATGCTTTTTGGGCCGCCCTTCATCAGCGCAGCGCCTCAAACATTTTGACAAGCGCCGTCTCGTCCAGCCTGACCGGGTTGTTTTTCATCAGAGGGTGTACAGCGCAGTCGTGGGCCAGCTTGCCGACATCCACGTCTCCCAGTTGAGAGAGACGGGTGCGCAGGCCGCCCAGTTCTTTCAGTTCCCGGATGCGGCGGGCCAGGGCGGCGCAGTCCTCCAGACCCACCGCCTTGCACAGATAGTCCAGCCGCTCGTCCGCATTGAGCATGACGATGCTGTCCAGGGTGAAGGCGCACGCCTCTCCGTGAGGAAGATGATAGTCCTCGGAAAGCGGGTAGCTGCAGGCGTGACTGGCGGCGGTTTTCGGCTGAGCGAAGGCCATGCCGCCCAGAAGGGCCGCATAGGCCATATTACTTCTGGCCTCCATATCGTTTCCGTCGCGCCATGCCCTTTCCAGGTTGTTCAAAACGGTCCGTACCGCCTCGATGGCCAGCACATCACAGATGGGCTGGTGATTTACACTCCAATAACCCTCCAGCGCGTGGGCCATGGCGTCGAGCCCTGTGTTCATGGTCACCTTCGGCGGGACAGAACTGCTCAGCTCCGGGTCAACAATGGCGGCTTTCGGCATAAACGCGGGATTGTTGATGGTTTTCTTCTCGGTCCCATGGCTCACTACCGACACCTGGGTCACCTCGCTGCCTGTACCGGCAGTGGTAGGGACGGCGATCATAGCCAGACGCCGGGCGGGGAAAGAACGGCGTCCCTCATAATAGTCGATCGCGTCTCCGCCGTCCAGTGCGATGGCGGCGGCAAACTTCGCGGTGTCCAGCGTACTTCCTCCGCCGACGCCGATTACACCCTGAGCCTGATGCTTCCGCGCCAGTTCCGTCACCTGAATAATTCCCTTGAGCTGAGGATTGGGTTCTACTTCAGAGAAAACCGCGCAAACAGCCTTGTTTTCTTTCATGATCTGCTGCGCTCGGGGCGCAAAATAGGGGTCACACACCAAAACGCATCTGTCAATCTCCATCTCCTGTAAAAGCTGGGACAGCATCCGAAAACGGCCCTGTCCAAAATAGATGGCAACAGGCTGACTGTAAGTAAATTCAATCCCCATAAATTTTCCCCTCGATTTCCAATACCTGAGCGTTGAATTTTTTCAGATTTTCCTGGCGCCAGTCCTCCAGATCCTGGAGCCAATCGGTAGCGAGGAATACCTTGGCCATCTCGGCGGCCATTTCCGGGCCGACAATCCAGCCCCCCATACACAGTATATTGGCGTTGTTGATGGCTCTGGCCATCTTTGCGGAATACACACCCTCACAGGCCACGGCGTAAACACCCTTGTATTTGTTGGATACCACGCTCATACCGGCCCCGGTTCCGCAGATGAGGATAGCCCTGTCGTAGGCTCCGGACGCCACCAGAGGGGCAACCTCATCCGCTACCATGTAATAGGGCTTCACATGCTCCAGGTCCTTGGTCCCCAGATCGTCGAAGGAAATTCCTGCCTCGCTGAGGAGTGCCTTTATGCTCTCCTTGGCGGCAAACCCGGATTTATCGCTTCCAATGGCGACTTTCATACTCCATACCCCTTTCTTATTTCAGTGCAACAGCGCGTTTGGCTGCGGCCGCAATATCCTCCGTAGTCAGGCCCATGACCTTTTTGAGATAGGGAATCTTGCCCACTTCACCAAAGCGGTCCTGCACCCCCACCGCCACAGCGGGGATTTTCTCCTGGGCCAGCACCTCCAGGACTGCGGAGTGCAGCCCTCCAATCACGTTATGATTTTCCACGGTCAGGACGGCTCCTGTCTTTTGGGCGGAGGCCAGCACGGTCTCCTTGTCGATGGGTTTAATGGTGTGGACGTTGATGACCTCGGCGTAAATCCCCTCCTCTGCCAGCAGCTTAACGGCCTCCAGGGTATCCGCCGTCAACATGCCGGAGACAAAGATGCTGATATCCTTACCCTCCCGCAGCATATCGGCCTTGAACAATTCGAAGCGGTAGCCCTCCTGAAATACCTGCGCCGTTTCTTTGCGGAACAGGCGGATATAGACACAGCCGTCATAATGGTAGAGCACGGGCATCGCGGCCCGGAGCTGTACCTCGTCTACGGGCTCAAAAATGACCATGCCCGGGATGGAGCGCATAACACCGATGTCCTCCATGCTCATGTGGGTCCCGCCGTTGAGCTCCGCGGAGATGCCGGGGTCGGTGCCTACAATTTTTACATTGCGCTTGGCGTAAGAAATAGAGATGGCAGCCTGGTCGCAGATGCGTCGGGTTGCAAAGGGGGTAAAGCTCTCGATATAGGGCTTAAAACCGTAACTGGACAGCCCTGCGGCGATTGACGCCATATTCTGTTCCGCAATTCCGCAGTTGAACATCTGATTGGGAAAGCGCTCATACAGTCCCCGTGTGCCGCTGGCCTTGGCCAGATCCGCATCCAAAACAACAACATGCCGGTCCTGTTCCATCAGTTCCGCCAGACACGCGGCATAAACCGCTCTCATTTCCATACCTGTCACTCCCCTCTGATTTCAGCGATGGCGCGCTTAACATCCTCTTCGCTGATATTCATGTTGTGGTTGGCGCTTCCCTTTTCCTCAATAAAAGAGACTCCGCAGCCCTTAACTGTATGTAATATAATCATGGAGGGCTTTCCGCTGCCCGCAAAACGCTTCGCCTGTTTTAACGCGTCCGATACCTGCGCTGTGTCGTTTCCGTCTTCCACCTCGATAACATTCCATCCAAAGGCGCGCCACTTGTCGGACAGGGGCATAATGCCGTTGACATTTTCCACGGTGTCATCAATCTGCAGCTTGTTGTAGTCGGTGATTCCCACCAGGTTATCCAGTTTTTTTGCCGCGGCGAACATAGCCGCCTCCCAAATCTGGCCCTCCTGGCTTTCTCCATCGCCGATAATGGAATAGACTGTGGCGCCATCGCCCTCCAGCTTGGAGCCCAGCGCGACACCTACGGCACAGGAGAAACCCTGTCCCAAGCTGCCGGTCGTCATGTCGATGCCGACGGTCCGGTTCATGTCGCAGTGGCTGGGCAGATTGGTGCCGCCCTGGTTTAGAGTGAGCAGCTCGGCGCGGTCGAAGTAACCGCGGTTTGCCAGCGTGGCATAGACGGCGGGCCCGGCGTGGCCCTTGGAGCACACCAGACGGTCCCGGCCCGCCATCTGGGGCTGCTTGGGGTCGATGTTCATCTCCTGGAAGTACAGCACAGCCAGAAGCTCCACCAGCGACAGGCAGCCGCCGATATGCCCCACTCCAAGATGCCCAATGCAGGTCATAACGTCGCAGCGTATGTCTTTACATACTTCTTTTAAATCCTGATTCAAAACACATACCTCCCCTAAATAAAAAATTAAGTGGATTTTGCGCCAATTTAATTAATGGCGTTAATCTATTACAAGATAACACTGAAGAATGAATTTGTCAACCCAAACTTCAAACTATTCATTTTTAACATGCTTTCCATTCTTTTTAGATGTTTTTTTATTTATATAACAAAATGTGCTTGACAAAGGTGGACGATTGCTTTATAGTATTAATAATTAATGCAATGAAGCAATAACTTTTTGGGTTGGCAGTCTAAAGGGTTTGCTGCATTGTATTCTACCCAGCGGATCTTCACATAATTTGAAAGGAGAAAACAAATGAAAATGAAGAAAGTGCTTGCCCTGGTTCTGGCCGCCGCTGCGGCCCTGTCTCTGGCCGCCTGCGGAGGTAAAGGAAACACCGAAAACTATCCCGCGAAAGATCTGGAGATTGTCATTCCCTATAAGGTGGGCGGCACCACCGATTTGGCTGTGCGCGGTGTTTTGGATGCCATCCCTTCCTCCGTTTTGGATAAAAATATTACAGTTACAAATACTGTGGGTGGCTCCGGCCTGATTGGCACAGAGGAATTTTTGAGCCACGATGCCGACGGCTACACCCTTGGCCTGCTCAACTGTGACCTGGTTCTCAACTATGTCAGCGGCGCGACTGACATCAACCCCACCGAGCGCATGATTCCCCTGGCCGCCGTGGAGCAGGACCCCTATCTGCTGCTGGGCAGCAAGAATGCCAGCTTCTCCACCTTTGCTCAATTCCTGGAGCAGGCCAACGCCAACCCAGACACCTTGGTCGTAGGTGTTACCGGTGTGGGCACCGTGCCGAACCTGCTGGGTGCTATTTTGCTGAACGCCGGCGTGGCGGTCAAGGTTGTGCCCTACGACTCCGCTCCTGATGCCATCGCCGCCGTTCTGGCCAATGAGGCAGATATCTGTATCTCCGCTATGGCACCCGCCATCGGCCAAATCGACTCCGGCGATCTGGTTCCCCTGGCAGTTACCTCTGCGGACCGCTCTCAGGCGTCCCCCGATGTCCCCACCATGGCTGAGGTCAGCGATCTGTTCAAGGATGTGAACCTGCTCAGCTGGATTATGATTGCCCTCCCCGCCGGCGTGGACGACTCCGTCGTGACTTACTGGAAGAACGCTCTGGCTGATGCTGTCGCATCGGATACTTATGCCGCCACCCGGGAGAGCTTCTACTTTGAACCTATCACCATCACCACCGATCAGCTCAGCGACTTTGTTGCAGAGCAGTCTGAGTACTATAAGACGCTGATTGCCTGATCCATATCCTTCAGATTGATTGCCGTAGCTCAAAACAGAGCGCGGGACAGAACCATCTAAACTGTCCTGTCCCGCGCTTGAATTTATATCCGGCACACCAAGGAACAGGAGTAACTACAGATGAAAAAATACAACTATGGCATATCCGCACTGCTTATCCTGATTTCCCTGCTGATTATCAATAATTCCCTTACGATGAACGCTGCGGTATCCGGCACGGCAATGGGGCCTGGTGTATGGCCGATCATCCTCAGCGCCATTATGATCTTGCTGTCTGCAGTACAGATTTTGCAGACTGCATTTAACAAAAAAGAACCTGGCCATGCAGAGCCTATTGAATTCAAATCTCCTGGCATGAAGCGTATTTATATCGCTGCCGGATTGATTGCCGTTTTTTGTGCGTTGCTTCGTCTTTTTGGCTTCTATTTGTCCATGGTCTTCCTGCTTTCCACTGTTATGTACCTTTTAGGTGAACGGAACAAAGTGAAAATTGCCGCCATTACCGCTGGTATCCTGGCGTTCATCTTTGTTGTATTTGTGTTGCTGCTGGATCTGAAGATGCCGGCGGGTATGCTGTTTAAGTAAGGGGGGCAGAACTATGACGTTACTGGAAGTGATTGGCGTTGTGTTCCAACCTGCTCATCTGTTTATTACCTTCTGCGGCGCCTTTGTGGGGGTGTTCGTGGGCGCTATGCCTGGATTGTCCTCCATTATGGGGTTGAGTCTCATGCTCCCCCTTACGCTGAGATTTGACGGTTCTGCCGGACTGTTAATGCTGTTGGGCGTATTCTGCGGCGCAATCTATGGCGGCTCTATCACGGCGATTTTGATCCGCACCCCCGGTACAGCAAACTCTGCGGCTACCATATTGGACGGTTACCCGCTGACCGAACAGGGGAAAGCCGCCCAGGCACTGGGAGTTTCCACCCTGGCATCTACCTTTGGAGGATTGTTCAGCGCCGTAATGCTGTTGTGGACCGCCCCCCTTCTGTCTAAGGTCGCGCTGTCCTTTACCTCTCCGGAATATTTTTCTCTGGCGGTATTCGGTCTGAGCATGGTGACCAGTCTCAGCTCCAAAAACGTCACAAAGGGACTCATCAGTGCCTTGATTGGGCTGATGCTGGCCACAGTGGGCATGGATGCCCTGACCGGAGCCAAACGCTTTACATTCAGCTCCACATACCTCTTGGGCGGCATTGCGATGGTCCCTGTGCTGATTGGACTCTACGCCTTTTCTCAGGGACTGGTCAATATCGAGAAGGAAGATGCGCAAAGTACACGGACTTCTGAAAAAATCCGCCGGACATTCCCGCGTTGGAGTGTCATCAAACGGATTTTCCCCACCCTTCTGCGCTCCAGCCTGATCGGCACCCTCATCGGCGCAATACCCGGGACCGGGGGGGACATCGCCTCTTGGCTGGCCTATAACGAGACCAAACGCTGGGATAAGCACCCGGAGGAATTTGGTACCGGCCGGCTGGAGGGAGTGGCTGCGCCCGAAGCCGCGAACAATGCCGTCTCAGGCGGCGCGCTGATTCCCCTGCTGACATTGGGAATTCCCGGTGATGCGGGGACCGCTGTGATGCTGGGGGCTCTGATGATGCAGGGCATCGTTCCGGGGCCGCTGCTGTTTACCAATGAAAAAGTCAAGGTCTACACCATTATTGTCGGTCTTTTTGTAGCTAATGCTTTTATGGGGCTGCTGGGCTTCTGCGGCATTCGTCTCTTTTCCAAGGTGGGCGACGTGCCAAACAAATACCTGACACCTATCGTATTCGCTTTCTGCGTTGTGGGCACCTATGCGCTGAATAACAGCGTCGGCGATATTTTCCTGATGATTCTCATCGGTTTCCTGGCGTTCCTGCTGAGCAAGCTGGACTATCCCATGCCGCCATTAATTCTGGGCCTGATTCTTGGGGGAACACTGGAGAAAAACATGCAGCGATCGCTTCTGGTCAGCAACGGCAGCTTTTCCATTTTCGTCACCCGTCCAATATCCCTGCTCCTGCTTATCGTGGCGTTCAGCTCGGTATTTCTTCCTATGATTATCTCCGCTGTGAAAACACGTGTACTGAGCAAAAAATCATCATAATCAGGGGTCAGGTTAGCTCTCTGAATATTGGCGTTATGGGAGACTTTCCATAACTTCGACAAACTGAGCCCCCGGCGCAAGCCGGGGGCTGTGTCATACTCACATGTCCATGGCGTCGGCCAGATGGTCAATGGCTTCGTTGACCCGGCGGGCGGCCTTGTGGGCGGTCCGTTTGATCTGCCGGCTGGGCGTTGCCATTATGGTGCCCACGGCAACGCCGGCCAGCATGCCGGCGGCAGTGCCCATAATAAACGAACCGCAGCCACTGGTATGGCAGGAATTTCCGTACATAAATTTCCCTCCTTTATTCCGGAGAATACGACTTGTTCTCCGCCGGTGATAGCATACCCCGAAAATTTGAAAAACTCGTTGCTAAATCCTGTATCTTCCGCTATAATTTATAACTTAGAAGAGTCTGCGCCAATGTGCGGCGGATCTTTCCAAATCGACCACGTATGCGCGGAGGAGACATATGAAGCTTTTAATTAAAAATGGACGGGTGGTTCATCCGGTGACGGGAACCGTTGTGCTTCAGGACATTTTTGCGGAAAACGGCCGGATCGTCCTGATGGAGCGGGGGCTGGACTGCGAAGCTGACCGGATCATCGATGCCGCCGGGCTGGCGGTGGGGCCCGGCCTGGTGGACATGCATGTACACCTGCGGGACCCCGGCCTTACTTATAAGGAGGATATCCTCACCGGCTGCGCCGCCGCCGCCCGGGGGGGCGTCACCTCGATGGCCTGCATGGCCAACACCAGCCCGGCGGTGGACTGCCCGGAGCAAGTGAAGTATGTGCTGGACCGGGCGAAAGCGGCCAACGGTGTGGGGGTCTACCCCATCGCGGCCCTGTCCCTGGGCCTGCGGGGGGAGGAGCCCACCGACGCCGAGGCCCTGAAGGCGGCGGGGGCGGTGGCCCTGTCCGACGACGGCAACAACGTGGACAACGCCAACCTCATGCGGGATGTGCTCATCCGGGCCCGGCAGCTGGAGCTGCCTGTGCTGTGCCATTGTGAGGACACCTCCATGGTGGCCGGCCGGGCGGTGAACGAGGGCAGCGTCTCCCGCCAGCTGTGGCTGGAGGGCCGGCCCGCCATCGCCGAGGAGATTATGGTCATGCGGGACGCCATGCTGGCCGAGGAGACCGGGGCCCGGGTCCATATCTGCCACGTGTCCACCGCCCGGAGTGTGGAGATCATCCGGAAGATGAAGAAGAAGGGGGTGCCCATTACCTGCGAGACCTGCCCCCAGTACTTCATCCTTACCGAGGATGAGGTGCTCACCCAGGGGGCCATGGCCCGGGTCAACCCGCCCCTGCGGACCAAGGCGGACGTCCACGGTATCATCGCCGGGCTGAAGGACGGCACCATCGACGTCATCGCCACCGACCACGCCCCCCACTCTGCCGAGGAGAAAGCCCGCTCCCTCAGCCGGGCCCCCAGCGGCATGATCGGCCTGGAGACCAGCCTGGCCCTCACTCTCACCCAGCTGTACCACACCAAAAAGCTGGACCTGCCCGGTGTGTTCCGCCGCCTGTCCACCAATCCCGCCGATATCCTCCACCTGGCCCGGGGCCACATGTCCCCCGGGGCGGTGGCCGACCTGGTGGTCTTCGACCCCGACGAGACCTGGACCATCAACCCGGAAAAATTTGTCTCCAAGGCCCGCAACACCCCCTTCGCCGGGCGGACCGTGAAGGGCCGGGTGAAATACACTATCGTCCAGGGCGAGGTTATCTATCAGGACGGGGTGTAACATAAAAGAAAGGAATGGTTCAAATGTCATTCGACGTTTTACAGGATAAGATCCGCGCCCTGAAAAACCCCACCGTGGCCGGGCTGGACGCCCGCATTGAGTACGTGCCCGAGCACCTCCGCCGGGCCGCCTTTGAGGAGCACGGGGTGGGTCTCAAGGGGGCCGCCGAGGCCATCTGGCAGTTTAACCGGGGGCTTATCGACGCCCTTTGTGATATTGTCCCCGCTGTAAAGCCCCAGGCGGCCTACTACGAAAACCTGGGCTGGCAGGGGATGGAAGTGCTGGAGCGCACCATAAAATACGCCAGAGAGAAGGGCCTTTTTGTCATTGCCGATATCAAGCGGGGGGACATCGGCTCCACCGCCGCCGCCTACGCCGAGGGATGGCTGTCCGGGGCCAAGATCGAGGGGCAGATATTCAAGTCCTTCGACGCCGACTGCGTCACCCTCAACGGCTACATGGGCTCCGACTCCATCAGGCCCTTCCTGGAGGCTGCAAAGGGGGAGGACAAGTGCGTCTTTGTGCTGGTGAAGACCTCCAACCCCGGCTCCGGGGAGCTCCAGGACATTGTGGCCGGGGACCGGCTGGTCTATCAGGTGATGGGCGATTTGAACGAGCGCATCGCGGCCGGAACCGAGGGTAAGTACGGCTACACCATGGCCGGGGCGGTCACCGGGGCCACCTACCCCTCCGATATCCGGGCCCTGCGCAAGCGGCTGGAGAAGACCTTCTTCCTGGTCCCCGGCTACGGGGCCCAGGGGGGGACCGCTGACGATGTGCGCTTCGCCTTTGACAAATACGGCCACGGGGCCATTGTCAACTCCTCCCGGGGCATCATGTGCGCCTGGCAGAAAACAGGCGGGGACGGCCATGATTTTGCCCAGGCCGCCCGGAACGCCGCCCTCAAAATGCGGGACGACATTAAACAGTTTGTGACCATTGTCTGACCCTCCACAGGTGTCAAACCTTCTATTGGGCAGGTGATCAGCCAGTGATACGGACTCAAGACAGCCCCTGGACCTACTCCACCGCCACTGCCCTCCAGACGGGACTGATGGTGAGGTGTCCGGCCTGCGGCGGGCCGGGGGCGGTGACGGCGGGTACGGATGCTTTCTATTTTAAATGCCAGCGCTGCCACCAGGTGATGAAAAAGCCCCGGGCCGCCTTCCGCCGGAAGGTGGAGAATTTGTGCCCGGCCTGCGGGCGGTATTACCGGGCCGATATCCCCGAGGGCGAGGGGAATTTCCCGGTCCTCCGGGTGGCCTGCCGCTACTGCGGCTGCACAACGCCGGGACGGGTACAGCAGGTTCCCGGCGGCTGGTATACCAACTACGGGGACGTCTGGCGGGGCCGGGAGCCCTATTTCGGGCTGGAACTGTGGTTTTTGTCCAGCTTCCGGGGAAAGCCCGTCTGGGCGCTGAACCGTGAGCACCTGGCCTGGCTCATAGACTATGTGGCCGCGGACCTGCGGGAGCGGCCCCCGGTGGGCTACCTGGGCAGAATGCAGTCGGACCATCTGCCCACCTTTATGAAAACGGCCAAGAACCGGGCTGGGATCTTGAAGTGCTTAAAACGGATGCAGGAGAAATCAATATGAAAGCAGAACATGAATGCAGAATCGTCGAGAAGCGGCAGCTGACCCCGGACACCGTCTCCATGACGCTGGCGGTGGGGGACATGGTCAGCTCCGCCGTTACCAATACCGGGCGGCCCATTCACCCCGGACAGTTTATCCACATTAAATGCGGGGAGGGTCTGCTGCTTCGCCGGCCCATCTCCATCCAGTCCTGGCTGGGGACCCGGATGGGGGGGACCATCACCGTTGTCTTTGAGGCGAAGGGGGAGGGTACCCGCTGGCTGGCCCAGCGTCAGGTGGGGGACACCCTGAACGTGCTGGGCCCCTTGGGGAACGGCTTCCGGACCACCCCCGGCCCCTACTTATTGGTGGGAGGCGGCATCGGCGTACCGCCGCTCTACGCATGTGCCTGCTACACCGGCTGTTCCTCCACCGCCGTTTTGGGGTTCCGCTCCAAGGACCGGGCCATCCTGCTGGACGAGTTTGACAGCGCGTGCATCGACGTTCAAATCGCCACCGACGACGGCTCCCTGGGCTACCACGGCTTTGTGGACGCACTGGTGCGTCAGGAACTTGCGAAGGAGCAGGCGCGGCCCTACCTGGGCGTGCTGGCTTGCGGGCCCAAGCCCATGCTGAAAAATGTTGCGAACGTGGCCGCCGAGTTTAATGTCCCCTGCCAGGTGTCCATGGAGGAGCGGATGGGCTGCGGCGTGGGGGCCTGTCTGGTGTGTGCCGTGGCCATGAGGGACGGCACGGTAAAGCACGTCTGCAAGGACGGCCCGGTGTTTGACGCGGAGGAGGTGGACTGGGATGCCTGACGTGAACATGCAGGTGGAGCTGGCGGGGGTGACGCTGAAAAATCCCGTGGTTGTGGCCTCGGGCACCTTCGGCTTTGGCCGGGAGTACAGCCAATTTTACGACCTGGGGGAGCTGGGCGGCATCTGTGCCAAGGGGCTCACCCTCCGCCCCAGAAACGGCAACCCCGCCCCCCGTATTGCCGAGACCCCTATGGGCATTCTCAACTCGGTGGGGCTGGAAAATCCCGGCGTGGACGCCTTTATTCAGGAGGAGCTGCCCTTCCTGCGAACATTTGACACGAAAATGATCGCCAATATCTCGGGAAACACCCCGGAGGAGTACGGCGTCATGTGTGAGAAGCTCTCCGCCGCTGGGGTGGATATGATCGAGGTGAACATCTCCTGCCCCAACGTGAAGGCGGGGGGGCTGGCCTACGGCACCCGTCCCGAGCTGGCCGCCGAGGTTACTGAGACGGCAAAAAAGCACGCCGGAAGCGTGCCTGTGATGGTAAAACTGTCCCCCAATGTGACGGATATCACCGAGATTGCCCGGGCGGTGGAGGGGGCGGGGGCGGACGCCCTGTCTCTGATTAACACCATCCGGGGGATGCGCATTGACGTAAACACCCGCCGCCCCGTTTTGAAGATGAACACCGGGGGCCTGTCCGGCCCCGCCGTGCTGCCGGTGGCGGTGCGGATGGTGTGGGAGGTGGCCCAGGCGGTGAAGCTGCCCATCCTGGGCATGGGGGGCATGTCCAAGGGAACGGACGCCGCCCAGCTGATGCTGGCCGGGGCCTCCGCTGTGGCGGTGGGCACCGCCCTGTTCGCCGACCCCTTCGCCCCCCTGAAGGTCCGGGACGAATTGGCGGACCTGGCCGCCCGGCAGGGGCTGGCATCGGTTTCGGAGCTGACCGGAGGGGTGCGCCCCTGGTGAAAAGGAGGAGAGTTCCATGCTGGAGCATGTGATCGAGCTGTGCCTGCCCACCATCATCTCGGCCTGCGAGCTGATGGGTATTTTCGTGGTGGCCGTCACCGCCCTGCGCGCCTTTTGGCTGTACTGCGCGGGGATGGTGACTCGGAAGCCCCGGAACATCAAGTTTCAGCTGGCTGAGGGCCTGGCCACCAGTCTGGAGTTCAAAATGGCCGCCGAGATTTTAAAGACTGTGCTGGTTCGGGACCTGAACGAGCTGATGGTGCTGGGGGCGGTGATTTTGCTGCGGGCGCTGCTGTCCCTGCTCATCCACATTGAGATGAAGGGGGAGCACGCCGCCCCCCGGGAAAACAAGAGGGAGGAGTCCTGATATGACAACCGTCTATCTGATCCGCCACGCCGAGGCGGAGGGCAATCTCTACCGCCGGGTCCATGGCTGGTACGACTCCCTGATTACCGAAAACGGCTACCGGCAGATCGCCGCTTTAGAGGAGCGTTTTCGGGATATCCACATCGACGCGGTGTATTCCAGCGACCTGTTCCGCACCCGGACCACCGCCCGGGCCATTTACCGCTCCAAAAACCTCCCCCTGCGCACCCACCCCGGCCTGCGGGAGCTGAATCTGGGGGAGTGGGAGGACCGGACCTTTGGAGCTGTGCGCCACAGCGACCCCCGGCAGATGGACCTGTTCAACCGCACTGACCCGGCTTGGGAGGTGGAGAAGGCGGAGAACTTTTTCCAGCTGGGGGACCGGCTGTATGAGACGGTGGGCCGTCTGGCGGGGCGGCATCCCGACCAGACCGTGGCGATGTTCAGCCATGGCATGGCCATCCGTCAGTTCCTGGGCAGGGTGAAAAATATCCCGCCGGAGGAGTGGCACGCCATGCCCCACGGGGACAACACGGCGGTGACCTGTCTCACCTTCGACGGGGAGAAGTTTACCATTCAGTTTGAGATGGACAACTCCCACCTGCCCGAGGACATCTCCACCCTGGCCCGCCAGTCCTGGTGGCGGAAGGACAAAAAGACGGCGGCGGACGTGAACCTGTGGGCGGATATCCCCGTTAAAACCTGGTCCCAAGATCAGGAGCTGTACCTGAAGCTGCGGCGGGAGGTCTGTCCCGGCGTGGAGGACGCGCTCCTTCTGGCCGAGGCGGAGGAGCTGTGGAACCGCTGGCCCTGCGGCATGTGGAACATCAACATCTTCCACGCGGGGGAGCGGCCCATAGGCGTGATCCTCTATGACGACCGGTGCAACACAAAGAGAACGGGGTACATCAAATTTCTGTCCCTTCTTCCGGAGGACCGGGGCAGAGGGCTGGGAATCCAGCTCATTGGGGCGGCGGTGTCTATGCACCGCAACAGCGGCCGGGACCGACTGCGCCTCCACTGCCCGGCGGACAACGACCGGGCCCGGCGGTTTTTTGAGAAGTATGGCTTTAAAAAGATCGGAGAGGGCCCGGAGGGGGACCTTCTGGAGAAATACATCGGGTATGATTGGTAGCATCTACCCGCACAGCTCCCGGAAAATGGTCTCCCGCAGGCCCAGGCCTACGGCGTAATAGGCATAGGCTTCATAGCTGCTGCATTCCGTTAGGCGGCTGAGAAGCTGGTCGCAGAGCTCAAAGCCTATTTGCTCCCGGACCTGGGACAGAACCTGCTCATACGCTGTTTTGGCGGAATGATAGCCGGGAATGTCCTCACAGAGACAGACGACAGCGTGGGAAACGTCTTCGTTTCCCCAGAACAGCTGGGCAAATAGTTCTTGCATAGTTGCCACTCCTCGTCTACAATACATTCGCAGTTTGCGAATGTAATTATACATCTACAAATTGCGAATGTCAAGGGGCGAAGGGAAAGAAAATGAAATTTCATGAACGTATCCGGCTGCTGAGAAAAGAACGAGATTTGACGCAGAAAGAAGCCGCTGCTGAGCTGGGAATCGGCTTTCGGGCCTACCAGTGCTACGAGTTGCAGCAGCGGTCGCCTGATATGAAGGGTCTCATTGCCATCGCCGACTTCTTCGACGTCAGTCTAGACTATCTGGTGGGCCGTTCCGATGTGCGGGAGCGGCGGTGAACTTGCTTCTTGCCAACACTGAGAAAGTGTGTTATAATCGGCTTGGCGAAAGCCAAAACTGATAAACGCTCCATGAATCCACCGCAAAGAAGCGGCCCTCCGGAAGAGATGGGAGCTCTCCGGAGGGCCGCTTTTTGCGATGCTGTGCTTACTGTTCCCTGCTATGTCTGTCAAGCCACTTGCTCACGCAGTGGGAGACTGCGTTTGCTGCGACAGACACGATGAAACTGATAAACACGTCCATGCTTCCACCTCCTCCCGCTGCCGGTGTAGGTGGGGACAGCGCCGCCATTATACCAAAATCCGACAACGAGCTCAACCCATGTTGACGGATTCCCCGGGGACTGCTATACTGGCAGTATTCCAAAAGAAAAGAGGGCAGATTATGCCTTTTGACCGCGATTTATTCCTCCCCGTAAGCCGGGACGACATGGCCCGCCGGGGGTGGGACTTTTACGACTTCCTCCTCATCACCGGCGACGCCTATGTGGACCACCCCTCCTTTGGCCCGGCCATCATAGGCCGTATTTTGGAGGCCGAAGGCTATCGGGTGGCCGTTCTGGCCCAGCCGGACTGGCACAGCGCGGAGTCGTTCGGGACTCTGGGCCGGCCTCGGCTGGGGGTGTTCATCGGGGCGGGGAACATCGACTCCATGGTGGCCCACTACACTGCCGCCAAAAAGCGCCGCCACGACGACGCCTACTCCCCCGGCCGGAGGGCGGGTCTGCGTCCCGACCATGCCACGGTGGTCTACTCCAACCGGGTGCGGGAGGCCTTTGGAGATATCCCCATCATCATCGGCGGCCTGGAGGCATCTCTGCGCCGCTTCGCTCACTACGACTACTGGGAGGACAAGGTGCGCCGGTCTGTTCTGTTCGACGCCCAGGCGGACATCCTCACCTACGGCATGGGGGAAAATGCCACCCTGGAGATCGCCGCCCGGCTGGCCTCGGGGACCCCTGTGGGAGAGATTACCGACGTGCGGGGCACCTGTGTCATCGGCAAATATCCCGGCCTGTGCGCCTATCCCAGGATGGAGGTCCCCTCCTTCGAGGAGGTGTCCACCTCCAAAACGGCCTACGCCCGGGCCAATATGGTGGAGTACCAGGAACACGACGCGGTGTCCGGCAAGGCCATCGTGCAAAAGCATGGGGACCGCTTCCTGATTGTCAACCCACCCGCCTTCCCGCTGTCCACCCAGGAGATGGACCGGGTGGCCGAGCTGCCCTATGTCCGGGAGCCTCACCCCATGTACGACAATATGGGGGGCGTGCCCGCCATCGAGGAGGTACGCTTCTCCGTCACCCACAACCGGGGGTGCTTCGGGGCGTGTAATTTCTGCTCCCTGGCCTTCCACCAGGGGCGGACCATCTCCTGCCGGAGCCATGAGAGCGTGATCCGGGAGGTGAAGCAGCTCACAGAGCACCCTGGATTCAAGGGCTACATCCACGATGTGGGAGGCCCCTCGGCCACCTTCCGCCGGCCCTCCTGCGCCAAGCAGCTCAAAAGCGGCATGTGCCGGAACCGGGCCTGCCTTGCCCCGGAGCCCTGCCCCAATCTGGACGCCGACCACACCGACTATATGATGCTCCTGCGCAAGCTCCGGGAAATTCCCAAAGTAAAAAAGGTGTTTATCCGCTCTGGCATCCGCTTCGACTATCTCATGAAGGACCCCAGCGGAGAGTTCTTCACCGACCTGGTCCAGCACCACGTCTCCGGCCAGCTCAAGGTAGCCCCGGAGCACTGTGTGGCCCACACCCTGGACTATATGGGCAAGCCTCACATTGAGGTCTATGAGAAATTCAAGGAGAAATATTTTAAGCTCAACCGCCGCTACGGCAAGGATCAGTACCTGGTGCCCTACCTCATCTCCTCCCACCCTGGCTGTACCCTGGATGACGCCGTCCGGCTGGCCGAGTGGCTGAACAGACAGGGACACATGCCCGAACAGGTCCAGGACTTCTACCCCACCCCCGGCACTCTGGCCACCTGCATGTGGTACACCGGCATCGACCCCAGGACCATGAAACCGGTGTTCGTCCCCAAGACCCCTCACGACAAAGCCCTCCAGCGGGCGCTGATGCAGTGGCGCAAGCCGCAAAACCGAAAGCTGGTGCTGGAAGCCCTCCGCAAAACCGGACGGGAGGACCTGATCGGCTACGGCAAGCACTGTCTGGTGAAGCCGGAGAAGGGTGCGCCTGTAGGGAGCGGCGCCCACAACGCCCCGCCATCTAAAAACCGGTCCGGGAAGGGCAAAAAGCCCCGGTCCGACACCCGCACCCGGGTGGAGAAAAAAGAAAGCTCCACCCGTCCCGCCAGAAAGGCGGGCTGGGCGAAGCCAAAGAAAAAGAGGTAGTATTTGACAAAAGTTGACCGCCCGGCCACAGCCCGAGCGGTCAACTGGTCATAGTTGATTAAGACTCTGGGCTGACCGTCTGTAACGGCGCCCTTTTGTGTTTATTATATCAAATACATTGTTTTTGTCAAGGCGAAAAGAGCGGGACGGGCGATTGCCCGTCCCGGTTTGGTTAATAGCGCACAGCGCTGGAGTCGGGTTCCCAGCTGGGGGTGCCGGGGTTGACGTTGGTTCCGGTGATATCCCGGGCGGCGTTGCCGATGCCCCGGCCAATGTCGCCGATGGCATCGCCAGCGTCCCGGACAATGTCCCGGGCGTCCCGGGTCAGGTCCCGGGAGAGGGTGCTGTCGTCTCTGCCGTAGACCTGGCCATTGGAGCCGGCGGTGTAGCGGCCATCCTCAAAATAGGTGCGGCCGTTGTAGACAGACTGATTGCCGTAACGCCGGGCGACCTGTCCGGCGGAGCCGGAGGTGGTCCCGGAGACGGCACCCGAACCGGAAACGGTCCCGGAGCCGGTGGTGTTGTTGGCGTTGGGGTCCCGATTGCTGCAGGCCGCCAGCGACCCCGTCAGAGCGAGGGCCAGGGCCAGAGCCGCAATGCTTTTTTTCATCCAAAAATCCTCCCGCTTATTTTTTCACGGAAGTCCCATCCGCGGTCTAGTATGTGCCCGATTTGCCCGGCTCAGTAAGGAAATGGACGGTCAAATTGGGTTTTTTGACCGCTTTTGACGGAAAAGTTCCGCAGGCCTTTTACTTTTTTGGAAAAAACTTCGGTATAATGGCTTGCAATTTCTATAATGGTGTGGTATAGTATAATCATTAAAGTAAGGAAGTATGGTAAGAGTGGGGTTGCAGCTCCGCTCTTTTTGATTGAACAAAACCGGAAATCGCCGGTTTTCAGGAGGGTTTGACCGATATGGCAAAGGTAACCGACGCGGTGGCTGCTCTGGCTCTTCCGGTGGTGGAGAGGGCCGGGTGTACCCTGTGGGACGTGGAGTATATCAAGGAAGCGGGAAGCTGGTTTCTGCGGGTCTACATCGACAAGGAGGGCGGTGTGTCTATCGACGACTGTGAGACCGTCTCCCGACCGCTGTCCGACCTGCTGGACGAGCACGACCCCATCGAGGGCAGCTACACCTTTGAGGTCTCCTCTGCCGGGGCCGACCGGGCGCTGAAAAAGCCTGAGCACTTCGAGCAATTTCAGGGGAGCGAGGTAGAGGTCAGGCTCTACCGTCCCAGAGAGGGCCGCAAGGAATTTGTGGGCGTCCTCAAGAGCTATGAGGACGGAGACGTGACATTAAATGTGAACGGGGCGGAAACCCGGTTTACCAAACAGGAGATTGCGCTGGTACGGCTGTACCTGCGGGTTTGACTTTAGGAGGAAGAACACCGTGGCTAAGAGAGCGACAAAGAAGAATGTCAACAGCAACGAGATGGACGGCAAGGAGTTTTTCGAGGCCATCCATCAGATTGAGCAGGAGAAGGGCATCAAGCCGGGCTACATGATGGAGAAGGTGACCCAGGCTCTGCTGTCCGCCTACCGCCGGGACCACGAGGGGGTGGGAGACAATCTGTATATCGAGGCCGACGAGACCGCCGGCACCGTCCGCCTGTTCCTGAAAAAGGATATTGTGGAGGAGGTGGACAATCCCGCCACCGAGATCAGCCTGGCGGAGGCCCGGCGTGCACTTCCCCAGGCTGAGCTGGGCGACACGGTGCGCATGGAGGTAAAGGCCCGGTCCTTTGGCCGTATTGCCGCCCAGACCGCCCGTCAGGTGATTATCCAGGGCATCCGCGAAGCGGAGCAGGGGATGATCTACGATGAGTTCTGCACCAAGGAGCACGAGCTGCTCACCGGCACTGTCACCCGCATTGACCCCCGGAATGGCTCTGTGTCCCTGCGGCTGCACTCCGGCTCTGAATTTACCGACGCCTACCTGGGCACCAGCGAGCAGGTAAAGGGGGAACGCTATACAGAGGGCCAGCGGCTGAAGGTCTATGTGGTGGAGGTGCGCAAGGCCACCAAAGGGCCCCAGGTGCTCATCTCCCGCACCCACCCCGGCCTGGTCAAGCGGCTGTTTGAGATGGAGGTCCCCGAGGTCTACGACGGCACGGTGGAGATTCGCTCCGTGGCCCGGGAGGCCGGCTCCCGCACCAAGATGGCTGTCTGGCCCACAGAGCCCAATGTGGACCCCATCGGCGCCTGTGTGGGCCCCCGGGGCCAGCGGGTGAACACCATTGTGGAGGAACTCAAGGGGGAGAAGATCGACATTATCCGCTGGTCCGAGGACCCGGCAGAGTATATCGCCGCCGCCCTGTCTCCCGCCGACGTAATCAGCGTGGAGGAACTGCCCGCTGTGGGCGACGCCAAGAGCTGCCGGGTGGTGGTCCCCGATGACCAGCTGTCCCTGGCCATCGGCAAGGAGGGCCAGAACGCCCGCTTGGCCGCCAAGCTCACCGGTTATAAAATTGACATCAAGCCCGCTTCCGCCCCTCTGGAGCCCATTGAGGATCTGATCGCCCAGGCGGAAGCCGACGCCGCCGAGGCGGCGCTGGAAGCTGCCATGGCCGAGGCGGAGGAGAACGGAGAGATTCCGGAGAAATGACTGTGCAGGGGTGCACAATGTGCGCCCGCAGGAATCAAGATGGCCGATAGCAGGCAGACACTGTCCGCCCCCGCAAAGCGGTTCAATCTAACCTCATCTAAGGAGGAAAAGCCTTGCCCAAGAAGATACCCATGCGCCAATGCGTTGGCTGCCGGGAGATGAAAGAAAAAAAGTCGCTGATCCGGCTGGTAAAACCGCCGGAGGGGCCGGTGTCCCTGGACTTCAAGGGCAAGCTGCCCGGCCGGGGGGCCTATGTATGCCCCAACCCGGAGTGCCTGAAGCGGGCCCGGAAGAGCCGGGCCCTGGAGCGGGCCTTTTCCTCGTTGATTATGGACGAGGTGTGGGAGGGGCTGGAAAAGCAGATGAGGGAGGTGGGACCCGATGTTTAACGACCCCATTCTCCATCTTCTTGGTCTGGCCAAAAAGGCCGGACGGCTGGAAATTGGCGAGGAGCCGGCGGGGGCCGCCTGCCGGGCCAGGCAGGCCAAGCTCCTTCTGCTGGCCGCTGACGCCGCCCCCAACACCCGCCGCCGGGCGTCCCATTTCGGCGAGGCGGGAAATGTCCTCTGGCTGGATACACCCTTTGACAAGGCCCAACTGGGATTTATCCTGGGCCGCTCCTCCTGCGCCATGCTGGCCCTCACCGACGCAGGCTTTTCCGCCGCTGTTGTTGAGAAGCTGGCTGCCCGGGACCCGGATAAATACGGCCCCGCCGCCCAGCAGCTGCGCGCCCGTGCCAGCCGGGTGCTCCAGCGGCAGAGGGAGCAGCGGCAGCACGAAAAGAACCTGCGGGAGGGGAAGAAAAAGCCCTGGGCCCCGCCGCCCCCGTCGGGAGAGACAACTCCTCCCCCAAAGGGCAAGTCCAGACCGCCCAGGGAGGGGCGGCCGCCTGAGACCCGCTGCCGCCATGAGGACGGCTCCGGAACCGGGCGCAGAACATCCGCCAAAAGCAGCCCGGGCGGCCGGCGTCTTACCGGCAAGCTCCGTAAACCCTGAGAAACGAGGTGCATCCGTCTATGATGATGAAATATCCCGTCCATAAGCTGGCCAAGGACCTTACCAAGAAAGGAAAGCCCCTGCCCTCTAAAGAGGTTATGGACATCCTGACCCAGTATGGCCACCCCCCCAAGAACCATATGCAGCCCCTCACCGACGAGGAGCTGTCCATTGTGTTTGAGTACCTGACTCAGCATAACCAGATTGACTCGATCGAACAGGTCTACGCCGACGTCTACCACGAGCCGGAGCCGGCCCCCAAGAGGGAGGAGTCCAAAAAGGACTCTGCCCCCAAGGGGGAGAAGAAGGACCAGCCCAAGCCCGCCCAGAGTCAGAGCGCCAAGCCCGCCGCCCCTCAGCCGCAGGGCCAGACCAAGCAGCCGGTTCAGCGGCCCACCTCCCGTATCCCTGCCAAAAAAGTGGTGGACACCCGGGGCGGTCCGGCAGTCAACCTGGAAAAGTACGACGAGCGGCTGGAGAACTTTACCGACCAGCGCCGCCAGGACATGCGGGGAGGTAAGCAGAAGCTCCAGAAGCAGAACCAGCGGGGCCGCCAGCAGGGGGGACGGGGGCAGTCCTTCGGCAACAAGCGCCGCCAGGAGGAGCAGGACCGGATGCGCCGTCTCCAGCTGGAGATCGCCAAGAAGGCCCCCACCAAGGTGCTCATCCCCGACGAGATCGGCGTGGGAGAACTGGCTTCCAGAATGAAGAAGACTGGAGCGGAAGTCGTAAAGTGTCTCATCAAAAACGGGGTCATGGCATCCCTCTCTGATATCATCGACTTCGACACCGCCGCCATCATCGCCGAGGAGATGGGGTGTAAGGTGGAAAAAGAGGTGATTGTCACCATTGAGGAGCGCCTGATCGACACCGCCGAGGATAAGGAGGAGGACCTGGTGGGCCGGGCCCCCGTGGTGGTAGTTATGGGCCATGTAGACCACGGCAAGACCTCCCTCCTCGATTATATCCGCAGCGCCAACGTGGTATCCGGCGAGGCCGGCGGCATCACCCAGCACATCGGAGCCTATCAGGTGGACGTGAAGGGCAACGCCGTTACCTTCCTGGACACCCCCGGCCACGAAGCTTTTACCGCCATGCGGGCCCGGGGCGCCATGATTACCGACGTGGCCATCCTGGTGGTGGCCGCCGACGACGGCATCATGCCCCAGACGGTGGAGTCCATCAACCACGCCAAGGCGGCCAACATCCCCATCATCGTGGCCATCAACAAGATGGATAAGCCGGCGGCCAACCCCGACCGGATTATGCAGCAGCTTACCGAATATGAGCTGGTGCCTGAGGACTGGGGCGGCGAGACCATCGTGTGTCCCATCTCTGCCAAGACGGGTATGGGCATCGACAATCTCCTGGATATGGTGGTGCTTACCTCCGAGGTCCAGGAGCTGAAGGCCAACCCCAACCGTACCGCCCACGGCGCGGTAATCGAGGCCCGGCTGGACAAGGGCCGGGGCCCGGTGGCCACTCTGCTGGTGCAGAACGGCACCCTGAAGCAGGGCGACGTGATTATTGCAGGCACCGCCGTGGGCCGTGTCCGGGCTATGACCGATGCCCGGGGCCAGAAGCTCACCGAGGCGGGTCCCTCCGTCCCGGTGGAGATCATCGGCATGGGCGAGGTGCCCGGCGCGGGCGACGACTTCCACGCCGTCGCCGACGAACGTATGGCCCGTGAGCTGGTGGAGCAGCGCAAGCACGAGCAGAAGTCTGCCATCAACAGCTCTGTGGGCAAGGTCACCCTGGAGGACCTGTTCAGTCAGATCCAGGCCGGGGAGATGAAGAACCTCAACGTTATCGTGAAGGCTGATGTCCAGGGCTCCGCCGAGGCTGTGAAGGCTTCGCTGGAGAAGCTGACCAACGAGGAGGTCCGGGTGCGTGTGATTCACTGCGCCGTGGGTGCTATCAGCGAGAGCGACGTGATGCTGGCGGGCACCTCCGGGGCCATCATCGTAGGCTTCAACGTCCGGCCGGACAACAACGCCAAGGACTCCGCCGCCCGTATGGGGGTGGACATGCGGATGTACCGGGTTATTTACGACGCCATCAACGAGGTTGAGACGGCCATGAAGGGCATGCTGGCCCCCAAATTCCGGGAGGTGGACATGGGCCGGGCCGAGGTGCGAAACGTGTTCCGCATCACCGGCGTGGGCATGGTGGCGGGCTGCTACGTGCTGGACGGCAAGATGCAGCGCAACGCCCAGATGCGCCTGCTGCGGGACAACATCGTCATCTACGACGGAGCGATTGCCTCCCTCCAGCGCTTCAAGGACAGCGTGAAAGAGGTGGCCGCCGGTTACGAGTGCGGCATCACCTTTGAGAAGTTCCAGGACATCAAGGAGGGCGATATCATCGAGGCCTTCCTCATGGAGCAGATTGAGGTATAAGATTTCATCCAACGGGGCGGGCGCTTTCGCCCGTCCCGTTTTGCATTGGGAGGACCTGATGGATACGCTGGATTACGCATTTTTCCTGAACCTGCTGAAAAACAATGGAACCTGGCTGGATGAGACACACTATTCTTGACACAATGGGACTTAGCCTGAAGGACTGGCAGGAGATCTATCTCGAATATGGCGCTGGTCCCAGTCCCCGCAGTGGGCCAAACAAAAAAACTGGAGGTTCTGGCTTATGATGTATCCATTTATGACCTTGGATGACAACACAGAAATCGTCCACTCCGAGATGAAGGAGGACGGCCGGGTAAAGGTATATCTGGAGCGTCCGGACGAAAAGGACGGCTTTCATCACGCCGCCTGCTGGCTTCCGGACTACACCTGGGAGGATATATCTGGCTTCTCCGCTGAGGATATGGAACGCTTTCAAGAGGTTATCCAGTCCACGGCCCACCTGATTCTGGAGTTCTCCCAAGAAGGGGGCTTTGACAGTGCCGCAGGTTTTTAAAATCGGCTCTTATTGGGTCTATTTCTGGTCCAATGAAAACGACCCTCTGGAGCCGGTGCATGTGCATGTCTGCCAGGGAGCGCCCAGCGCAGGGGCAACAAAGATTTGGATTACTAGGGCAAAAAAGTGCTATTTATGCCACAATAACTCCAAAATTCCAGACCGAACGCTCCGAAACATTATTAAGATTATTGAGGCCAGAAGCGAAGAAATTATAGAAAAGTGGATAGCCTATTTTGGACAGATCAGCTATTACTGCTGATTTTGACTGCGATTCAAAGGAGGAACACCATGGCAGGCAATCGAATCGGACGCATCAACGAGGAGGTCCAGCGGGAACTGGCCGTCCTCATTCCTACAGTGAAGGACCCTCGGGTGACGGGGATGATCTCAGTAACGGCGGTGGACGTCACCCCGGACCTGAAATTTGCCAAGGTCTACATCTCGGTGCTGGACAAAAGCGACAGCGACCAGGTGCTCAAGGGGCTGAAATCGGCGTCGGGCTATCTCCGCCGGGAACTGGGCCGGGCGCTGAACCTGCGCCACACCCCGGAACTCACCTTCTTCCGGGACGACTCCATGGCCAAGGGTGCTAAGATTCTGGAGATGCTCCGGAACCCGGAGGTGGTCAAGCCCGCCAATCCGGCCAACGAGCACATTATTTTGGAGGACGAGGAATGAACACCATTACCACGGCACAGGCCGCCGAATTTTTTCAGGTTCACGACAACTATCTGATCCTCACCCACGTCCGTCCCGATGGCGACACCATCGGCTGCGCCGCCGGGCTGTGCCGGGCCCTGCGCCAGGCGGGGAAGACCGCCTATATTCTGGAAAATCCAGAGGTCACAGAATTGTTCACGGACTATATAAATGGGTTGACAATCGGGGCGGACTATACCCCTGAAACGGTTGTGTCGGTTGACATTGCCGCCCGGTCCCTCTTTCCGGAGCCTGCAAAGCCTTATTTGGACCGGGTGGACCTGGCCATCGACCACCACCCCTCCCAGGAGTTCTTCGCCAAGGCCACCTGTCTGGACAGCAAGCGGGCGGCCTGTGGTCAACTGGTGCTGGAAATTGTGAAACAATTTACGGACATTACCCCGAAGATCGGAGAGACCCTCTATGTGGCAGTTTCCACCGACTGCGGCTGTTTTCAGTACAGCAACGCCGATGCGGCCGCCCACCGGGCGGCGGCCGAGCTGATGGACAGCGGCTTTGACCCCTACCCCATCAACCGCCGCCACTTCCGCACCAAGACCTTTAAGCGGCTGAGACTGGAGGGGATGCTCACCACCGGCATGGAGCTGCGGGACAGCGGGAGCACCGCTCTGGTTTTCCTCACCCGGGCCATGGTTGAGAGTGTGGGGGCCGGCGAGCGGGATATGGACGATATCTCCGCCTTTGTGGGGCAGATTGAGGGGGTCAAAAACGGCGTCACCCTGAAGGAGACGGAAGACGGCCACGTGAAAATTTCCCTGCGCACCGACCCCGGCGACCTGAACGCCTCCGCCGTCTGTGCCCTGCTGGGGGGAGGCGGCCACGCCGCCGCCGCCGGGGCCATGGTGGAGGGTACTATGGAGACGGTCCGCCAGCGGGTGATCGACGCAATTGAGCAGGTGCGCAATGGCTAGCGGGATTTTGGTAGTCGACAAGCCCGCCGGCTGGACGTCTATGGACGTGTGCGCCAAGCTGCGGGGGATTTTTCACGAGAAGCGGGTGGGCCATGGGGGTACCCTGGACCCCATGGCCACAGGTATCCTGCCGGTGTTCATCGGCCGGGCCACCCGGGCGGTGGAGTTTGCGGAAAAATCCGACAAGGAATACATTGCCGGTTTAAAACTGGGCGTTATCACCAACACCCAGGATATTACCGGAGAGGTACTGGAGCGGCGTCCCGTCCAGGTCAGCCGGGAGCAGCTGGAGGCGGCACTGGAGCAGTTCCGGGGGGACATCATGCAGGTGCCCCCTATGTACTCCGCCATCAAGATCAATGGCAAGAAGCTCTACGAGCTGGCCCGCAAGGGCCGTGAAGTAGAACGCCCTGCCAGGCTTGTTGCCATAAAGTCCTTGGAAATACTGGAACAGCAAGGAGAAGACCTTTATGCGATTCGGGTCCGCTGCACCAAGGGGACCTATATCCGCACCCTCTGCCACGACATCGGCCAGGCCCTGGGCTGCGGGGGGTGCATGTCCTTCCTACGCCGAACCATGGCGGCGGGCTTCACGCTGGAGGACGCTGTGAGCCTGGAACGGACTCAGGCAGAAGGGGACCCGGCGTCCCTGCTGCTTCCGGTGGACAGCCTTTTTGCCGGCAGGCCGGTGCTGATGCTAAAAAGTGCTGAGACGGAAAAAAAGATCCGCAACGGCATGACCGCTGTCCTGCCCGAGCTGTCCCCGGGAGAATACAGGGTGTATGCCCAAAACAGAGAATTTTTGGCCCTGTGCCGGGCCCAGGGCGGGAAACTGACCACAATCAAGAGCTTTTTCGAGGTGTGATTGTGTAGGGACGCTTCATGAAGTGTCCGTCGTTGCCCTTGCCAAGAGAACGGACGCATCGTGATGCGCCCCTACATGAGGTGTAATTTCCAATGGAGAAACAACGCAGAGTAATCGCCCTGGGCTTTTTTGACGGGGTGCACATGGGCCATGGAGCCCTGCTCCGAAGGGTGAAGGAGGAGGCGGACCGGCTGGGCGCTGTCCCCGCGGCCTTCACCTTCGACCGGAGCCCCGCCGCCGCCATCACCGGGAGGGCGGTGCCCCTGCTGTCCACCCTGGAGGACCGGACAGCCCTGATGAACGGGCTCTACGGCATTCAGGAGCTGGTGGTTGCCCCCTTCCGCACCATGCAGCATATGGACTGGGAGGACTTTATCCAGAGCTATCTGGTGGGAGAGCTGGGGGTGGTCCATGTGGTGGCCGGCCACGACTTCCACTTTGGCTACATGGGGGAGGGCAACCCGGAGCGGCTGAAGGCCAAGTGCCAGGCTCTGGGCGTGGGCTGCGACATCATCCCCAAGGTGGAGCTGGACGGAGTGACCGTCTCCTCCACCTACATCCGCACCCTGATCGCCCAGGGGGAGATGGAGCGGGCGGTGGAATTTCTGGGCCACCCCTACCGTCTCACCCGGCAGGTGACCCACGGCAAACGGCTGGGCTCCCGGCTGGGTTTCCCCACGGTGAATCTGCGCATCCCTGAGGGGGTGATCATCCCGGCCTTTGGGGTCTACGCCACCCATGTGTGGGTCCTCCCAGACTACCCAGACCACCAGCCCTGCATCCCGGGGGAGGGATCCTGCATGGCGGTGACCAACGTGGGGGTCCGGCCCACGGTGGAGGATGGGGACCAGGTGACGGTGGAGAGCTTCCTTCTGGACTTCAACGGCGACCTCTACGGCCGTACAGTGCGGGTGGAGTTCTATAAGTACCTTCGCCCGGAGCGGAAATTCCCCTCTGTGGAGGCCCTGGCAGAGGAAATTCAACACAACGCGGACCAAACAAGGGAGTTTTTTGGAGGATAACGGCCAATGGGAGTGTTCCATCTGCTGCATCACGAGCACCAGGCCCGATATGACAGGATGTATCCCTATCTGTGGGCCTACGCCATCCTGCTGGCCCTGGCCGGCCTTGTGCTGGACACCCCCGCCGGCATCCTGCGGGGGCTGTATACCATCGTCACCACCGAGGATGCCCTCATTACCGACTACGTCCTGGTGGCCGGGCCGGGGGCGGCCCTGGTGAACTCCGCCATCGTGACGGCTGTCAGCATCTGCGTGCTCTACGCCGCCCGGGACACCCTCAACGGCATGACCCTGGTGGAGATGGGGCTGATGTCGGGGTTTTCCCTGTTCGGCAAGAATTTTGTGAATATCTGGCCCATTCTGGCCGGTACCTGGCTGTATACCAAGGTGCAGAAGCAGCCGGCGGCGGGCAACATCGGCATCGGCCTGATGGCTACCGCCCTGGCCCCCATCGTCAGCTACATCGCCCTGGACAACGGCTGGGGCGGACCCATCGAGGGGGTGCTGGTGGGGCTGGCCATCGGCTTTGTCATGCCCCCTCTGGCCACCTACACCTACCGCATTCAGAACGGCATGAACCTGTATAATGTGGGCTTTGCCTGCGGGCTGGTGGCCCTTATCTGCGTGCCTCTGATGGTCTCCCTGGGGGCGGACCCTACCACCTACTACCGTTGGGCCGAGGGCTATGACCTGCATTTCGGCATCATGCTGGGCTCCCTGTGCGTTATGCTGATTGTGGGTGGTCTGCTTTTTGCCAACAAGCCCGTCTGGGCGGCCTGGGCGGGCTACCGGCGGCTGCTCCAGACCAGCGGCCGGGCGCCCAGCGACTACCTGCGCATGTTCGGCCCCGCCCCGGTGGTGATTAACGCCGGGGTCAACGGGCTCATCGGGATGGCCTATATCCTGCTGACCGGCGGCGACCTGAACGGCCCCACCGTGGGGGGCATCCTCACCGTTATGGGCTTCTCCGCCTTCGGCAAGCACGCCTTCAACATCCTGCCCGTCATGGCTGGAGTGGCCTTGGGCAGCGTGGTGATGGACTGGTCCCTCACCGATTCCGCCGTCCAGCTGGCCTGCCTGTTCTGTACCACCCTGGCCCCCATCGCCGGCTACTTCGGCTGGGGCTATGGGGTGCTGGCCGGATTCCTCCACTCGTCGGTGGTGCTGTACACCGGCTCCCCCGTGGCGGGGATGAATCTGTACAACAACGGATTTTCCGGCGGGCTTATCGCTATTGTGCTCTACCCCACCATTATGGCCATTGCCCGCCACCGCAAGCCGGTGCTCCAGGAGGAGGACTACTTCGACCAGCTGGAGGGCGACCGGCCCGTTATTCCCCCGGAACCCCACATCATCCAGGAGGAAGAATAAAAAATCGCCGCCCGCCGGGCGGCGATTTTTTATTCAAAGCATACCCGTACCGCCCAGGCGGCGGCTAAAAAGCCGGTGAGATCGGCGCAGAGGGCTGCGGGGACGGCGTAACGGGTTTTGGTGATGCCAACAGCGCCAAAGTAGACGGCGATGGTGTAAAAGGTGGTCTCTGTGGAGCCCAGCATGACGGCGGCAGTACGGCCCAGCTGGGAGTCGGGGCCATAGGTGGAGATCAGCTCAGCTCCCACCCCCAAGGCGGCAGAGCCGCTGATGGGCCGCACCAGCATCAGGGGCAGCAGCTCCGAGGGCAGGCCCAACCGGTCCAGAAGGGGCGCCAGAGCGGCCGCCAGCAGCTCCAGTGCCCCGGAGGCCCGGAGCATATACACCGCAGTCATCAGGCCGATGAGAGCCGGTATGATACGGGTCAGGGTTTCCAGCCCGGAGCCCGCCCCCTGAACCAGTGCGGAGTAGACGTCCACCCGCCGCCCGGCGGCATAGAGGGCAATGGCCGCAATGGTCAGAGGGATCAGCATGGTGAAGAGCAGGTCCATATCAATCCCTCCATATCCTTGCAAAAATTTTGCACGCTCCAATCCCCACCCCCACGGACAGGGCGGAGGCCAGCCACACGGCGGGGAGGATATCAAAGGGGGCGGTACACCCCTCCGCGGCCCGGACGGATGCCACAGTGGTGGGGATGAGTTGGATGGATGCGGTGTTGCACACCACCAGCATACAGAGACTGTCCGAGGCTGTCCCGGGGCTGCGCCGGGCCAGGCGTCGGGCGGCCTCCAGTCCCAGGGGGGTGGCGGCGCTGCCCAGGCCCAGCAGGTTGGCGGACACATTGGCGGAGATGCTGTCCATAGTGTCTTGGTCCTTTGCCGCCTGAGGGAAGAGCCGGCGCAGCACGGGGGCCAGAAGCCGGGACAGTTTGTCAGCCAGCCCCGACCGGCGCATCACCTCCATCACCCCCGTCCACAGGCAGAGCATCCCCGCGATGGACAAAGCAAGCTCCACGGCTGCTGCTGCCCCTTCTACCGCCGCCGAGGCCACCGCCGGTCCCTGCCCGGTGGCCAGTCCGCACAGAATGGAGAGGACCACCATCCCCGTCCAGATTACCGTCATGGTCAAAACCAATCCCCCCTCTTGTCCCATCTATACGGCGGCAACTGGAAAATCATGTCTGCTGGAAAACCAATAATTTACAAAAAAATCCAGCCCATAACCTCTTTTCCACAAAAATTCTACATTTTTCACCCTATTTTACCCGATAGAAACAGTTGACATTGCATTTTTTTACCGTTACAATAAGAGAAGAGAAAAATATGCCGGGGCCAAGCCTTGGACTCCGGGTCTGTAACAGATAAAAAGGAGGCATTTTATGAAATCCACTGGTATTGTCCGAAAGGTGGACGAACTGGGCCGCATCGTACTCCCCATTGAACTGCGCCGTACTTTGGATATCGAGGAGAAGGATTCCTTGGAAATCTACATGGACGGCCCATCCATTGTGCTAAGGAAATTCCAGCCCGCCTGCATCTTCTGCGACAACGAAAAGGATATCATCGAATTTCGGGGCAAAAATATCTGCCCAAAGTGCTTTCAGGAAATGAGCGTCTCTTTCCGGAAGTAAGATAGGGTAAGACAGGCCCCCCGGGGAAAGCCGGGGGGCCTGTTATTATGCTGCCTGGTAAGGTTAGCCGGTTATGGCCAGCGCGGAGACAGCGTAGCCAAACATGTTGTCCTGGAACTGAAGGGTGGCCTGGAAACGGACCAGAACCTCGTTCTCTGCCTCGTAGACCAGGGCGCCGGTGAGCACATAGCTATCGCCGGAAACCGCCAGGTTCTCCACCTGGATTTGGGCCAGGTTGTCTGCACCGCACACTACCACATAACTGCGGGAGACATTGTCGTAGTTCAGCCGGTCCCGAATGGCGGCGGGGGGAGTGCCCAGTCCGTCCAAATCCATATCCAGAACGGCGGCATAGTCCAGCACCGTCTCTTCGGGCAGGAACAACTCACCCTGTTCGGTGATGCTGCGGCTGTCCATCTGGCCGTAGAGGGAGAGCATGTTGTATAGTCCCTCCCAAGCCAGAGTCCGGTCGCGGAAGTCAAAGGCTTTTACGTCGTGGTTGAGCATGGCCAGCAGCAGGGCGTGGAGGGCAGGGGACATGGATTCCGCTGCGTCGGTCTCTGCGGGCACGTCGCCGGGGAGATAGTCCTGAACCTGGCCAGGGGCCGAGGCCCCCTGAGGATCGGCAGGACCTGCGCTGTTCACAGGTAAAATGAGCATCGAGGTAATGAGGGCCGCAGTCAGTAGCTTTTTAAACATAGAGGAGACCTCCTTTCCCGTTTGTACCCCTATCTTAGCACGAATGTTCTGTTACCTTCTTGTCGAAGCCGTTACAAGTTGATGAGAAAATGGTTACAGATTGGCTACAGCTTGCCTGTCCACCTCCAGTCTATGCGGCGGGAAAGGGGGACATGCCTGTTTTTTATTTGGTTGACCGGGGCAGTTATTTGGATTACAATGTAGGGGCGGGGGGGGGGGGGGGCCCCCCCCCCCCAAAAAACAAAAAAAAGGCCCAGACCCCACCCAAAAACCCAAAAGAGAAAAAAAAATATTGAACAAAATAAAAAAAAAAAACACC